>NZ_JCAFTE010000005.1:0-222583 GCF_059369975.1 Stenotrophomonas sp. YJH_SMC_32 | reverse complement strand
GCTTGTGAACAAGTTCCCGCTCATGGGCGCGTCCAGTGACGGCATGACCAGTCAGGCGATGCAGCAGGGCGGCATGGGATTGATCCTGACTACCTTGATTCTGACTGCGCCCCCAATGGCGGCCATGTTCTTCCAGGGCACGCTGGGTAGCTTCATGGCATATTCGCAGATAGGTGGCAGCCCAGTGGCGCAGGCGCCGGGCCCGAATGGGCAGCCGACGGGTAGTTGCTACACGCCTCCGGCTCCAGAGAAGGGCGGGACACATGGTGCCACTACCGAGCAGGTTGTTGGTTCGCGAGTGACTGGCGGTAGTTCATCGCCGGGTTCGGCGGTGGTGGACTCGGGGCGTCTTGGTCTCGCAAAGAACAACGGCTGATGGGAAGTTTGAGGGTCTAACGATATGGTCTCGATACTTGGCCGCCGATGTGCGCTTATCTTCGGCGCTGCAGCTTGCATGCTATTTCTTGGCCTCCCGCCCGTTGCTGGTGCTGAAGGGCGTTGCCCGCCAGGCCAGTATCCAATCGGAGGTCAGGGTGTTGGTGGGTGTGCGCCGATCCCGGGAGGGGACGCGGGATCGGGTCAGACGGGCCCTATCCAAACAGGACGCTGGAATAAGACTTGGGGCGCGATTGCCATGGCTTCCAATGGTGACGTCGGTGTGTCAGTCGGAAAAGTGAGAAAGGCTGACGCCTCAAATGAGGCCTTGGCCAATTGTAGTCAGCACGGGGCATCGGATTGCAAGGTTACTCAGACTTACAAGAATCAATGCGTCGCGCTGGTCTCTCCCCGAACTAGCGCATTCGGCGGTTCCACGTTTGGACGCGCTGAATCTGTCTCTGCCGCGACTTCATTGGCGATGGGGCTTTGCACTAAGCGCGGCAGTGAAGGTTGTAAGGTGATCTACTCGGCATGCAGCGAACCGGAATTCCAGTCGTTCTGAGTGGTAGTCAGTGAGGCGCCGCAGGTTGCAATTGCTGGAAGAATTTAGGTTTACCTGCTCTCATGTTTCGCTTGTCAACTCAATTTGACCTGCCCCCTGCGTTAGGGCCAAGGTCTACTTCGTAGAGTCCGTGGTTGTGAGCTTATCGCCCGGGTTCGTGGTTGCAAGGGATCCATGCTCGCGGAGTAAGGCGGCGAACTCGGTGGGGGCGCTCTTGCCTAGCGAGTTGTGCGGGCGTACTTCGTTGTAATCGCGTCGCCAAGCAGAGATCGTCGCCTTGGCATGCTCCAGTGAGGTGAACCAGTTTTCGTTGAGGCATTCGTCGCGGAACTTGCCGTTGAAGCTCTCGATGTAGGCGTTTTGGGTGGGTCTGCCAGGCTGGATCAGCAGCAGCTTCACGCCGTTGGCAACGGCCCACTGGTCGAGAGCTCGTCCGGTGAACTCCGCCCCTGATCGGTCCGGATCATGGCCGGATAGCCGCGGAAGTGGCACACCGTTTCCAGGATGTCGGCCACGCCCTGCCCGTTGATGCGGCGGGCGACCGCGATCTCCACGGCCTCCTTGGTGCAGTCGTCGACCACAGTCAGACACTTGATCGGCCTGCCGTTGGCCAGGGCGTCGAACACGAAGTCCATCGACCAGTTGTGGCTCGGACCGGAAGGGGCGTGCAACGGTCAGCGTTCGACCGCGACGCGCTCGCGCTTGCGCCGTGCCTGCGCACTACCAGTCTTAGCGGAAGGACGACGTCCCCCCGGTTTTGAACGCCCGGGCACACTCCAGCGCGGTGCCCGACGTCAGGGGCGGGTAGGCATCCATTCACGTTAACCGCGCTTTTTCTGTGATCAAGTGCGCTTTTCATCCCAAGCCCCCTTCGACGAGCGCTGCCTCCTCGAAGTAAGCTGCGTGCGCGTCAAAATCCCGGCGCGCCGGTGCCATCGAACGCAGGAGCTTTTCCGTCCATGAGGACTGTGTCCCCCCGCGATGCGGGTGACGCTTGCCACCATCGCGGTTGCCGTGGGCTCGGGGCTATCATCCGCCATGGCGGCCGCAGGGCACGTGCGAGGCATCGCCCCGTTTCCGGCCTCCGCTCGGGAACTGGCAGGACGGGATTGAAGGAGTTGCAGGGGATGGAGAAGGGGAGTGGCGTACACATGGACAATGCCTTGGCGTTCGTTCCGTCCGGCGCGAACCTGCTGGAAGCCGTGCGCGGTGATCTGACCGGCAATGGTTTCCAGGACCAGCTGCTGGTGATCGACCAACCTCCTCCGGAGGGCTTGCTGCCCGGCGAGCACGGTCCCAACCGGGTGCTGTTGCTGCTGCTGGGCGACGCCACGGGTCGATGGCAGTTGGCGGCGCGCAACGACAAGCTGGTGCCGTGTTCCACCCGGGGAGGCATTGCCGGCGATCCCTTCGCGTACGTGACCATCGAGGATGGTGCGTTCAGTGTGATCACCAACGGCGGCAGTCGCGAACGCTGGAGCAGCGTCTACACGTTCCGGTATGCACCTGCCGAGCAGGCGTGCTGGGTGCATGGCGTGCAGCGCAGGGTGGTCGACACCGAGACCGAGGCCACCCATACGCGTGACTTCTCGGCCGCCGAACTTGGCCGGGTGCGGTTCGAGGATTTCGATCCGTCCGTCGTCGCCGACGTCAGCTTGCCCTGAGTGCCATGCCGGTGAGGAGGCGGGAGTATCCAACGATGATCGAGCAGGAGTTTCACCGTGTCGCAGGATAGGGAGTCGCAGCTGTTGCGGCAGGCCACGGAGGCCGGCATGACCTCGTCCCGGGAACTGGCCAACTTCATGGCGCAGGCCGGGCACGAGTCCCGTGGCCTGAGCCGGCTCAATGAAAGTTTCAACTTCACCCGGGGTATCTCGCAGATCCCGGTGGAAGCGGCGTGGCGCAATGGCAATGGTGCGCTTGAGAGCGCTCGCCAGGAGGCGCTGCGTGGGCGGCCGGAGAGCCTGGCCGAACTGATGTATGGCGGGCGTATGGGCAATGACGCGCCTGGCGATGCGCTGAAGTATCACGGCCGTGGCTATCTGCCTCTGGTCGGCAAGGAGAATTACGAGCGTGCCGGCAAGGCGCTGGATCTGGACCTGGTGAACCACCCGGAACTGGCCGCGCAGCCCGAGCACGCAGGCCGCATTGCCGTGTGGCAGTGGCAGACGCGGGTGCCGGAAGCGGCGCGCGAGGACGTGCGCGAAGCGACGCGCGCGATCAATGGTGGCCTGAACGGCATCGAGGCCCGCCAGCAGCGATTCGAGGTGTGGCAGCAGAAGCTGACGCCTGATGTGATGGCGCGGCTGGAGCGGGGCGAAGTCGGGGCGCCGGCCCAGCAGGCCACCGTGCGCGACATGTCGCAGCCTGGCGCGCCGGGGCATGCCCTGTTCCAGGGCGCCCGCCACCATCTGCAGCAGATGGGACCACAAAGCGGTCTGCGCAGCGTGCAGGAACTGGACAATGCTGCCGGCGCACTGGCGCTGAGCGCGCAGAAGGCGGGGATGTCGCGCATCGATCATCTCCTGGCTGGCAACGACGGCCGCACGTTGTTTGCCGTGCAGGGCGCGCTGGGTGACCCGGCCATGCTGCGCGCTTCGGTCGAGCGCGAACAGGCGGCGCAGCAGCCGCTGGCGCAGAGCAGCCAGCAGTTGGCCGCCAGTGTCGCCCAGCAGGACCCCGCGGCCGCGCTCGCCCGCGAGCAGGAGCAGCGCTCTCGATCCCTGTAGCACCTGATGCCGGCGGGCAGAGTGCCCGCATGCGCTTTACGTACGACGCGTGGCGCCCAGTGGCGCCGACATGGAAACCCACTCGTAAGGACACCACATGCGAATCGTTCCCTCGAATACCCGGCACGCCGCTGCCCGCTGCACTGCATCCGTGCGCCGCTTGCCGGCGGTCTGGCTGCTGTCACTTGGACTTGCCGCAGCGTCGGCACAGGCTCAGGAGACAGCGGCACCCGCCGTGGAGACGCCCCCCGCTGCAGATGCAATCGTTGAGGCGCCTGCAGGGGCGGCGCCCGTTGCAGCGCCCACGGCGGCCGACGCCGTTGTCGCGGCGCCGGCTCCCGAAGTACCGGCTGCCGTGACACCCCCTGCGACACCGGTGGTGGACACGCAGCCGGCGTCGGCTGCGGACCCGGCGCCCGTTGCGCCCGCAGCGGCGGCGCCTGTGGCTGCACCGCCTGCCGCCGTCGAGCCAACCGTTCCCGCGGTAGCCCCCGCTCCGTCGGCATTGGCCATCGTGCCGTTGCCGCCAGAGCAGGCGACCGAGCGGGCGCTCGGTGCCCGCTGCCCGGTGGATCTGGCCGGGTGGCTGGCGACCCAGGGCGACCTGCTGATTGGCGCCTGCCAGGGCACCATGCCGACGCATCTGGCCGCGTTGCTGGTCGCGCTGCCCGCGCAGGACATCCACCTTCCGCGCAGCTGGCGCGAGCGTGAGGTGCGGCAGAAGGCCTGGTTCAAGGCTGTGCCGGGCTATGGCCAGCGCCCGGACTTCATCGTGCGGATGGGCGACATCTGGGTGCGTTCGCTGGAAGGGCGCGACGCCGACAGCACGTTCTATCTGGTGTCGGCGCCGTTCACCTGCAGCGACCAGGTCGCCAACCGTGATGAGTACGGCGCGGAGCCGGTTCGTGTGCCAGCGGGTGATTGCCGCGAGGCTTATGTAGCCCAGCGTGTGTACCAGGTCCGCGGGGATGCGGCGCCGAGGGATGTGACCGCCGATGCCATGCCGACGATGCCCCCGGTCACGGAGGCCGATCGTGCGCGCCAGCTGTCGCGTGAGGGCCGGATCAGCCTGGACCACAGCAAGCTGCAGTACGGCCCGGCCATGCGTTGGTTCGTGCAATACCCGGAGTCGGCGCAGAAGGGTGGTCCGCGCGCCTACAGTGACTGGAACCGTGAGCACATCGCGTTCGTGGTCTGGACCGGTGATCGCTTCGAGCTGCGCGAGAAGGTCGCGCGCGCGCAGTGGCCCTGTGACCCGGTGGCACCCGGCGATCGCGCCTGTGGCGGATTCCCGGATTCCGGGCCCGATCTGTTCGTGACGGCCGCAGCATCCGTGCCAATGGCAGCGTCCGGCCCCTGAGCCGGAGTCTCGAAGTGATGCGGGAGCCGGGCTGACCGGCTCCCGCGCTGCATCAGGCCTGCAGGCTGCGGGTCTGGTTCCGCTGCTGTTCCAGCTGCTGGTCGCGCTCCAGCGCAACGCGCTGGTTGGCGGCCTGCTGGTCGATGCGCTGGCTGCTCTGTTCCAGCGGGGTGTTCATCGCCACTGCCGTATCCACCGATACGCGAAGGTGGGCGGGGTCACCGCCCTGGCCCTGCACGGCGAAGCTGCGCGAGGCATCGGCATTCATGACCACTTCGTCGATGCGCTTGCCGCCTGCTGCGTGCATTTCGGCGGCCAGACTGCCTGCCAGTTGCGTGCTCATCACGTCTGGTACCCGGCCGACGCGGACATCCTGCGCGTGCACGCCACGGATCGCGTCGTTGAACAGTGGGTTGCCCACATGGTTGGCATCGTCCATTCGCAGCATGCTGGTGTGATGGCCGTTCTTCTCCGCTTCGCGGCGTGCCGGCTCACCGGGCTGCAGCGGGCCGCGGATGTGGTCGTACAGGTCGACGGCGCCGCCTGGAATGCCCCGCGCCGCACGGGTGATACCGCTGCGCAGCGATTCCAGGTTGTCGCGGTACTCCTCGATCATCCTGGCGTTGTCTTTCGCCAGCGTCTGGGTTTCCGGGTGCTTCAGCACCGAGCCTTGATCGAGGAAGTTACCCAGTTTGTGGGAGCCCAAAGAACTGGCTGCCGCGATGACCGGGTAGTCTGGAATCAGGGCGCGCAACGAGTGGTTGCTGAAACCGGCAGCAGACAGCGTCCTGATCTCCTCCGGCTTGGCATAGATGCGCACCTGGCCGAAGTGTGGCGAGGCGGCGCTGACCGGATCGGAGGCCATGACATGATTGATCATGGTGTTGCCGCCTTCCGGGATGCGGTAGCCGAGGCTGACCGCGCCGTAGGCGTTGAAGGTCTCACCCTTGATGTTGAAGTGATGCGAGGTAATCTGGGCCAGGGCGCCGCCGAGGGAATGGCCGGTGACGGTGACTTGAGGAGTTGGTCCGCCGCTCAAGCGGGACTGCGCCGCTGCGGCTTCGAGCGTTCTCTGCGTCAATGCGATCGCGTCAGGTGCCTGCACATTGGTGCGGGCGACGACCATGCCTCCATCCGTCAGGATGCCATCGCGTCCGATCTGCTCGGTGCCCCGATGTGCAATGACGATTTCCTTGCTGTCTACGCGTTGATAGACCGTACCTTGATAACCATTGAGCCGATTGTCGACATGCTCAAGGATCTTGTACTCATGGCCGTTCAGTATGACCTTCTCTTCTTGACCAGGGGCGCGTCGACCGACAGCGCGATCCTTATATGCGTCATCGGATAAGGCGGCGTAGTCTTGTGAGGTGATGGTCACGGGGCCACCTCACTTGCAGAAAGACTGATCGTGAACAAATTGTCCCGCAGATCGACGGCATAGCCGCTGCGATCGGACTCGCCACTTGCCGGGAAATTGGGAACACGGTCTGTCCGCGGATAGACGAGATCAGGATAGAAAAGCGTGTGCGTTTTCCCTTCGATCAGCGGTTCCGCGTCAGCGAAGGTCAGGAAGCGGGTCTCCTCTTCAGCACCCGTTGCCTTCAGCATCGCGCCTGCACCGGTGAATTCCCATTTGCAGACACCACGACCGTAGTAGTCTTCATCCAGCATGCGGTCCACATACAGCGTGCCCCGGTACTCACCATCGCTGACCTTGCGCAGTTCCACCGGTTCCTGGCTGGTAATCCGTGCAGCCGTGCCGGTGGCCGGCTCGATATAGCCACACTGGTCTTCGTTGGTGACGTCGTACTGCGCGACGGCTTCAACCACCGCGAAATTGCCGGGGGCGTCCTTCAGGCGCAGCACCAGTTCATAGGCCTTGCGCGGGCTGGGGTTGAGCTTGGCGAGGCCGCGCCCACCCTGGGCGACATCGGCTTCAGCAGCGGCACGTTCCTGGTTCATGGCGGTCTCCGGATGGCAGGCGGTCAACAGAAGCAGAGCAAGGCACGGAATCATCTTGTGGCGCAATGTCGGCCTCCTGGTGTGCAAGGGTGAATGTGGCACTGGCGGCTCATGGCACGAGCTTCTGTACAGTGGTGGTAGATGAGAACAGCGCATTGCGTAGATCCTCCCTGTAGGCTGACGGATCTTCTTTACCGCTGGCAGGGAAGTTGGCAGCAAGCTCGGCGCGGGGATAGGCAGTCTTCGGGTAGTAGAGAGTCAGCGGCGATCCTGCGTCCATGCGCTCTTTATTGACGTAGGTCAGGAATCGCGTATCGGCTTCGCCGTTCGTCGCACGCAACATCGCGCCAACACCGGTCAGCGTCCAGTGGCACGTACCGCGATCGTAATAGTCCTGATCCTGCATGCGGTCGAGGTAGAACGTACCGCGGTATTCGTTCTCGCCAACCCTGCGCAGTTCCACCGGTTCCTGGCTGGTAATGCGGCTTGCCGTACCGGTGGACCATATGATCCGCCCGCAGTCTTCGTAGTTACTGACGTCGTACTGGGCCACGCCCTCCACGATCGCGAACGGGCCCGGCGCGTCCTTCAGTGTCAGCACCAGTTCGTAGGCCTGCTTCGGCGCCGGGTTGAGTTTGGCCAGGCCGCGTCCACCCGCGGCGACGTCACGCTCGGCGTCGGCGTAGGGCGAACATGCCGCCAGCGGGACGAGGGCGAGCAATGCCAGCAGCGGCCGCCCCCTGGGTTCGGGGCGAGCTACACGCATGGCGCGAGCCTGCATCGTGCGTCCATGTCCATCTATCCTTCCTGGGTGGCAGGTTTCTCGATTATGGAACGTGCCGGGAGCGCTGTGCCACCCTTGGAGACGGATTTTTGACGCCCCGGCGAGGCATTGCCCGGGCGGATCGCTTGCCGCACAAGGCTCGCGATCATCACGTTGGCATTGCTGCCGGAGGCAGGTCTGCGGCTGAATCCGTGACTGAAATCAATCATTCACATATCCATCACTTCATTGAAGGCGCTCTCCTTGAACTGCACGATCCGCCCTGAAATCCGCGAAGACCGCGCTGTCATCCACGCACTCACCGAGGCAGCCTTCCGCGAAGCCCCGCACAGCAGCCACACCGAGCAGTTCATTGTGGATGCACTGCGTTCGCGTGGAGAGCTGAGTCTCTCGCTGGTCGCCGAGAAGGACGGGCAGGTCGTCGGGCATGTTGCCTTGTCGCCGGTGACGATCAGCGATGGCAGTACGGGCTGGTTTGGCCTGGGACCAATCTCGGTGCTGCCCGGATGGCAGGGGCAGGGTGTCGGCGCGGCGCTGATGCATGCGGCGCTTGATGCACTGCGTGAGCAGGGGGCGCAGGGCTGCGTATTGCTGGGAGAACCCGCGTACTACGGTCGATTCGGATTCCGCGCCGAGCCGGGCCTGGTGCTGCCGGGTGTTCCGCCAGAGTACTTCCAGGCGCTGCACCTGAGGCCGTCGATGGCGCAGGGAGAGGTGCAGTACTCACCGGCATTCGAAGCCACGGCCTGATGATCGGGGGCGGGCCTCGAATATCCGTCCAATGTCAGCCGTTGTGCCGGAGATGGATCAGGGGATACGGACGGCCTTGCGAATCTAGCGGTGAGCGCCCGGTTTCGACGAAGCCCATGCGCAGGTAGAAGCCAACGGCCTGTGCGTTCTGCTCATTGACGTCGGTACTCAGCTGCGGATGCCGGGCCAGCGCGTGCTGCAGCAGTTGCCGGCCGATACCAGTGCCGCGCACGTCCGGATCGATGAACAGCGCTTCCATGTGCGTGGCGTCGATCAGCATGAAGCCAAGGGGGCGGTCCTGAGCGTCGACGGCCACTGTCATCGGTGCCTGCGGCAGGAAACCGGCGACTTCGGCATCGATGGCCTGCCGGTCTTCGGCGCTGAGGAAGTCGTGGGTGGCGTCGACGGCACGGCGCCAGAGGTCGACGAGGGCGGCGCCGTCATCGGCGCGCGAGGGACGGAGGGTGGTCATGGGTTCACCAAGGTGCTTGCGGAAGGGCTCAGTATGAGGCCTGCAGCCTGGCTTCAGCGCGCTCGCTGCTTGGACCGCCGGTCGCGCGCAATGGCACCGCCGATACCCGCGCCGCCTGCACGGCCGCGGGCGTACAATGCGGCCCCGGCGGCCATCCTGGCCCTGCAGACACGCGAGAACCGCCATGACCGATGCCCTGGGTGTACCGGTGCACGACGCCGATGAACACTGGATGCGCCATGCGCTGGCGCTGGCCGAGCGTGCGCAGCGCGAGTTCGACGAGATTCCGGTCGGTGCGGTACTGGTGGGCGCCGATGGCCAGCTGCTGGGCGAGGGCTGGAACCTCAACATCGCCTCGCACGATCCCAGTGCGCATGCCGAGATCGTGGCCATGCGCGCCGGCGGCACGCGGCTGGCCAATCATCGGCTGCTCGGCAGCACCCTGTACGTGACCCTCGAACCCTGCGCGATGTGCGCGATGGCCATCGTGCATGCACGCGTCGCCCGCTTGGTCTACGGCGCCAGCGACCCCAAGACCGGCGCCTGCGGCAGCGTGTTCGACCTGCTGGGTGATGCCCGGCACAATCACCGGGTGGAAATCCACGGTGGGGTGCTGGCCAAGGAGGCCAGCATGCGCCTGACCAATTATTTCCGCGCCAAGCGCGGCAAGCCGCCGTTGCTGCTGGAAGACCATGCGGCCGAGGGCTGAGGGGCGAACGGGTATGATGGGCGCCTCTTTCCTTCACCGGTAGGCCGCGCGCCTGCCCAGCAACGAGGCGACACAATGGCGGACACCGGCGCGGCCAACGAGCGACTGATCTGGATCGACCTGGAGATGACCGGGTTGGATACCGACAACGATTCGATCATCGAGATCGCCACCGTGGTCACCGATGCCCAGCTCAATGTGCTGGCTGAAGGCCCCGAGTTTGCCATCCACCATCCGCTGCAAACGCTGGAAGCGATGGATGAGTGGAACCGCAACCAGCACCGTCGTTCCGGCCTGTGGCAGCGCGTGGTGGACAGCACCACCACCCTGGGCCAGGCCGAAGCGCAGACGGTGAACTTCCTGGCGCAGTGGATTCCGGCCGGTCTTTCGCCGATGTGCGGCAACTCGATCTGCCAGGATCGCCGCTTCCTGCATCGCCAGATGCCGAGGCTGGAGAAGTACTTCCACTACCGCAACCTGGACGTGTCCACGGTGAAGGAACTGGCCAAGCGCTGGGCGCCGAGCGTGGCCGCCGGCGTCGGCAAGAACAGCAACCATACCGCGTTGAGCGATGTGCACGATTCGATCGCCGAGCTGCGCCACTACCGCCAGTTCATGGGCGCGCTGTCGGGGTTGCCGGCTGCCTGAACGACGCCGTCGGGCATGGCCCGGCGCTACCGGGTGACACACCAACGGGTAGTGCCGGCCGCTGGCCGGCAAGGCGCGGGATCCGCGCCTTACTGTCGTGACCCGCGACGAACCCTTCAACTTCCGGGCGCTAAGATCGGCGCCATGAACGAGCCCATCCTGCTTCCCCGCGACATCGCCCATGACGCCCGCGACTGGTCCGACCTGCAGCGCGCGGTGGCCCTGCTGGAAGCGCCGACCCTGACCGCGCGCATGGCGAACCTGGTCGGTACGCCGCTGGATTTCGCGGTGAAGGCGCTGCCCAGTTCGGTCTCCAACCGCATCCACGGTGCGGTGCAGGCGGCACTGTCCAAGTCGGCGCAGGCAGCCCTGTGGAGCATGGACAACTCGCCCGGCAAGGGAGCGTCGACCCGCTGGCACAAGTTGGCGGCAGCCACCTCCGGTGCGGTCGGCGGTGCCTTCGGCTTTGCCGCCCTGCTCATCGAGTTGCCGGTGTCGACCACGATCATGATGCGTGCGGTGGCCGACGTCGCCCGCAGCGAGGGGTTTGACCTGTCCGAGTTCAGCACCCGCCAGGCGTGCCTGGAAGTGTTCGCGCTGGGCGGCAACTCGCCGCGTGATGACGCCAGCGAGACGGGCTATTACCTGGCCCGCGGCTTCACCACCGATGTGATGCGCCACCTGTCGGCCGAGCTGGCCGGGCGGGTGGTGACCGGCCGCGACCTGACGCTGGGCGTGGCGCCGAAGGAAGCCGGCAAGCTGCTGGCGAAGATGGTGGAGAAGGTGGCGGCGCGCTTCGGCGTGGTCGTTACCGAGAAGTTCGCCGCGCAGGCGGTGCCGATCGTTGGTGCCGCCGCGGGTGCAACGCTGAACACCATGTTCACCGACTACTACCAGGACATGGCGCGTGGTCACTTCATCGTGCGCCGGCTGGAGTTGAAGTACGGGGAAGATGTGGTGCGCGCCTGCTATGACCGCGTGGCGCATGGCGGCGTGCTGATCGAACCCACGCTGTAACCGGCTTCGGGGTCGGAGCCCTTTGCGGTGCAAAGGGATCCGACCCCGGTTGCGCGCGGGGCCGGATCCCGTTCCGCAGGAAGGGGCTCTGCCCCCCGGCTGGCCATCCTTGCCTTCGGGGAACAATTGTTTTGCCAGTGCATGCCTGTTGCCTGGCAGCTGGCATCCCCATCCTTTGCGGCAGTCCCCCCGCAAGAGATCGCCGCCATGTTGTTCACTCCCCACCGCTTGGGCGCCTTGACGCTGCCCAACCGCATCGTGATGCCGCCGATGACCCGCTCGCGCTCGTCGGCCGGCAACGTGCCCACTGCCGAAATGGCCGCCTATTACGCGCAGCGCGCCAGCGCCGGCCTGATCGTCAGCGAAGGCACCCAGATCAGCCCGCAGGGCCAGGGCTATGCCTGGACCCCGGGCATCCACAGCCCGGAACAGGTGCAGGGCTGGCGTCGGGTGACCGATGCGGTGCACGCCGCTGGCGGCCGCATCTACGCCCAGCTGTGGCATGTCGGCCGGGTCTCGCACGTTGCGCTGCAGCCGGGTGGCGCCGCGCCGGTGTCGTCGTCGGCGCTGCTGGCCGAAGGCGTGAAGGTGTTTGTCGACCCGACCGGGGCAGGTCCCGAAGCCGGGGTGGGCGAAATGATCCAGCATTCGATGCCGCGCGCGCTGCGCGAAGACGAGATTCCGGGCATCGTCGCCGACTACGCCCAGGCGGCACGCAACGCGCTGGACGCAGGCTTCGATGGCGTGGAGTTGCACGGTGCCAATGGCTACCTGATCAACCAGTTCATCGACTCGCAGGCCAACCGGCGCACCGACGGCTATGGCGGCGCGTTGCAGAACCGCCTGCGGTTCCTGCGCGAGGTGGTGCAGGCGGTGACGGCCGTAGCCGGTGGTGACCGCGTCGGTGTCCGTCTGGCGCCGCTGACGACGTTGCAGGGCGCGGTTGACGATACGCCGCAGGCCACCTATCTGGCCGCGGCGCATCTGCTGGGTGAGCTGGGCGTGGGCTACCTGCACATCGCCGAAGCCGACTGGGACGATGCACCGCTGATGCCGGTGGCGTTCAAGCAGGCGCTGCGCATGGTCTACCCGGGTACGCTGATCTATGCCGGCAAGTACACCGCCGAACGTGCTGAACAGGCACTGGCTGAGGGCTGGGCCGACCTGATCGGCTTCGGTCGCCCGTTCATCGCCAACCCGGATTTGCCGGAGCGCCTGCGTCTGGGGGCGGAATTGAACCCGCCGGATCGGGCGACGTTCTTTGGCGGTGGTGCGGTGGGCTTCATCGACTACCCGGCGCTGGAAGAGATCGTCGCGGCCTGATCCTGAAGGCTGCCGGCCAGCGGCCGGCACTACCGGTGCATGGAGATGGGTGGGTGCCGGCCAGCGGCCGGCACTACCAGGGGGGCGCGGGGCAGGGTAGTGCCGGCCGCTGGCCGGCATTTCTGTTTGGGATCAGGGCTTGTCGCGCACCAGCGCGTCCGCCTCGACCACACCGCCATCCTTCCCATGCAGGTACAGGTGCATGTCCTGCTGCGGATACGGGATGTTGATGCCGGCCCTGTCAAAGCCCAGCTTCAGCTGCTCCAGCAGCGTGACCTTGGTGCCGAACCAGTCGGCCGACTTCACGTAGCAGCGGATGCCGAGGTTGATCGCGTGCGCCCCCAACTCGTACACCACCACGTCCGGTGCCGGCGTCTGCAGCACGCGCGGGTCCGCCTTCATCAGCGCCAGCGCGGTGTCGCGTGCCAGCTGGATGTTGTCCTCGTAGCCGATGCCGATCACCAGTTCGACGCGGCGGGTCGGCTCGGCCGTCAGGTTGATGATCGGTGCGGCGGTGATCAGCGTGTTCGGAATGGTGGTGTGCTGGTTGTCGGCACCGGTGATGACGGTCTGGAAAATGCGCACTTCGCGCACCGTGCCGGTCTGTCCGGCCACGGTGACCACATCGCCGACGCGGAACGGCCGCAGTGTCACCAGCATCACGCCCGAGGCGATGTTGGACAGCGAATCCTTCAGGGCAAGGCCAACGGCCAGGCCGGCGGTACCAAGCACGGCCAGCAACGGGGTGATCTGCACGCCCAGCGTGCCGATGGCCAGCACCACCACGATCACCAGCGATGCGGCGTACACCACGTTGCGCAGGAAGCTGCCCAGCATCGGGTCCACGCCCATGCGCGCTGTGGCGCGCGGCATCGCGCTGGACAGGCGACGCGCCACCCACAGGCCCACCAGCAGCACCACGATGGCGGCCAGTAACGGCACACCGTAGGTTTCCAGCAGGCGCTCCCAGTTGAGCGAGTGGAACCAGGGCGTTGCGGCGGGGGCGGGAGGTGCGGCGGCGATCATGCGGAAGTCCTTTGCTGCGTAGCGATGTCTGCGTGGGGCCGGGCGTGCGTGGACGCCAGAAACAGCAAGCCCCGCAGAGGCGGGGCTTGCGTGCAGCAGCAGTATGGGCGGACGTCGATGAAAGCGACGTCAGCCCATCACGGCATCAGCCGTTGGCCTTCAGCTTGGCCAGGCGCAGCCAGGTATCCACCACGGTGTCCGGGTTCAGCGACACCGACTCGATGCCTTCCTGCATCAGCCATTCGGCCAGATCCGGGTGATCGGACGGGCCCTGGCCGCAGATGCCAACGTACTTGCCCTTGGCACGTGCCGACTTGATCGCCATCGACAGCAGTTTTTTCACCGCCGGGTTACGTTCGTCGAACAGGTGCGCGACGATCGACGAGTCGCGGTCCAGGCCCAGGCTCAGCTGGGTCAGGTCGTTGGAGCCGATCGAGAAGCCGTCGAAGATCTCCAGGAACTCATCGGCGAGCAGTGCGTTGGACGGCACTTCGCACATCATGATGATCTTCAGGCCGTTCTCGCCCTGCTTCAGGCCGTTCTGTTCCAGCACCTCGATGACCTTGCGGCCTTCTTCCAGGGTGCGCACGAACGGAATCATGACCCACAGGTTGTCCAGGCCCATTTCGTTGCGCACGCGCAGCACGGCCTTGCACTCCAGCGCGAAGGCGGCCGAGAAGCTCGGATCGACGTAACGGCTGGCGCCGCGGAAGCCGATCATCGGGTTCTCTTCGTGCGGCTCGTAGTTGCTGCCGCCGATCAGGTTGGCGTACTCGTTGGACTTGAAGTCCGACAGGCGCACGATCACGGCGTTCGGGGCGACCGAGGCGGTGAGGGTGGCGATGCCTTCGGCCAGGCGGTCGACGTAGAAGCTGACCGGATCACCGTAGCCGGCGATCTTCTCGTCGATCTTCTTCTTGGTAGCGGCGTCCTGGCGGTCGTATTCCAGCAGCGCATTCGGATGGATGCCGATGTGGCTGGCGATGATCATTTCCAGGCGGGCCAGGCCGATGCCGGCGTTCGGCAGCTGGCCGAAGTCGAAGGCACGTTCCGGGTTGGCCACGTTCATCATGATCTTCAGCGGCGCCGGCGGCATGTTGCCCAGATCGGTGGTGGTGCGTTCAAAGCCGAGCTTGCCTTCGTAGATGAAGCCGGTATCGCCTTCAGCGCAGCTGACGGTGACCAGCTGGCCATCTTCGATGACCTGGGTCGCGTTGCCCGAACCAACCACGGCCGGCACGCCCAGCTCGCGCGCGATGATCGCGGCGTGGCAGGTGCGGCCACCGCGGTTGGTGACGATGGCCGAGGCGCGCTTCATCACCGGTTCCCAATCCGGATCGGTCATGTCGGCGATCAGCACGTCGCCAGGCTGCACGCGGTTCATGTCGTCCAGCGTCTTCACCACGCGGGCCACGCCCGAACCGATCTTGGCGCCGACGGCACGGCCCTCGGCCAGCACCTTGCCGCCCTTCTCGGTCAGCGCGAAGCGCTCGATCTGGGTGGCGTGGCTGCGCGACTTCACCGTTTCCGGGCGCGCCTGCACGATGAACAGCTTGCCGCTGACACCGTCCTTGGCCCATTCGATGTCCATCGGGCGGCCGTAGTGCTTTTCGATGACCAGCGCCTGCTTGGCCAGTTCCTGCACGTCCTCGTCGCTGATCGAGAAGGTGGTGCGCAGTTCGGCCGGCGTGTCTTCGATACGGACGCGCTCACCGGGGACATCCGAATACACCATGCGGATCGCCTTGCTGCCGAGCGAGCGGCGCAGGATCGCCGGCTTGCCGGCCTGCAGGGTGGGCTTGTAGACGTAGTATTCGTCCGGATTGACCGCGCCCTGCACGACCATCTCGCCCAAGCCGAACGAGGAGGTGACGAACACCACGTCGCGGAAGCCGGACTCGGTGTCCAGGGTGAACAGCACGCCGGAGGAACCGACGCCCGAACGCACCATCAGCTGCACGCCGGCGGACAGGAACACGTCCTCATGCTTGAAGCCGTGGTGCACGCGGTAGGCGATGGCGCGGTCGTTGTACAGCGAGGCGAACACTTCCTTGACCTTGTGCACGACGTCGTCGGCACCGGTCACGTTGAGGAAGGTTTCCTGCTGGCCGGCGAAGGACGCATCCGGCAGATCCTCGGCAGTGGCAGACGAACGCACGGCCACGGCCACGTCGCCGCCGCCATTCTCGGCGCTCAGCTTGGCGTAGGCGGTGCGGATGTCCTGGTCCAGCTGCGGCTGCAGCGGGGCGTCGATTACCCAGCCGCGGATTTCCTTGCCGGCTGCGGTCAGCGCGTTGACGTCCTCGACGTCCAGCGTGGCCAGCCTGTCGAAGATGCGCTTGGACAGGTCGTTGTGCGCGATGAAGTCCTTGAAGGCTTCAGCGGTGGTGGCATAACCGCCCGGCACCGAAACGCCCAGACCGGCCAGGTTGCCGATCATCTCGCCCAGGGACGAATTCTTGCCGCCTACGCGGGCCAGATCGGCCAGACGCAGTTCGTGCAACCACAGGATGTTCTCGTTCAAGCGCGATGCTCCGTTTGGCCATCGCCCGAGGCGGGCTGAGTGGCCGCGTCCGTAGGAAGAAGCCGATATGATGCCGGGCAGAGCACCGTCGGCACAAGCTTGTGCTGGCGGCCTTTTTAAGCTTCGTAGGGGGTAAAAGCGCGCATGTCGACCATCCGTCCGGTGTTCTACGTTTCCGATGGAACCGGTATCACCGCTGAAACCATTGGGCATAGCCTGCTGACCCAGTTCTCCGGGTTCAGCTTCATTACCGATCGGATGTCGTTTGTCGACGACCCTGAAAAAGCGCGTGAAGCCTGCGCCCGGATCCAGGCGGCGGGGGAGCGGTACCAGGTCCGGCCGATCGTGGTGAACTCCTGCGTGGACCAGAGCCTGAGCCTGATCCTGGCCGACAGCGGTGCCCTGATGCTGGATGTGTTCGCGCCGTTCATCGAGCCGCTGGAGCGCGAACTGGCCAGCCCTCGCCTGGCCCGGGTCGGCCAGGCCCACGGCATGGTCGATTTCGACACGTACCACCGCCGCATCAACGCGATGAACTTCGCCCTGACCCATGACGACGGCATCGCAGTGAACTATGACGATGCCGACGTGATCCTGGTGGCGGTGTCGCGCGCCGGCAAGACGCCCACCTGCATCTACCTGGCTCTGCATTACGGAGTGCGCGCGGCCAACTACCCGCTGACCGACGAAGACCTGGAAAGCGACCGCCTGCCGCCGCGCCTGCGCAACTACCGGCGCAAGCTGTTCGGGTTGACCATCGATCCGGACCGCCTGCAGCAGATCCGCCAGGAGCGCCGCCCGAACTCGCGCTACGCCAACCTGGACACCTGCAAGCGCGAGGTGGCCGCGGCCGAGACCATGTTCCGCATGGAGCGGATCCCGACCCTGAGCACCACCCACACCTCGATCGAGGAGATTTCCAGCAAGGTGCTGGCCACATTGGGGCTGCAGCGCGAGCTGTATTGACCCTTTTCGCACTGCGGGGCTGCCGGCCAGCGGCCGGCACTACCACGATGAAAGCGACCGTCGGGTTGGCTGTGGCTTGAGGCGCCCCCACGTTGAAGCACCAACGTGTAGGATCGACCCATGGCCCGAGCCTTGCCCCGTACCGAACGCATTCCCCGCCTGAGCCGGCTGAGCTGGCTCATGGGCCTGTACGCGGAGAACTACCGCCATCTGGTGCGCCTGTTCGAACCGGCGGGACTGGCGGCGGGCAGCTACATTTCCTCGATCGGCGACGGCCTGGATGTCCGCCTGGACGTGATCGAGTGCCACCGCTATACGGTGGAACTGCGGCTGACCTACGACATTGCCGACCCGGTCACCGGCGAGCCGGATCCCTCGGCCTATGTTCGCCTGTACCGTGACGCGCGCCAGGCCGAGACCACCCATTGCTACGTCGGCCGCCGCTGGCAGGACACCATGGGCCTGTACCCGCCGCCGGCGGAGTTGATCAGTCATCGCATGCGGATGAACACCTTCCTCGGCAAGTGGCTGGAATACCTGGCCGAGCGCGGCCACGGCGTCGCAACGCTGCGCCGTGACCCCGATGGCGCCGGTGCGCCTGCCGAGCGCCGCCTGTCGCTCGTGCGCTGATCGGCCATAATCCAGGGCTGACCTGCCGCTGGATGCCGCCCCATGCCGTACACCCCGATCGTCGCCACTCTGGGCTATGTGCTGTCGCCCGATCGTCGCCAGGTGCTGATGATCCATCGCAATACGCGCCCCGGTGACCATCACCTCGGCAAGTACAACGGCCTGGGTGGCAAGATCGAAGCGGACGAGGACGTGGCGGCCAGCATGCGCCGCGAGATTGCCGAGGAAGCCGGCATCGACTGCACCGGCATGCGCCTGCGCGGCACTCTCAGCTGGCCCGGTTTCGGCAAGCACGGCGAAGACTGGCTGGGCTTCGTGTTCGTCATCGACAGCTTCGAAGGTACCCCGCACGGCGGCAACCACGAAGGCACGCTGGAGTGGGTAGATCTGGACAAGCTGGACACGCTGCCGATGTGGGAAGGCGACCGCAACTTCCTGCCGCTGGTGTTCGACGCCGACCCGCGCCCGTTCCACGGCGTGATGCCGTACAAGGACGGGCGCATGGTCAGTTGGTCCTACAGCCGGCTGTGACCCGGTGAATCGGGGAGGTGCCAACCATTCCGGGGAGTGCCAATCTGGGTTGGCACGCTCTTTTGGTCGATTAATACCCGGGCAATATTGACAGTCATAAATTACCCGGGCAATATTCGCGCATCACCTCTGATGCCATTGCCATGCCTGCGTCCCGACTCCCTCCTTTCAGTTGTTTCGACGGCCATCGCCTCGTTGCCTGCGGCAGCCCGGAAGTGGCGGCACTGGCGCTCAAGCGGCTGCGCGCCGACAACGCTGTCGGACCATTGCTGGTGTTCGACAACGCCACCGGTCGCACCCGCGATTTCGATACGCGCGGCAGTGACGAGGAACTGCTGGCGCGGGTAACCGAAGCGTTCCCCCCCTCTGACGAGGCGGAAGCCGAAATCACTGCCGAAGACGCTGCGACCCCGCGTGGCCGTGGCCGCCCCAAGCTGGGCGTGGTCGCCCGTGAAGTGACCTTGCTGCCGCGCCATTGGGCCTGGCTGGCCGAGCAGCCGGGCGGCGCCTCGGTGGCATTGCGAAAACTGGTGGAGGCGGCCAGCCGCGCCGGTGCGGACAAGGACCGCCGGCGTCGCGATGCCGAGCGCGCCTATCTCTTCCTGCAGACCATCGCCGGTGACCTGCCGGGCTTCGAGGAGGCCATCCGCGTGCTGTTCGCGCACGACCGTGCGGGCCTGGAAGCGGTGCTGCATTCCTGGCCCAGGGATGTGCGCGACCACGCCCTGCGTCTGGCGTTCGACAGCGCTGACGGCTGATCCATCGCGCCGTCGTTGAACGGCGGCGCCACCTGATCGCGGGCCACGGCCCGGTCCCCTGTGCTTGCTTTGCTGGTGGAAACGCCGGGCAGGGCAGCGCCTTGCCCAGAGAACCCCATGAACTCCCCTGTACATCCCACGCCCCTGGTCGCGCCGCCTCTGTGGCGCACCTACCTGGCCCTGCTGCTGCCGATGCTGCTGACCAATGCGCTGCAGCTGGCCGCAGGCACGCTGGACAACATCTACCTCGGCCATCTGCTCGGTACCCAGGCGGTGGCCGTGGCCGCTGCGTTCTTCCCGGTCTTCTTCCTGCTGCTGGCCCTGGTGATGGGCCTGGCGACCGGCGCGATGGTGCTGATCGGGCACGCCTGGGGCGCGGGGCGGCCGCAGCAGGTGCGCGCGGTGGCTGGCAGTGCGGTGGCGCTGATCCTTGTGCTGTCGGTGCTGGTGATGGCTCTGGGGAGCGGTTTCGCACCACAGCTTCTGATGTCACTGGGTACACCGGCACCGATCCTCGGTGAGTCCATCGTCTACGCGCGCGTGCTGCTGCTGGCGGCGCCGGCGTTCTTCCTCCTGTGGCTGGCCACTGCCGTGAGCCGCGCAGTAGGCGATGCGAAGACGCCGCTGCATGCGCTGCTGCTGGCCACGGCGGTGGGCCTGCTGTGCACGCCGCTGCTGATTCTGGGCTGGGCCGGCCTGCCGCGGCTGGGATCGGCCAGTGCGGCGGTGTCGGCGGCGTTTGCCTCGCTGTTGGCCCTGGGCTGGCTGTTGTTGCGTTGGCATCGGGCAGGACATCCCCTGGCACCGGGTCCTGAGTTGTTGCATGCCATTCGTTTCGATGGCGCGATCATCCGATCGATGCTGCGCATCGGCATACCCTCCTCGCTGCAGATGCTCAGCCTGGCCGTCGCCGAAATCGTGTTGCTGGGCTGGATCAACCGTTACGGCTACACCGCTACGGCCGCCTACGGTGCGGTCAACCAGCTGATGAACTGGGTGCAGTTGCCGGCAATGTCGTTGGGGATCACCGCCACCATCCTCGCGGCGCATGCGATGGGCGCCGGGCGTACAGCACGGCTGCCGGCCATCGCCCGGACTGGTGTGCTGGTGGCGCTGGCGACGCTGAGCGTGGTGGTGGTGCTGGTTGTGGCGCTGGCGCGCGGGCTGACCGGGCTGATCCTGGCGGCAGCCGACGTGCGCGAGCTGGCTGCGTTGCAGCTGCGCACTGTGGTGTGGGGCGTGCTGGCGATGGGAATCAGCGCGGTGCTTGTCGGGGTGATGCGCGGCAGCGGCACGGTATGGTTGCCAGCGTTGCTGGGTATGGCAGCGGTGCTGCTGGTGGAACTGCCGCTGGCGATGTGGATGCAGGCGCAGCACGGGCTGGCCGGCGTATGGTGGGCGTGGCCGCTGGGGTTGCTGGCCATGCTGGTGATGCAGGTGTTGTGCTTCGCGCGTTGGCGGCGGGTGCAGGCTGGGTAGTTGCCTGCCGCCGTCCGGCACCCCGGAATGGCAGGTGCAGCCGGCCAGCGGCCGGCTCTACCGCTTCATGGCCGCTGCGCCAGCAGCAGGTGGAAGCATCCGGCATCATCATCGCCCGTCACCAGGAATCGCGCGTGGCGGCGGCGGGCCCGCCGGTGACCATAGCGCCGACCTCGCGGCTTTGGAAGTAGGGAAACCCCGCGTCAGGGTGATGAGGAAATGTCCACCGTCGCAGTCGGTGAGATCTGGTTGTCCACAGGGGGTGTGGATTACGCGTGGGCAACTTTGTGGATAAGCCGCGACAGGCGCCACCCCCCTAGGCTGTCAAGATGGGTGGCGAAAAATTCACCGCCGGTGAGGGCGGGTGAGGGGGCGGTGAAGGGTGGGCCCCGTCAGCGCTGTCACCAGCGACGGCGCTCGCGGTAACCTGTGGGCCTTGATGCTCCGTGAGTCCCCATGAAACGTCACTTCTCGATGCTGCGCGAATTCCAGCTGGCCGACTGGTTCACCCTGGCCAATGCTTTCTGCGGCACCGGTGCGGTATTTGCCGCCATGCGCTTCCTGCAGGACGGCGAGCGTGGCTACCTGCTGTTCGGCATGGCGCTGATCCCGTTGGCCTTCATCTTCGACGCCCTTGATGGGCGCATCGCGCGCTGGCGCAAGTCCAGCTCCACCCTGGGCCGCGAGCTGGACTCGCTGTCCGACGTGATCTCCTTCGGGGTGGCCCCAGCGGCGCTGGCCTATGCCTGCGGCATGCAGGGTGGCTGGGACTGGCTGGTGCTGAGCTACTTCGTCTGCTGCGGCGTCAGCCGCCTGGCACGCTACAACGTCACAGCCGAGGCAATGACCGGCGATGAGGGCAAGGTCACGTATTTCGAGGGCACCCCGATCCCGACCAGCCTGGTGCTGGTGATCGTACTGGCGATCGCCGCCGGCACCGATGCCGTCGGCCAGAACATCTGGTTCGGCCAGTGGCAGATCGGACCGTGGCAGCTGCACCCGATGGTGCTGTTGTTTGCCCTGTCCGGGTCGCTGATGATCAGCAAGACCCTGCGTATCCCCAAGCCATGAGCCAGCCCTGCGGAGGCCTGCGATGACCAGCTCGGCCCACGATGCCGGCAGCAGCGATTTCGAGACGCTGGCCCGGCAGTACTTCGGCGCCTGGGGTGATGCTCTGCGCCATGCGGGCGCGCCCGCTGCACCTGCCGGTGACGACCCCGGCAGCTGGCAACGGTTGTTTGACTGGTGGGGCCAATTGCTGCCCGAACAGGCGCCCGGCGCGCCGGAAGATGCCATGCGCCGGTTCCGCGAACAGGCGGGCAGCTGGTACGGCACCATGCAGGAGGTCGCCGCTCGGTTTGCCGGCCGCGACGCCAGCAGTGCCGACGTGGCCCAGGCCTGGCGCGAGGCGGTGCAGGGGCAGGGCGACGGCATGCTGCAATGGATGCTGCAGGGCGCCCGCGGCAGCACCCACGCCGGTGCCGCAGTACCTGAATTCGCCGCATGGCTGCAGCAGTTCCAGCTGCAGGCGGGCCCGTGGCTGCAGAGCCCGGCATTCGGCCCCGGCCGCGAGCACCAGGCGCGCTGGCAGGCCCTGCTGCGTGCGCAGGAAGAATACCAGCAGCATTCGCGCGCCTATGTCGACCAGATCAAGCGGGCACTGGACGAGGCATTTGCGCTGTTCGAGCAGCGCCTGGCCGAGCACGAACAGCCGGGCAGCCAGCTGACCAGCGCCCGCGCGATGTTCGACCTGTGGATCGAAGTGGCCGAGGAGGCCTACGCCAAGGTCGCCATGTCCGAACCGTTCCAGCAGGTGTACGCCTCGCTGGGCAACGCGCAGATGCGTCTGCGCGCCGGCCTGCAGCGCGAGGTGGAACAGATGAGTGAACGTATCGGCCTGCCGACCCGCAGCGAGATGGATGCCGCACACCGCCGCATCGCCGAGCTGGAGCGCGGCCTGCGCCGGCTGCAGGCACAAGTGGCGGTGCTGGCTGGAACCGCTGCGGTCGATCCGGTGGCGCAGCCGACGCCGGCGAAGGTGAAGCCAGCCGCCCGCAAGGCCGCGAAGAGGGCCGCGCCGGCAAAGAAGGCGGCTGCCAAAAAGTCCGAATCTCGCACCACCTCACGGGCACGTGACCGATGAAGGGACCGCTGGGCTTCAACGCCGATGACCTGATGCAGGAAACCCTGGCGATGCAGCGCAAGCTGATGGAAGGGCTGAAGCTGCTGCCGCAGGTGGAAGACGTTGACTATGGCGTGACCGCCCGCGAGGAAGTGTGGCGCGACGGCAAGGTGGTGCTCTACCGCTTCGTCGGCGAACAGGCGCCGACCCGGCGCACGCCGCTGCTGATCGTCTACGCGCTGGTCAACCGGCCGTACATGGTCGACCTGCAGGCCGACCGCTCCCTGGTGCAGAAGCTGTTGGCGCTCGGGCAGGACGTGTACGTGCTGGACTGGGGCTACCCGGATCGCTCGGAGCGCTTCCAGACGCTGGAGGACTATCTGCTGCGCTATATCGATGGTGCGGTGGATGCACTGCGCGTGCGCAGTGGCGGCCCGATCGACCTGCTCGGCATCTGCCAGGGCGGTGTGTTCGCGCTGTGCTATGCCGCGCTGCGCCGGGAGAAGCTGGGCAAGCTGATCACCATGGTCACCCCGGTCGATTTCCAGACGGCCGACAACATGCTCTCGCACTGGGCGCGGCAGGTGGACGTGGATCTGCTGGTGGATACGCTGGGCAACATACCGGCTGACCTGATGAATGCCAGCTACCTGATGCTCAAGCCATTCCGCCTGAACGTGCAGAAGTACGTCGGTCTGCTCGATATCCTCGACGACAAGGCGGCGCTGGAGGATTTCCTGCGCATGGAAAAATGGATCTTCGATTCGCCGGACCTGGCGGGCGAGGCGTTCCGTGACTTCATCAAGCAGTTCTACCAGGGCAACGGCCTGGTGAACGGTACGGTGCGGATCGGCGAGGAAGCCGTGGATCTGTCGCAGGTGACCTTGCCGGTGCTGAACATCTATGCCGAGCAGGACCATCTGGTACCGCCGGACGCCTCGCGCGCGATGCGTGGGCGCCTGGGTACGGACGACTACACCGAGTCCAGTTTCCGCGGTGGCCACATTGGTATCTATGTGTCCGGCCGCGCCCAGCGCGAAGTGCCGGCCACGATCGATGGCTGGTTGAAGGCGCGTGACCTGTAGAGTCGAGCCATGCTCGACTGACCTGGGGGGATGATGACGTACCGGATTTCGTTGATTCTTGCGGCACTGCTGGCAGCACAATTTGCCCACGCCGCACCCAGTGCCGATGCACGCCGGGAGATCGCCCAGCTGATTTCCAGCCTGGACGGCTCGCAGTGCCGTTTCCAGCGCAATGGCAGCTGGTACGACGGCGGCGATGCGCGCGCCCATCTGCAGCGCAAGTACGACTACCTGCTGAAGAAGGACATGGTGGACAGCGCCGAGCAGTTCATCGAGCGCGCCGCCAGCCAGAGCAGCATGAGCGGGAAGCCTTACCGCATCCAGTGCCCGGGGCAGCCTGAACAGACCGCGGCCGCCTGGTTCGGTGCGCGCCTGCAGGCGCTGCGTCTCCGCACGCCGTAGACACGGAGGCGGTGTAGAGTCGCGGCGTGCTCGACTGATTCTGCCCGCAAGCCGAGGAGACACCGCCGTGAACACCACGCCCAAGACGCTGTCGCGTTCATTGAACGACCGCATGATTGCCGGCGTGATGGGCGGCATTGCCCATCGCTTCGGCTGGAACCCCACCCTGGTGCGGATCGTGTTCGTGCTGGTATCGATCGGCTCGGCCGCCTTCCCCGGCATTCTGATCTACCTGATCCTGTGGCTGCTGATTCCGAACGAGGCGGATTGAACACCGCCGCTCGATCCTGGCCGCTCTGGCTGCGCGCGCTGCAGATGCTGGGCGCCGCATGGACGCTGCCCAACACACTGATCGGCCTGATCGGCGGCTTGGCCGGCATGCTTGGCGGCGCGACGCTGCGCTGGAGCGGGCGGGACTGCGCCGTGGTGTTCGATCACTGGCCGTGGGGGCCGGGCGGTGCGATCACCCTGGGCAACGTGATCCTGCATACCGGCCATGACCTCGGCATCTGCTGCCGGACCTATGCGCATCAGGCGGGGTGGGGCGTGGAGCCGCTGATCCGGCTGGACGACCACGAGCGCGCGCACGTTTACCAGTACATGGTGCTGGGGCCGCTGTACCTGCCGGTATACCTGCTGTGCGGCGGGGTGAGTGCACGCAATCCGTTCGAACGCGCGGCCGATCATTTCGCCCGGTTCGGGCGTGGTTGGTGGCCGTAGTTTCCAGCCAACGGCGCAGCCCCTCGTGGGTAGTGATGCCTGGTTGTCAAATGCAAAACCCTCGCGCTGGTCGGTCGGGTTGGGTTCACGGCGTCCCCGGCCTACCCACCCTCCCGGCCAGCCCACAGGAAACCGGCTTTCCGCGACCAACCAAACCACCCACGAGGGGCTGCGCCGTTGGCGGGAATCCCCCACCGATTCGTTAGCCGGAAGTTAAAGATCCGTAAGCATTCTGCAGCGATCCCGCAGTCATCTGCATGCAACCGATCGTCATTAGCCTTCGTGACGTTCCAGTCAGGTTCGACGCGGTAAGCTCTTCCTTGATGAGCTCGCAGCATCGCTCATCGAGCGCAGTACGCAGTAGCAATTTGGAGGAATACATCACATGGCAATCGTTCTTTATGTCGGTGGTAGCAAGGATGGCGAGAAGGGCGTGGTGCCCTACGGCTTCAGCAAATCCCGCGCCGACACCGCGCTGGGGCCGGAGTTCTACACGGAGCGGTTCATGGAACTGCAGGGTGTCGGCAAGGTCCGCCTGATGGCCCTGGAAGGCATGCGTGACGACATCGTCATGCAGCGCGCCGCTCGCCACTACCGCTGACCGACGCAACACGCGGCAGGGCGCGCCCACCATCGCGCGCCCGCGCCGGCATCCCAGCCCCGGGCCAGTCCGAGCCCGCTCTTTGCCAGGATGCCGGCGTCCAATCCGGCTTCGCCGCTGAACCTCGCCCCCTGTCAATGCCTTGTCCGGCTCCGTCGCGGATTGCCAGAATGGGGGCTTCCCGAAACGCGGCACAGACCTGAAGCAATGCACGACGCCAAGAACGCCCAGAGCGCGCTCGCCCAGCAGATCGCCCGGACAATCGCCGACGAGATCGGTGCCCAGTCCGCCCAGGTACGCGCCGCAGTCGGCCTGCTCGACGAAGGCGCCAGCGTTCCGTTCATCGCGCGCTACCGCAAGGAAGTGACCGGTGGCCTGGACGACACCCAGCTGCGCAGCCTGGAAACCCGGCTGACCTACCTGCGCGAGCTGGAGGACCGCCGTGCGGCGGTGCTGGCCAGCATCGGCGAGCAGGGCAAGCTCAGTGACGAGCTGCGCAATGACATCCTGGCCGCCGACACCAAGAGCCGGCTGGAAGACCTGTACCTGCCGTACAAGCCCAAGCGCCGCACCCGTGCGCAGATCGCCCGCGAGGCCGGCCTGGAGCCGTTGGCCGATGGCCTGCTGGCCGACCCGACGCAGGACCCGCAGACGTTCGCGGCCACCTTCGTCGACGCCGACAAAGGCGTGGCCGACGCCAAGTCCGCGTTGGAAGGCGCGCGCGCGATCCTGATGGAGCGCTGGGGCGAAGACGCCGCGCTGGTCGGTGAACTGCGCACCTGGCTGGGCGAGACCGGGGTGATCCGTGCCCGCGTCGCCGAGGGCAAGGAAACCGAGGGCGCCAAGTACCGGGACTACTTCGAGCATGCCGAGGCGCTGGCGAAGATTCCGTCGCATCGCTTGCTGGCACTGTTCCGTGCGCGCCGCGAGGAGATCCTGTTCCTGGAACTGGACCCGGGCAGCGATGCCGAGGCCGGCCACCAGTACGCCGAAGGACGCGTGGCGCGCAAGGCCGGCGTCGCCGACCAGGGCCGCGCCGCCGACCGCTGGCTGCTGGATGCGTGCCGGCTGACCTGGCGCGCCAAGCTGCACACCCATCTGCTGCTGGACCTGTTCAACCAGGCCCGCGAAAAGGCCGAAGCCGAAGCCATCGCGGTGTTCGGCGACAACCTGAAGGACCTGTTGCTGGCGGCACCCGCCGGCCCGAAGACCGTGCTCGGACTGGACCCGGGCATCCGCACCGGCTGCAAGATCGCCGTGGTCGATGCCACCGGCAAGCTGGTCGCCACCGACACCATCTACCCGCACGAGCCGCGTCGCCAGTGGGAGCAGTCGCTGCAGACGATCAAGCAGCTGTGCGCCAAGCACAACGTGGAACTGATCGCGATCGGCAACGGCACCGCCAGCCGCGAAACCGACAAGCTGGCTGGTGAAGCGATCAAGGCCGCTGCCAACCCGAAGCTGCAGAAGGTAGTGGTCAGCGAGGCCGGGGCGTCGGTGTATTCGGCGTCCGAGTTCGCGGCCAGGGAGTTCCCGGGGCTGGACGTGTCGCTACGTGGGGCGGTGTCGATCGCCCGCCGCCTGCAGGACCCGCTGGCCGAACTGGTGAAGATCGAACCCAAGGCGATCGGTGTCGGCCAGTACCAGCACGATGTGGACCAGTACCGCCTGGCGCGCGCGCTGGATGCCCGCGTGGAGGACTGCGTGAACGCGGTGGGCGTGTACGTGAACACCGCTTCGGCTGCACTGTTGTCGCGGGTGTCCGGCCTGTCGGCCACGGTGGCCGAGAACATCGTGCGCCACCGTGATGCGAACGGCCCGTTCAAGCGCCGCAAGGACCTGCTGAAGGTCGCGCGCCTGGGCGAGAAAACCTTTGAACAGTGCGCGGGCTTCCTGCGCATTGCCGACGGTGATGAGCCGCTGGATGCTTCGGCGGTACACCCGGAAGCCTACCCGGTGGTCGAGCGCATCGTGGCCAGCACCGCGCGCCCGATCAAGGCGCTGATCGGTGATGGCAGCTTCCTGCGCGGCCTGAAGGCCGAGCAGTTCACCGATGCCACCTTCGGCGTGCCGACCGTGCGTGACATCCTCAAGGAACTGGAGAAGCCGGGCCGAGACCCACGTCCCGAGTTCAAGGCGGCACGCTTCGCCGAGGGCGTCGAGGACATCAAGGACCTGCGCGAGGGCATGGTGCTCGAGGGTGTGGTCAGCAACGTGGCGGCCTTCGGTGCCTTCGTCGATATCGGTGTGCACCAGGACGGCCTGATCCACATCTCGGCGCTTTCCGATACGTTCGTGAAGGACCCGCGCGACGTGGTCAAGGCCGGTGATATCGTCAAGGTGAAGGTGCTGGAGGTGGACGTGGCGCGCAAGCGCATCGCCCTGACCCGGCGCCTGGACGATACCCCCGGGCAAGCGACCAGCCGCCCGGGCCAGCGTGATGAGCGCGGCCATGGGCAGGGTCCGCGCCGCGATGCAGGCGGCCAGAACCGCGGGCCGAACCGGGGCCAAGGCAATGGCGGCCGTCCCGCCGCGTCCGCGCCGCCGGCCAATAACGCCCTGGCCGAGGCCTTCGCCCGCGCCAAGCGCAGTTGAGGACCGCGTTCCCCGTCACACTTGATTCGTGGCGGGGGACTTGTCGATTTTCCCCGTGATTGCGCACACTTGCGCTTGAGGGGAGGCGTCCGGCCACCCCGCTGTTGCTGGGGAGGGCCATGACGCCAGCACGACCCGCCATCTTCGTTGCAGGCCGCAGCGTTCCGCTGCGGTCGGCGCCTGCCCGTGCCGGCAGGGGACCGGATTGATGCCGGGCCAGGGCACCCACGGCAATGGACTGCTGGAGCGCCGCCTGCAGGAGCTGGCGGAAGAGCGTCGCCGCCTGGCGATGATCATCGACGGTACCGCCGCGGGAACCTGGGAATGGAACGTGCAGACCGGCGAGATGCGGGTCAACGCGCGCTGGGCTGAGATCGTCGGCTACCGCCTGGAAGAGCTGCAACCCATCTGCCAGAAGACGTTCCTGAAGCTGGTCCATCCCGATGACATCGCGCTGTCCGACGCGGCGCTGGATGAGCATTTCGAAGGCCGCAGCGACAACTACGCCTGCCTGCTGCGCATGCGCCACAAGAACGGGCAGTGGATCTGGATCCAGGACCGCGGGCGGGTCTTCGAATGGGATGGGCAGGGCAAGCCGCTGTGGATGGCCGGCGCGCATGCTGACGTCACCGAGCTGCAGCAGGCGAGGCAGGACGCGGCCGAAACCCGGCAACGCCTGCAGGCCGTGGTCGATGCGTCCGATGAGGTAGCGGTGATCGCCACCGATACCGATGGCACCATCACCCTGTTCAACACGGGTGCGGAGCGCCTGCTGGGCTACAGCGCAGCGGAGGTGGTCGGCCAGCGCCGGCTCGATGCGTTCCACGATCCGGAGGAACTGAAAGCCTGGCTGGAGCCGCTGGCCGATGCCGAGGGCAACCTTCCCGACGTGTTCGAAGCGCTCAGTGCTCGCGCTGACGGGCAGACCTACTCGCGGCAGTGGACGTTGCTGCGCAAGGAGGGCCTGCCACGCCAGGTGCGCCTGTCGATCAGCCGCATGGAAGGTGCCGAAGGCGCACGCATCGGCTACGTCGGCATGGCCATCGACATCACCGAGATCCTGCAGGCACGGGCTGAGGCGCGGCTGTCGGCGGAGAAGTTCGCCGGTGCATTCACGTCGGCGGCGTTGGGCATGGCGCTGGTGTCGCTGGAGGGGCGTTGGCTGGACGTCAATGATGCGCTGTGCCGGATCCTGGGTTACCCGCGCGAAGAGCTGCTGCAGGTCGACTTCCAGCGCCTGACCCATCCCGATGACCTGCAGACCGACCTGGCCCTGGTGCAGGACCTGCTGGCCGGACGGCGCAGCCATTACCACCTTGAAAAGCGCTATCTCGACCGCGACGGCCGCATCATCTGGGCGCGGCTGTCAGTGTCGCTGGTGCGCAGCGAGCATGGCCAGCCACTGCATTTCGTGTCGCAGATCCAGGACATCACCGCCCAGCGCAGCAGTGAGCAACGCCTGTTCGAGAGCGAACAGCGCAGCCGCATCACTCTGGATGCGGTGGCCGACCTGGTGCTCAGCGTCAACCTTGACGGCCGCATCGACTATGCCAACGCGGCCGCGGTACGCACCCTGGCCGGTGATGGCGCGCTGTCGCTGGCCGGGCATAGGGTGCAGGACGTGCTGGCGCTGACCACCGAGTACGCGCCCGGCTCGGTGCTGGATGTGCAGGTACTCCTGGACCCGGAAAGCAACGCGGTGGACCTGCATGCCGACCTGCTGCTGCGCCTGGGCACGGCAACGGTGCCGGTGGATCTGACGCGGGCCTGGCTGCGCGATGACGAAGGCCATGTGCGCGGCGCGGTGTGGGTGTTGCGCGACGACACCCAGCAGCGGGCGCGGCAGCGCGAAGCCCGCCACCTGGCCGAGATCGATCCACTCACCGAACTGAGCAACCGCCGCGGTTTCGAGGTGCACCTGCAGCAGGCGATCACCCGCGTCGAGCGCACCGGGCAGGCCGCCTCGCTGATGTACATCGATCTGGACCGCTTCAAGCCGGTCAACGACACCTGGGGCCACCTGGCCGGCGATGCGGTGCTGTGGGCGGTGGCCAGTGTGCTGCGACATGGTGTGCGTGATTCGGACGTGGTGGCGCGGCTGGGCGGCGACGAGTTCGCGGTGATCCTGTCCGGGTGTACGCCGCGTCGTGCCGCACGGATCGGCGGTGAGCTCCTGCAGACCCTGTCAGCGCTGTCCATTCCATGGGATCAGCACCGGCTGCGGGTCGGTGCCAGCATCGGCATCGCGCCCCTGGCGGGGGGCATGAGCGTGGACCAGGCAGTGGCCGCTGCCGATGCACAGTGCTACCGGGCCAAGGCGCTGGGGCGCAACAACGTGCAGGTGCAGGGCGAGCTGTCGGGGCTTCCAGGCGACGATGCCGATGCCGCCCAGGACTGATCTCAGCCTGTGAGAGGACGCGCGCGAATACTGCGCGCATCTCCACTCAAGCAGGTGAACCCATGAATGCCTGGAACCCGGTTGCGGTGCGCATGTTCATTCCGGCCCTGATCGGCTGGTGCCTGGCGCTGGCCACCTGCCTGCGCGCCGAACAGCTGCGCGGCGACCCGTACGCGCAGGCGTTGTTGCCCGTGCTGCAGCAAGGCGCGGTCGCGCTGCTGGTCCTGAGCCTGGCGTGCACGGTTGCAGCCTGCCTGTTGCTGTGGCGGCATGGCCGCAGCGTCGGCGGGCGTCTCGCTTCCGGCACTACACCCGTGCGGCGTCCATCAGCAGGACCCGGCACGGTGCGCGATGGAACGCGTTGATCTGAGGCACCAGACGCTGGAAGTGCTCGCTGGCGCAATGGATATCCAGTGCGTCGCGGTCCGGCCATTGCTCGATGAAGACGAAATGCCCGGGGTCCTTCTGGTCGACGAACAGTTCATAGCCGAGGCAGAGCGGCTCTCGCTGCGTGCATGCGACCAGCTCGCGGTACAGGGGAAGCACGGTATCCACGGCATCGGGATGGATGAAATCCTCGGCGATCACTTTCAGCATGTCGGCACCTGCAGACGGGCCTTGCAGGATAGTGCCAGCGCATGGCCGGCACCTATCCTGGTCAACGCAATACTGCGTCCGTACTGACCAGCTGCACGTCGTGCATCTGATTGAGGTAGGCCTCGTAGTAGCCCTTGTGCGAGGCACCGACGATGGCCAGCATTCGGCTGCCAGGGTGCAGGCCCAGCACGTCGCGGATGTTGGCGACCATGCGCAGGTTGCGGGTTTCCCAGTAACCGACATACATCCGGCCGAACGCCTTGGAGGACGGCTCGACGAGCGTCGCGCCGAAGTCGCTCTGGTACGCTGCCATCGCTGCCGCCGGGCTGTTGTAATCCCGATACAGCGCCATGACGCCACCGGGCTTGTCCAGATTGGCCACGAGGCGTTCATCGGCCTCCCGTCGCGCCCGCAAGTACGTATTGTTCCAGGCACCGGTGATGGCTGCACTGGCCGCCGCCTTATCCTCTGCCGGTGTGGGAGAATCGGCCGTGTGGTCGTCCACGGCCCACAGCCGTTCATGCCCGAGGCGGGCGGCAACTACGGCGGCGATCAGGCTGGTTTCATTGCGGCGGACCAGGCCTTTGCCGAGGATCTCGACCAGGGCCGGCGTCAGCCCATCGCCGGCTTTGCGCTCGGACGCAGGCAGGCGCAGCCATTGCACCTGCGCCGAGCCGCGTTCGCCCGCAGCCAGGAACAATGCGGCGAGCCGACGACGCTGGGCGGGCGTCGGCTCGTCCGGCCAGGTCGCAAGCAGGCGCTCGGCCTGGGCGTTCGCTGAAGGCACGTCCAGGCCGGTGGCAGCCTGCGCAGCGGTGGTGTCGAAGCAGTAGGTGGCCACGCTCTCCGCATAGCGTTCCGGGTAGCGACGCATGGAATCGCACTGGAGGCCGGACAGGTCTTCGGTGGCGATCAGCCCGGGCTTCCAGGCGACCAGTCGCTGCAGCAACGGTTCAAGCAAGGCGGGCTGGAAGGACTTGGGCAGGCCGGACAGGTGGGCGGTGCCCAGTACCAGTACCTCGTTCGGTCGCCCTGCAGGCGGCCCCTTCAGCTGGTCCGGCTGGAAGGCAGGCCGATAGGTGGCATCGGCAGCGAGGGCGCCGGTACTGCACAGGCCCAGGATCAGGAAGCTGGCCAAGCGTGGGAACATGCGATCTCCGTGTCAGTGAGCGTCCTGCGGTCCGCTGCATGCTGGCCATTTTCACCTGCCATGGAATCGCCCGTTGGTCATGCAAACCTTTTGGGCTTGAACTGCATCGGCGTGCCGGGCAAGGCTATGCCCAGTGACGGCGGCAACGCGCGATATGTTCCGTGACGACACCCCGTGCCCCGCCGAGCGTGAGCAGAATGTGAAGTACATCGCGATTGTCTACCGCGTCCCTGCAGCCGCATCTGAAGTTGCGACGGACGTCGCGCAATCCGGCTAAAGCCACCGATCCCCTCGCCGATACTCCCTCTGGATCCCGCTCCAGTCACCCGCCGCAGGACCCCAGGCCGTCCCCGATGGGCGGCCCGCGCTGTGTGTTCCGCCGCTCCCAGATGCCGATCGCACCCGCAGCAGACGTTCGTGGCAGTCGCTCGAGAGGTGCCGGTTGGCACCTGTAGTCCCTGGCACCTGAAGTTGCCGCCGGGCATCCCGCCCGTCGGGTCGCAACCGCTTACCGGACACCGAGGATCAGACAATGCTCATTCCAGGCTTCACGGCGGGCGCGCAGGCGCCGGCCGAGCTGCATACCCGTTGGTCGCCGTGGCGTGCCCTGCTGGGCGCGCTGGCTCCCCAGCACCGCACCGGCGCCGAGGCCGTGTCCGATCGCCGTGCCGAGCTGGAAGCCCAGGTCGCGGCGCTGCACCGGGTCCAGGCGGTCATCGAGTTCGCCCTCGATGGCACCATCCTGCAGGCCAATGACAACTTCCTGCAGGCGATGGGCTACCGGCTGGAGGAGATCCAGGGAAAGCATCATTCCCTGTTCGTCGATCCCGAGCAGGCGCGCAGCGCCGAGTACCGCGAGTTCTGGGCGCGGCTGGGGCGTGGCGAATATCACGCTGGCCAGTACCGGCGCTTCGGCAAGGGCCAGCGCGAGATCTGGATCCAGGCCTCGTACAACCCGGTGCTGGACCGGCAGGGGCGGCCTTATAAGGTGGTCAAGTTCGCCACCGACATCACTGCGCAGAAGCTGCAGGCAGCCGACTCGGCCGGGCAGCTGGCGGCGATCGACAAGTCGCAGGCGGTGATCGAGTTCGGCATGGACGGCCGCATCCTTTCGGCCAACGACAACTTCCTGGCCGCCACCGGCTACAGCCTGGACGACGTGCGTGGCCAGCACCACTCGCTGTTCGTCGAGCCCGAGTATCGTGGCAGTGCCGAGTATCGCCAGTTCTGGGAGAAGCTCGGCCGTGGCGAATACGATGCCGGCCAGTACCGGCGCCTCGGCAAGGGCGGGCGCGAGGTCTGGATCCAGGCGTCCTACAACCCGATCCTGGATCTCAACGGAAAGCCGTTCAAGGTGGTCAAGTACGCCACCGACATCACCGCGCAGGTGCATGAGAACCAGGCCATGCAACGTGCCGTGGCGCAGACCCGTGAAGTGGTGGCGGCCGCGAAGGAGGGCGACCTGACCCGGCGCGTGGCCACTGCCGACAAGAACGGGCCGATCGCCGAGCTGTGCGAAGGCGTGAATTCGTTGGTGGAGGCGATGGCCGCGATCATCGCCCAGATCAAGTTCGCCGCCGACACCATCGCCGTCGGTGCCACCGAGATCGCGCAGGGCAACAGCGATCTGTCGCAGCGCACCGAGCAGCAGGCCGCGTCGCTGGAGGAGACCGCGGTGTCGATGAAGGGCCTGGCCGAGACCGTGCAGCGCACCGCGACCAACGCACGGCAGGCCAGTCAGCTGGCCGGTGGTGCTGCTGATGTCGCTGCCCGCGGTGGCAACGTGGTGCACGAAGTGGTCGAGACCATGGCCGTGATCAACGCGTCCTCGCGGCGCATCGTCGACATCATCGGCGTGATCGACGGCATTGCTTTCCAGACCAACATCCTTGCGTTGAACGCGGCGGTGGAAGCAGCGCGTGCGGGCGAACACGGGCGTGGCTTCGCCGTGGTCGCCACCGAGATCCGCGAACTGTCGCAGCGCTCGGCCAGTGCCGCGAAGGAGATCAAGCAGCTGATCGATGCGTCGGTGGCCAATGTCGGCGCCGGTACCGCGCAGGTTGAGAGCGCCGGACGCACCATGGACGAGATCGTGGTCAATGTGCGCCGTGTCAGTGATCTGATGTCCGAGATCAGCACGGCCGCGCAGCAGCAGAGCGACGACATCCAGCAGATGAACCATGCCGTCGATCTGATCGATCAGGGCACCCAGCAGAACGCCGCGCTGGTCGAGGAAGCCTCGGCCGCAGCGCGCAGCATGGAGGAGCAGTCGGCGCAGCTTCTGCAGACCGTGGCCTGCTTCCGCGTGCAGGGTGGGGCGGGGCACCTGCATGGCGCGGCGGTGCTGCGCGCGGTCTAGGCCCGGCGGTCGGAGTGTTGTTCCCCGGCATCGTGGGTCGGCCTGCTCATGCGCAGCCTGCCAGGCTACGCCGATGCTGATGGTCACATGGGGCCTCAGCGGCGGGCAGGGCGGCGGTTTCCACGGCGGCGCGCAGGCGCTCGCAGGGTGGCGATGAATTCCTCGCCGCCGTCGCGGGCCAGCAGGTCATCACTGCGTTGCGGGCAGCCGTCGAGGATCGCGGCGACCGCCTGCAGGTGTTGGCGTCCCAGCGCCCGGCGCTGATCGGATGCGTCAGGCAGATGGCGGGCGATCTGCAGCGCCATCGCCCGTTCGGAAACGTCGCCCCAGCTGGTGTGCTCGATCACGCCTGGCAGCGAGAAGTAGTGGGACCGGGCGACGGCGTCGGACGCCCGCAGGAGGGGCAGCGCGCGGGCAGGGCATGCTGGGGCATGCCTGCCAGTGTCGGCGCTCTGGCCCGGGAAATGCAAAAGGCCAGGTCATGGACCTGGCCTTTGATGCAGTGGTGCCGGTGAAAGGACTCGAACCTTCATGGGGTCACCCCCGGCTGATTTTGAGTCAGCTGCGTATACCATTCCGCCACACCGGCAGGCAGCGTGCGAGTGTAACCGAGGTCGGCAGGCGATGCATAGTAGGAGGGCCTATGAGGGCGGTTTCTGTCGGCATTGGCCCCTTGATAGCTATACTCCCAGCGTGCAATTGCCTCCAGGAGCGGTAGCCGATGACAGTGTTGCAGGACCTGAGGGTGCTGGTGGTCGAGAACGACGAAATGAGCGCGGCCCTGCTGCAGATGCAGCTGGTGCATGCCGGCGCGACTGTGGTCGGGCTTGCAGCGAGCGTGTCCGAAGCCCTGCAGCTGCTGGAGCAGAGCACCCCGGACGTGGCCCTGCTGGACTACCGGCTGGCCCGCAACGAGACCAGTGAACCGGTGGCTGCAGCGCTTTCGGCACGTGGCATTCCGTTCGTGCTGGCCACCGGAACGCTGGCCGAGCAGCTGCCAACACCGATGTTGGCCGGCCTGTTGCTGGTCAAGCCCTACCTGTCGGCCGATCTGTCACGCGCGCTGGCGCGTGCGGTGGGTCGCTCCAGCGTCAAGGCCTGAGCCGTCCGCCACGGACCTGCAGGGGATACTGCCGGGGGGTGAATGCTCGCGTCTGCGATGTTCGGCGGCAACCCCTGATCCAGGAACCCCGCCCAGGCGGGGTTTTTCAATTGCGTCCGGCGCTCAGCCCGCTTCCTTGTACACGTAACGGATCTCCTCGCGGTCGTCGAGGATGCGGTACTGGCGCGCCAGGTCATCCGGTTCGGGGTTGAGCCAGGCGTCGAGGTGTTCCTTGCGGATCGGCACTACGCCGCGGTCATGCCCGGCAGCGGCGACGTCGCTGGGCGGTGCGTCGGTGATCGTGGCAAACGACAGCAGGCGGCCTTCCGGTCCTTCCCATTCTGCCCAGAGGCAGGCCAGCAGCAGGTCGCGCGGCGGATCGGGACGGAATTCGAGTACCACGTCCTGTTCCTTTTCGTCGGCACCGAGGGTGCGGCCGGCGATGGCGTGGCGGGGCACGTGCTCGTAGAACGCCTGTACCACCACCACGCCATGGCGCAGTCCGAACGCACCCCGCCAGTAACCTTCCAGGCTGTCGCGCCGCGCATTGTAGGTGCCGGGGTAAAGCACGTCGTTGCGCGCCGGCTTGTCCGGCAGCCGGCACTGGTAGCGCATCGGCCTGATCACGCGCTGGCCGTTCTCGCTGACCATCACCGGTGCGTAGGTGCCGGGGAAAATGCGGTTGTCACGCGGCAGCAGCTGCACCCGATGCAGGTCTTCCAGCCGGGCCTGTGCGCGCTCGATGCGGTTGCCGGCCACGCGCAGGTCGTTGCGCGCCTTCTGCGTGGGCCGGGTGGCCAGCGTGGCATGGGCAATATCGCGTCGTTCGCGTTGCCGGGCCAGTTCGGCCTCCAGTGCCTGTTGCTCCTGCGCATGCCATTGCTGGATCTTCGCCACGATGTCCCGCCCCTGTTCGGTACGCGCACCGGCGAATCCGTCATCCATCGCCTTCGGGGTCTTCGGCCGCTTCTTGCCCGGATCGTGTGCGTACAGCTCGGCGAAGTCCTCCAGCGACAGGATGGCGCCGAACTCGCGTACCAGCTTGGCGTAGTCAGCGCGGATCAGGGCGGAATAGCACATGGGACTCTTTGGGCCTGGGTCGCAGCGGCTGCGACGTGGATGCGGCAGGATAGCCCGACCCATCCGGAGATGCCGCATGAATGGTTCCATCACCTGCCAGTTCCGCGAAGCCGTACCCACGGTCGAGGACTACTGCCAGTTGCGCGTGCTCGCAGGCCTCAGCGCCAAGTCCCGCGAAGCAGCCGCCCGCGCGCTGCCCAATACGTTGTTCGGCGTGTGCGCTTACCAGGGGGCAGAACTTGTGGCGATGGGCCGTATCGTCGGCGATGGCGGCTGCCACCTGCAGGTCTGTGATATCGCGGTGCTGCCGCGTTTGCAGGGGCAGGGCCTGGGCAAGGAAGTGATGCGGCGGCTGGACGGCTGGATGCAGGCCAACCTGCCGCCGTCGGCGTACGTCAGCCTGCTGGCCGATGGCGAGGCGCATCGGCTGTATGCACAGTTTGGTTTCGCACCGACTGCGCCGGCATCGATCGGGATGTATCGGCGGTTCTGAGCCGTGGGCGGGGTGAAGCCATCTACGGGCAGGGCGGTTTGATGGCAGATCGCGGGCAAAGAAAAACCCCGGCCGAAGCCGGGGTTTTCAAGAATTGGCGTCCCCACGGGGATTCGAACCCCGGTCGCCACCGTGAAAGGGTGATGTCCTAGGCCTCTAGACGATGGGGACGCACGAAAACTTCAAGTTGTAGATCCTTCGACGGCCTAATGTCGAAGTGGTGGAGCCAAGCGGGATCGAACCGCTGACCTCCTGCATGCCATGCAGGCGCTCTCCCAGCTGAGCTATGGCCCCATGAAACTCTGGATATCTGCCAGGAGCAGAGTCCGTTTTGAAACTGGCGTCCCCACGGGGATTCGAACCCCGGTCGCCACCGTGAAAGGGTGATGTCCTAGGCCTCTAGACGATGGGGACGCACGAAAAACTTCAAGTTGTAGAACTTTCGACGGCCTAATGTCGAAAGTGGTGGAGCCAAGCGGGATCGAACCGCTGACCTCCTGCATGCCATGCAGGCGCTCTCCCAGCTGAGCTATGGCCCCGTGTTACCGAGCCGCCTATCATACCTGCGTGTTCACGTTTGTGGAAGCTTTTTTCGAACTTTTTTCGTCCCGGTTCAACCTTTGCCACCAAGGGCAGGGGAACCGCAACGCCACAACCTGAATGCCGGTAGGCGGTGAACAAAAAAGACCCGGTTATCGGCCGGGTCCTCGTTGTTCGTGATGAGTGGCGTCCCCACGGGGATTCGAACCCCGGTCGCCACCGTGAAAGGGTGATGTCCTAGGCCTCTAGACGATGGGGACGCAATTCTCATCAATGTTCTTTAGCGACCTTTCGACGGCCTAATGCCGAAAGATTGGTGGAGCCAAGCGGGATCGAACCGCTGACCTCCTGCATGCCATGCAGGCGCTCTCCCAGCTGAGCTATGGCCCCACGTCGCTGAGGAGCGAAATAATAGCCTTGCCCCAGAGGGTTGGCAAGCATTTGTTGCACTTTTCTTCACGTGCGTTGCGAAGGGAACGACGATCACACGTACTCAGTCGGCGCCGTCGGTCAGCGCCGCCAGGATTGGGCACTGATCCAGGGTGCCGTGGCCGGGGCAGGCGTCGACCAGCTGCGAGAGCGCGCTGTGCATGCGTTGCAGTTCAGCCATGCGCTGCGCGATGTCCTGCAGTCGGGCTTGCGCCGCGTCGCGCACGCTGCCCATGTCCTGCGGATGGCCATCACTGAGTGCCAGCAGTTCGGCGATTTGTTCCAGGCTGAAGCCCAGCGTCTTGGCGCGGCGGATGAAGCGCAGCCGGCGCAGGTCCTGCTCACCGAAGATGCGATAGCCCCCGGCCGAGCGTGCCGCGGTGGGCAGCAACTGCTGGCGCTCGTAGTAGCGCACGGTATCGATCGGTACGCCGGCCTGGCGCGCCAGTTGACCAATGTTCATGGCGGATTCCTGCGGATGCTGCCGGTCGTTCTGAAGCCTGGAGTCAGGTCCAGGGTCAAGCTCCCGTCGCTGACGGCGCATTCAGCGCACTTTGCAACTTTCTTCATAGCCCCGCCGTCGTGGCAGTTCCTACCCTGCGCCTGAACCGGCCGCTGGATGGCCTGCAACGAACCGAGGAGATGCTCTGTGGAAGGATTCAGGAACGAGGGATTCGTAGAGGTCGCGGTGGTCGAGTACCCGGGAGGCGACCCGTCGGCCGCCTCTGTGCTGACCGAAATGGCACATGTCGCCAACCGGCTTGCCCAGCAGCAGCGTCGCCCGTTCAAGCGTGTCCTGGTGACCCGCTGGGTCGTGCCAGCCAGCCAGACCGGTGTGCATCGCATTGCCGGCGCGGAGATGCTCGAGGCGGACATTCCCGCCGTGATCGCCGTGCCTGGCCAGATCAGTCAAGGCGTCTGCCTGCGCGCCGATGAGGTCCTGCTGGATTGGCTGCGCGCGCATTACGATGGCGGCAGTCTGCTGGCAGCTGCCAGCGATGGTGTCAGCATGCTGGCACGCGCGGGTCTGCTTGCCGGGCGCACCGTCAGTGGGCCGGACCTCGGGCGCCATCCGGGCCTGCAGGGGCAGTCGGCCAGCTGGGTGCCCAGTGAGCGCGCGCTGGTCGACGACGGTGATCTGCTGACAGTGGCCGGTTCCCAGGCCTGGCGCTTCCTCGCCCTGCGGCTGCTGTACCGGCTGCACGGCCAGGGCGTAGCGAGTTCCGTGGCGCAGCAGTTGGGGATCACGGTGCCCGCGGCGATCCAGCAGGATCTGGAGCGTTTCAGTGCCAACTTCGCCCACGGCGATCGCGACGTACTGAAGGCGCAACGCTGGCTGCATACCACCGCTGCGCGTGGGGCCACGCTCGGAGCGATCTGCGAGGTCTCCGGACTGGAGCCACGGACTCTGCAGCGGCGCTTCCTGAAGGCCACCGGCCTGCGTCCGATCGAGTATTGCCAGCGGTTGCGTATCGCCAAGGCGCAGACATTGCTGCAACAGGGGGCGGGTATCGATGAAGTGGCCTGGGGTGTGGGCTATGCAGACCAGAGCGCATTCCGCCGCCTGTTCCTGCGCATTGTTGGAATGACGCCGGCCAACTATCGGCGGCAGGTCAACAACAAACGGCGCGAACGGCCGCTGTTGTCGTCGGTGGCGGGCAGCCTGCGCGGGCTGCAACCGGCGCCTGGCATGCAGATGCCGCGCAGCGCGGCCTGAAGCCGGCGTTGGGCGTCGCACTTGCAACCTGGGCGCGACGCTTTGACCATGCAGGCAACGAGATGATGGGACAGGTGGGTTGATGTCGAGTGTTGGACCGGTGCCGATGCCGGTGGTGCTGATCCTGATGTGCGTGCTGCTGGCCATGGCGGTGGCCCACCTGTGGCCGCGGCCGAAGGACGGGATGGCAGTGCCTTCCGGGGCCAGCCTGGTCCTGGACATGTTGCTGATCGGCCTGCTGTGTGGACGCATCAGCTTCGTGGCCTTGAACTTCGCGCTCTACCGTGAGGCCCCCTGGAGCATCCTGCAGATCGCCGACGGTGGGTATCACCTTGCAGTCGTGCTGGTTGCGGGCCTAGCGTGGGGCACCTGGCGGCTGCGGTTGTGGCGCGCGTTACGTGCGCCGGTGTTGGCGGGGGCGCTGGTGGGTGTGGTGCTGTGGGCGGCGGGCAGCCACCTGCTGGCAACATGGCAGGAGCAGCGGATGCCGCTACCGGCAGTACAGGTGGCCGATCTGCAGGGGCGCAGGATCGATCTGCAGCAGTTCCGTGGCAAACCGGTGGTGCTGAATCTCTGGGCCAGCTGGTGTGGTCCCTGCCGTCGCGAGATGCCGGTACTGGCATCCGCACAGCAGACCCACACTGACGTGCAGTTCGTGTTCCTCAACCAGGGGGAAACCCTGGACGAAGTGAAGGGTTTCATCGCATCCGAACAGCTCTGGCTGGGCAACGTATTGCTGGACGATACCGCGTCGGCGTCAACCGTGCTGGGTGTACAAGCCTATCCGTCGACGCTGTTCTTCGACGCCGAAGGCCGCCTGCGTGAACTGCACCTTGGCGAACTGACGGCGGCGGGTCTTGAACACAAACTGCGCCGGCTGCGGTAGCCTGCGCGGGCATCTCACTACGGAGTTCCCATGTTGTCGACTTCCCTGCGCATCGCTCCGGCGGTGCTGTTGCTGCCGGTCATGCTGGCATTGGCCGCCTGCAGCCAGGCCCAGACCCCGCCGGGCAAGGCGACCGCGCCGGCAGCGAGCGCTCAGGCCCCAGCGGCCAAGGGCGAGCGCCCCGCAGTGCTGAAAGGCATCGAGAAGCACGGTTTTGAAGTCGTTGCCGAGTTCGATGCACCGGGTGGCCTGCGTGGATTCGCTGGCGTGGTGGGCGGGCAGCAGCCGGCCGCAGCCTATGTCACCGCCGACGGCAAGCATGTGCTGGTAGGCAGCCTGTTCGATGCCGAGGGCAACGACGTGGCCGCCGAGGCGGTGGAGAAGCTGGTCGCAGCACCGATGTCGGCCAAGATGTGGACCAAGCTGGAGGCCAGTGCCTGGGTGCGTGACGGCAAGGCCGATGCGCCGCGCGTGGTCTATACCTTCAGTGATGCCAACTGCCCGTACTGCCACAAGTTCTGGGAAGCGGCGCGTCCGTGGGTCGACGCCGGCAAGGTGCAGTTGCGCCACATCATGGTCGGCGTGATTCGCGAGGACAGCCCGGCCAAGGCTGCGGCCATCCTGTCTGCGCGTGACCCGAGTGCGGCCTTGCTGGAGAACGAACACCAGTTCGACCGAGGTGGCATCAAGGCCCTGCCGAGCATCAGCCGCGAGATCGCCGCCAAGCTCGACGCCAACCAGGTGCTGATGATTGAAATGGGCTTCCAGGGCACGCCGGGCATCCTGTTCCAGGATGCACAGGGCCAGGTGCAGCGTCGCGCCGGCCTGCCACAGGGCGCTGACCTGCAGACGGTGCTGGGCCCACGCTGATCGGCACCCATGTCGTGATGCGACACCACAGGCCCGCATGGCAGCATGCGGGCCTGTTGCGTTTCGTCACTTGTGCGGGTGATGCAGGCTGCGCACCACCTGTTCGTCGTCACGTCTGAATCGTGACTGACATCAAGCATCGCGCCTTGATTCCAATCAAGGCCAAAAACGACAGGCGGACTAGCCTGTGACGCATGGAATACAGCGTCAACGCGCCAGGGATGCCGCGCCTGACACGCCCTGAACCGGGGCAGTCGGCACAGCCATTCACGACGTTCTCACTCCCTGGTTGTTACCCAGACCGCTGCGGTCGCCACCTCTCCGGCAGTGCGGCCCTGATGGCGTCGATATCGGTACGGGCGGGGCAGTGTCATCGTCCTGTTGCCTGCCAAGCGCAGGCTGGCCGGTGTCGTCGACGCAGTACCCGCATTTCCAGCAACGGCAACGCAATGTCGGAGCTGCGCCTGTGCGCGCGCCGTCAGTGCGCTGCGAATGTTCGTCCAGGGAGGATGCAATGCGCTTTGCGGTACTGAGTCTGGCCTGCCTGACCGCGCTGGCGGTCACGCCAGCCTATGCGCAGCAGAATGGCCAGGAGGATGCGCACGCATTGCGCCAGGAAATCGCTGCCATGCGGCAGGCACTGGAGGGCATGCAGAAGCGCCTGGATCAGCTCGAACAACGCGAGGGCGCTGTCGCGGCCGCTGCGCAGGTAGCGGCGCCGGTGACACCACTTGGCAGCAGCGCCAACCTGCTGCATCCCACCCAGGTGCCGGGTGTGGCGCAACCGGTGCTGCCGCAGCGCGAATCGGTGGCCGATCCCTCAACTGCGGCCTCGCGTCCCGACAGCGCTGCTGGGCCGACCGACCCGGATCTGAAGGGCTTCTTTGCCATTCCAGGCACTGACACGGTGATCCGCATTGGCGGCTATGCCAAGCTCGATGCGATTGCCGATTCGCGTGCGGCCGGTGACGAGGATCAGTTCATCCCTTCGTCGATGCCGGTGGGCGGCAGCCATCGCGATGTTTCCAATTTCAACATCCACGCCAAGCAGACCCGCTTCAGCTTCGAGGCGCGGCGCCCGACCACGCACGGCAACCTGCGCTTCTACCTGGAGAATGATTTCTTCGGCAGCAGCGATGGCTACGCGTTCCGCCTGCGCCATGCGTATGGCCAGCTTGGCAATACCTATGCCGGCTACGGTTACTCCAGTTTCATGGACCCGGACAGCCTGCCCGACACGCTCGACTTCGCCGGTCCCGGCGGCGCCGGCTATCTGCTGGTGGCCGGCATCCACCACAGCTTCGCGATGGGCAAGGGCAACACTCTGACGCTGGCCGCCGAAGACCCCAAGACCGAACTGGCCGGTGCCAGTGATGAACGGGCCGCAGTGAACCGGCTGCCGGATGTGACCGTGACCGCACGCATGGAGCGTGACTGGGGCCATCTTCAGCTGGGCGCGGTGGCGCGCAGCCTGGCCTATGACGGCGAGGGCGAGCGCGACCGGCGCATGGCCGGCGGCCTGCAGTTCAGTGGCTCGGCATCGGTAGGCGAGCGCGATCTGTTGCTGTTCGGCGCGCTCGGCGGGCGCGGCCTCAGCCGCTACACCGCGGACCTGACCGGCTCCGGGCTGGACGCGGTGGTCGGTGCCGATGGCCGTCTCGACGCGCTGGACCTGCACGGCGGCTTCGTCGGCTACACGCATTACTGGTCCGAGCTGTGGCGTTCGAACCTGATCTTCGGCCAGCTGACCCTGGAGCGGAACGCGGCACTCGCTGCCGACGCCTTCCGGCAGAGCCGATACGGCGTGTTCAACCTGATCTGGAGCCCGGCGCCGTCGTGGACGATGGGCATGGAGCTGCTGTACGGCCGCCTGGAACAGCAGGGCGGCGCGCGCGGCGACACGGTCCGGGTGCAGGGCAGCCTGCAGTACAACTTCATCAAGTAAGCGCCAGCGGCGTTACGCCAGCGCAACCGTCCCCACGCCCGGCCGCACCGGGCTCATGCCAGTACAGGAGATTGTCATGGCAGAAGCAAAGAAAATCGGGGTGGTCGGAGCCACCTTCCTCGTCGCCGGCAACATGATGGGCTCAGGCGTGTTCCTGTTGCCGTCCAGCCTGGCCAAGATCGGTACCGCATCGATCTGGGGCTGGCTGATCACCACGGCCGGTGCGCTGTTGCTGGCCTTCGTATTCGCCAAGCTGGGCAAGCTGGCGCCGAAGGCGGGCGGTCCGTATGCCTATGCGCGTGACTGGTTCGGGCCTTACATGGGCTTCCAGACCAATACCATCTACTGGTTCGCCAACTGGATCGGCAACGTTGCCATCCCGATCGCCGCGGTGGGCTATTTCAGCTACTTCTTCCCGATCCTGTCCGAGCCGCTGGTGCGCTGCATCGCGGTGCTGATCCTGGTGTGGGCGCTGAGCTTTGCCAACGTGATCGGTCCGGCCTTCGTCAGCCGTGTGCAGACGGTCACCACCAGTTTCGCGCTGGTGCCGATCCTGGGCATCGCCATCTTCGGCTGGTTCTTCTTCGATGCCGACATTTTCAAGGGCGCCTACAACGTGTCCGGTGAGTCCAACTTCGGTGCGATCTCCAGTGCTGCGGCACTGACCCTGTGGGCTTTCATCGGTGTCGAATCGGCTTCGGTCACGGCTGGCGTGGTCGAGAACCCGGAGAAGAACGTGGCCCGTGCCACTCTGGCCGGTGTGTTCCTGGCTGCCATCGCCTACATCGCCAGTTCCTCAGTGATCATGGGCATGGTGCCCAATGGCGAGCTGCAGACCTCCGACGCGCCGTTCGCGCTGGCGGCGGCCAAGGCGGTCGGCGGCTGGGGCGGCGCGCTGGTCAGCCTGTGCGCCTTCATCGGCGCTGCCGGTTCGCTGGGCGGCTGGATCCTGCTGACCGCGCAGAGTGCCAAGGCGGCCTCGGATGATGGCCTGTTCCCGAGCATCTTCAGCAAGACCAACAAGGACGACGTGCCGGTCAAGGGCGTGCTGATCGTGGCGGTGCTGATGACCCTGGCGGTGCTGGTGACGTCCACCTCGGAAACCGCGTCGGCCCAGTTCGACGTGATCACGTCGGCGGCCGTGGTGCTGACCCTGCTGCCCTACATCTACTCGTGCGTGGCCTGCTACTTCGTGGTCGAGCGTTCGCACACCCTGGTCCATACCGGTGCGTTCTGGACCCTCACCAGCCTGACCGTCGTGTACTGCCTGTGGGCGATCTACGGCTCGTCGGGAACCATCGTGCAGTACGCCTTCCTGTTCGTGCTGTTCATCACCGTGTTCTATCCCTTCTTCAGCGAGGAGCGCCGCCAGCAGCGGCAGCGCGCCCGCGAGGCCTCGGCGATCAGCGCCGGCGCCCGGCATTCCTGAGTTCGACAAGGAGAATCAACGTGTACTTCAAGTCCCTGGACTACCCGGTCATTGTCATCGACAACGACTACGAGTCGCCGCGCATCGGTGGCATCCTGATCCGTGCGCTGGTGGAAGAGCTGCGCAGCAACGACCAGCGCGTGCTGTGCGGGCTGAACCTGGATGACGCCCGGGCCGGTGCCCGCACCTACGTGGCGGCCTCGGCGGTGCTGATCTCGATCGATGGCAGCGAAGAGGTGGATGGCGAGTTCCAGCGCCTGACCGCCTTCCTGCGCGAGCAGAGTGCGCGCCGCGCCAACCTGCCGGTGTTCCTGTACGGCGAGCGCCGCACCATCGAAAAGGTGCCGAGCAAGCTGCTCAAGTACATCCACGGCTTCATCTTCCTGTTTGAAGACACCAAGAGCTTCATCTCGCGGCAGGTGATGCGCGCGGCCGAAGACTACATGAAGAATCTCTTGCCGCCGTTCTTCAAGGCGCTGATCCATCATGCGGCAGAGTCGAACTACTCCTGGCATACGCCGGGCCATGCAGGCGGCGTGGCATTCACCAAGTCGCCGGTCGGCCGTGCGTTCCACCAGTTCTACGGTGAGAACACCCTGCGCAGCGATCTGTCGATCTCGGTGCCGGAGCTGGGCTCACTGCTGGATCACACCGGCCCGATCAAGGATGCCGAGGAAGAGGCGGCGCGCAACTTCGGTGCCGACCATACCTTCTTCGTCACCAATGGCACCTCCACCGCCAACAAGATCGTCTGGCATGGCACGGTGGCCCGCGGCGACGTGGTGTTCGTCGACCGCAACTGCCACAAGTCGCTGCTGCACGCGCTGATCATGACCGGCGCGGTGCCGGTGTACTTCACCCCAAGCCGCAACGCACACGGCATCATCGGCCCGATCAGCCTGGATCAGTTCACACCGGAATCGCTGCAGCAGCGCATCGCCGCCAACCCGCTGGCCAGCCAGGCCTACAAGGCCGGTTCCAAGCCGCGCATTGCGGTGGTGACCAACTCGACCTACGACGGCCTGTGCTACAACGCCGAGAAGATCGCCGACGAAATCGGCAGCGCGGTCGACTTCCTGCACTTCGACGAAGCCTGGTACGCCTACGCCGCGTTCCATCCGTTCTATGAGAACCACTACGGCATGGCCAAGGGCAAGCCGCGCGAGCAGGATGCGATCATCTTCACCACGCATTCCACCCACAAGTTGCTGGCCGCGTTCTCGCAGGCGTCGATGATCCACGTACGCAACTCGGCGCAGCGCGACCTGGATGCCGAGCGCTTCAACGAGTCGTTCATGATGCACACCTCGACCAGCCCGCATTATGGGGTGATCGCGGCCTGTGACGTGGCCTCGAAAATGATGGAGGGCGAGGCCGGCCGTTCGCTGGTGCAGGAAATGCATGACGAGGCGATCGCCTTCCGCCGCGCGATGCTGCACGTGCGTGACGACCTCGGGCGCGACGATTGGTGGTTCAGTGTGTGGCAGCCGACCAAGGTCGAGCGCAGCCTGGACAAGGGCGATACGCCGGCTCCGCTGGTGGCCAAGCGCGAGGAGTGGTACCTGCAGCCGGATGCGCACTGGCACGGCTTCGAGAATCTGGTCGATGACTACGTGCTGATCGACCCGATCAAAGTGACCCTGCTGACCCCGGGCCTGGCGATGGACGGCAGCATGGGCACGCTGGGCATTCCGGCGGCGGTGCTGAGCAAGTTCCTGTGGGGCCGCGGCATCACTGTGGAGAAGACCAACCTGTATTCGGTGCTGTTCCTGTTCTCGATGGGCATCACCAAGGGCAAGTGGAGCACGCTGGTCACCGAGCTGATGGCCTTCAAGGAGCTGTACGACTGCAACGCGCCGTTGAGCCAGGCATTGCCGACGCTGGCGGCGGACTATCCGATTGCCTACGCTGGCTGGGGACTGCGTGACCTGTGCGATGCATTGCACGCGTTCAACCAGGAATTCGAGGTCGCCAAGGTGATGCGCGAGATGTACGTGGATCTGCCGACGCCGGTGATGACCCCGGCCGATGCCTACAACCACCTGGTGAAGGGCGAGATCGAGCGGGTCGACATCGAGCAGCTCAGTGGTCGCGTCGCGGCGACCATGCTGGTGCCGTATCCGCCGGGCATTCCGACCATCATGCCGGGCGAGCGATTCGGCGACAGCGACGAGCCGATCATCCAGTCACTGCGTATTGCCCGTGAACAGAATGCGCGCTTCCCGGGCTTCGAGTCGGATGTGCACGGGCTCATCATCGAGCACGATGGCGATGTGACATCGTACAAGGTGGAGGTGCTGAAGGCCTGACCGGGGACGGTCGGCCCTTCGGCGAGCGATGGATACCGCGCGCGAGCAACGCATCCTGAAGTTCTCCATCGGGGTGACCATCGCGGTGAGCGCGGTCGGCTTCATCGGTGGCCTGCTGGTGGGATCGCAGGCCATCCTGTTCGACGGCGTGTACAGCCTGGTCGACGTTGCCTTGACCCTGGTGTCGTTGTCGGTACTGCGGCTGGTGGCGCGGGAGCAGAGCCCGCGCTTCCAGTATGGCTATTGGCACCTGGAGCCGATGGTCGAGGCACTCGGTGGGGTGATCCTGTCGCTGGCCTGCGTGTACGCGCTGGCCAACGCGGTCATCGGCTTGACCACGGGCGGGCACGAAGTGAAATTCGGGCCCGCGCTGTGGTGGGCGGCGCTGCTGAGTGCCAGCAACCTGGCAATGGCGACGTTCGTCGCGCAGCGTGCGCGGCGCCTGCGCTCGGCGTTGTTGTGGCTGGATGTAAGAGGCTGGCTGCTGGGTGGATTGATGAGCCTGGCGGTGGTGCTGGCCTTCGTGCTGGCCCTTGTCCTGCATGGCGGCGAGTGGCACCACTGGGTCCCGTACCTGGATTCGATCGTGCTGGCGTTGATCAGCCTGGCGGTACTGCCAGTGCCGGCGCGCAGTGCATGGAAGGCCATGCGCGAAGTGCTGCAGGTGGCGCCGGATGACCTGGACCGGCGCGTGCAGCAGGTAATGCAGGCATTCGTGTCCGAGCGTGGCTATGCCGGTTTCACCAGCCACGTGGCGAAGATGGGGCGGATGCGCTTCATCGAGATCCATGTGCTGGCAGACCCCGGTACGCCATTGGGCTCGGTGGGCGAGGTCGATGCGATGCGCGATGAGATCGCCGTGCGGCTGGATGCGCGGGGCAGCACGTTCTGGTTGACCATCGATTTCACTGCGGATCCGGCGTGGACGTAGCCCTGCCTCTTTCGCGCCGGGGCCTTGCCCGGCCAGGTTCTGTTCGCCTGTAGAGCCGGGCCCATGCTCGGCTGCCGTTCGCATGGAGCAGCCGGGCATGGGCCCGGCGATACAGCACGCTGCGATCGTTGCACACGGCGGACTGCTCTGTTGCGCCGGATGTGTTTGACCTGAACCTGGGTTGAGGTCGCAGACTGCGGCACAGTTCCACAACGCTTAGCGCAGGTAGTACTCCACCGGCACCACCAGTTCCTGTGGTGCCTTCAGTTCATCGGGAATGGGCGGCAGCGGCTGCGCGCGGCGGAAGGTCTGCAGTGCGGCGCCGTCAAGCATCGGCTGGCCACTGGACTGCTCCAACCGCAGGGCCAGCAGGCGTCCCTGGCGATCGATGCTGGCCCTGACCCAGGCAGTGCCCTGCTGGCGCCGTGAGCGGGCCGCAGCAGGGTAGTAGCGATAGCGCTCCAGCCGCGCCATCAGGCGGGCTTCCCACTGGTCGCTGGCGGCGCCGGCCTGGAAGTCCGCCGGTGGGGCGTCGGGAGCGGGCGGCGCGGCCGTGATCGATGCCGGTGCGGGACTTGCATCGGTCGCGGCCGCAGGCGGGGCGACCGGCAGGGCTTGCCGGCCAGCGCCACTGCGTTCGCTGGCGGCCACTTCGCCCTCGCGTGCGGCGGTGGGCTTCGGTGGAGGGGGTGACTTCGTGGGTTGGGATGCGCGCGCCTGCTGCGCCTGGCTGGGGGTGTCGGCCTGGCGTTCTTCCACTGGCTGCGGCGGCGTCGCCGGTGCCAGCAGGCGCAGGCTGATGCGCACGTCCTGCTCGGGCGGCGGCAGCAATGGCGGCGCGGCCACCCAGTGCACCAACAGCAGCAGGGGCAACAGGTGAAGCCCAATGCTGATGGCGATCGCCTGCCAGTGTTGGCCGCGCTCACTCATCGTCCAGCACCCATAGCAGGTCGGCGTCGGCCGCATCGACGGATGCACCGACTGAAGCGAGCGCGATCACCAGCGCTGGTGTGCCCGCTGGCAGGTAGCCCGGCATGCCAGTACCGCGCAGTACATGCCAGCGACCGGCCACCAGCAGCGCGGGTGCCGCGGCTCAGGTTGTGGGCGACGCGGTACAGGTAAGCGCGGCCATTGCTCAGCAGGCCACTGGCGGCGATTCTGACGACGCGCAGCCAGGTCTCCTGGACGACATCATCGGCGTCGCTGCGTTGCGGGAGTTTACGGCGGACATGGGCGTGCAGCGGCCGGTAGTGGGCCGCGCACAGCTGCGCGACATCCGTCGGTTCGACAGGCGTGGACACGGGGCGGGCGACAACTGGGAAAGGGAACAGCCCGCGGCGGCAAGGGCAGCGGCTACACCTTACAGCAAAAGAGAATCATTTGCATCCGTGAGCGCAAGGCACGGCATGCGTGGCCGACTGCGAGGTCAGCGCGGACGAAAGTCGCAGTGGATCTGCAGGGCTTCGGTGGGGTTGTGATGCAGCTCGAAACCGCAGTGCTGGAGGCTGCGCTTCACCCGGGCGATCGCTTCGGCATGGCGGGCGGTGCGACGCTGCTGCCAGCGCGGCGGGGTGAACACGCCCAGTGGCAGCAGCCGCAGCCGATTGCCGTGCAATACCACTGAGACATCGATATGACGGCCATCGATGTCGTGGCCGTTGGCGCCGAAGATGGCATCGACTTCATCATGGCGCTGCGGATAGCAGGCGCGGAACACCGCGATGCCGAGCCAACGCACGCCACGACGGAAGCCGCCGAGCCGGCTGTGGCTGGGTTCGAAGCCGCGCGTGACGAGCAGGCCCAGCCCGGCAGGCAGCAATGCCTGCGCGTCGAGCAAACGTTGCAGCACTTCTTCTTCCAGCTGGATGCGGGTAGAGGGCCAGCGCGGTGCGATGAGCAGTCCGTGGTGGCTGCCGCGTTGCAGGGTCAGCATGGGTGAAGCTTCGCACGCGGGCGAACAGCCGGGGTAGTGCGGGCCGCTGGCCGGCAAATCTGTTGCCCGTCAGGTGCCGGCCAGCGCCCGGCACTACCGTGACGATCGTCAGAGGTCGCGGTACTGGATCTGCGAAGCCAGTACGCGCAGGCCATCGGCATTGCTGGACAGGATGCGCTCTTCGCCGATGCCTTTCTGCCGTTTCAGCTGGAAGCCCTGGTCTGCAGGCAGCTGTGCGGCGATGGCGTCCATGCGTTGCATGGCATCGGGGCCGCTGCAGTCGAAGTGGCCCCAGTAGGCGCCATCGCGGTGGATCTGCAATCGGTAGTTCATCGCGGTAGCTCCGGCAGGTCCTGCAGCCAATGGTCGAACATCGCGGTGGCGGCCGCGGCCAGTGGCGCGCCATAGCGACGCGCCTGCGTGCGCAGGTCGTTCGGATCGATGCCGGCCTGCGCCAGTTCCAGGGTGTGACCGATCAGCCAGCGCTCGAACTGGCGCGCGTCCAGCTCCGGATGGCATTGCAGTGCCAACGCATGGTTACCGATGGCAAAGGCCTGGTGGCGGCAGGCCGGCGTGCTGGCCAGGCGGCGTGCACCCGTTGGGAGTTCGAACGCCTCGCCATGCCAATGCAGTACCGGAATGCCCTGCAGAGCCTGCAGTGGCGAGCGCTGACCGTCATCGGTGAGCAGCAGTGGCGCAAAGCCGATCTCCTTGCCACCACTGGCGGCGACGTCGGCACCGAGTGCACGCGCCATCAGCTGCGCGCCCAGGCAGATGCCCAGCGTGGGCCGCTGCTGCTGCAAACGCCCTTGCAACAGCGCGATGCTATCGTTGAGGAACGGGTAAACATCAACATCGTTGACGCTGATCGGGCCACCCAGCACCACCAGCAGGTCAGCCGCTTCGGCCGGATCGAGTGCATCTACACCCGCCTGCAGCACCTGCAGCTGCCAGCTCTGGGCCAGCAGCAACGGTTGCAGGGTGCCAAGGTCCTCGAAGGCAACGTGTTGCAGGACAACCGCGTGCTTCATGCCGGGGCTCCATTGCTGGGCCAGTAGAAACTGTCCGGGGTGGCGCGTGCGCCGAAGATGGCCTGGCCGACACGGACCACGGTGGCGCCTTCCTCGATGGCCACTTCGAAGTCGCCGGACATGCCCATCGACAGCTGCGACATGTCGATGCCGGGTGGGGCGGTACGCTGCAGCTGCTCGCGCAGTTCGCGCAGGCGCACGAAGCACGCGCGCACACGTTGGACTTCGGGAGTGAAGATGGCCAGAGTCATCAGGCCACGCACGCGTAGCCGGTCGAAGACTGGCAGCTGCTGCACGAATGCCTCGACGGCAGCGGGTTCCAGACCGTACTTGCTGGGTTCGGCGGAGGTGTTGACCTGCACGAAAACATCCAGCGTGCGGTCTTCCAGCTGCAGGCGCTGCTGCAGCGCTTCGGCCACGCGCAGGCTGTCAAGCGCCTGGAACTCGCTGGCGAAGCGCGCCACGTAGCGCGCCTTGTTGGTCTGCAGATGCCCGATCACCGACCAGTGCACGCCCAGATCGGCCATCGTCTCGGCCTTGCGTTGCGCCTCCTGCACCTTGTTCTCGCCCAGCTCGCGGCAACCGGCGGCCACCGCCATGCGGATGCGGGCGTCATCGACGGTCTTGCTGACCGGCAGCAGGCGCACGCTGGCCGGGTCCCGGCCGACGCGGGCACACGCATCGGCGATGCGTTGGCGCACCGTACCCAGGTTGGCGGCGATCTGTTCAACAGACTGGGCGACGGGCCAGTCGGCGGCGGCAAGGGGCATGCGGGCACCTCCAATGCAGGGCGGCCAGGGTGGGATACACTGGCACAGGACAAGAATTATTTTGGCATAGGACAAAATGAAAATCACCGGGCATAGCGCCGAGTCGATCTTCGACAGCATCCGCGATGGCATCGGCAAAGGCCGTCTGCCGGCGGGCAGCGTGCTGCCGCCGGTTCGCGATCTGGCCGATCAGCTGGGGGTCAATCGCAACACCGTGGCCGCCGCCTACAAGCGATTGGACGCGGCCGGCCTGGCCAGCACCGCAGGCCGGCGCGGCACGGTGGTGCGTGGCCTGCCGCCGATGCTGGCGCGCGAGGGCAGTACGCCGGGGTTGGCGCTGCAGGACCTGGCCGGTGGCAATCCGGATCCGCGCCTGTTGCCCAGCCTGCGCCTGGCCGCGGCGGCACCGCGGTTGTATGGCGTGGGCACGGTCGACCCGAGGTTGCAGGCGTTGGCACGCGCCTCGCTGGATGCGGATTGCCCCGAGGGGTACGCGCTGGAGCTGACCCATGGCGCGGTCGATGGCATCGAGCGCCTGTTGGCGGCATGGCTGCTGCCGGGCGATCGCATCGCGGTGGAGGATCCATGCTTCCTCGGTAGCCTCAATGTGCTCAATGCCGTCGGCCATGCGCCGTTGCCGGTGACGATGGATGCGCATGGCATGCAGGTCGAATCGCTGCGACAGGCGCTGGAGGCCGGTGCACGCGCGGTGCTGTTGACCCCACGGGCGCACAATCCGACCGGGGCCAGCCTGGATGCGAAGCGGGCACGGGCGTTGCGCCAGCTGCTGGCGGCCTATCCGCAGGTGGCGGTGCTGATCGATGACCACTACGCACTGCTCTCGCAGCAGGCCTACCACTCGGTACTGCCGCTGGATGGCCGGCGCTGGGCGCTGCTGCGTTCGCTGTCCAAGCCGCTCGGCCCCGACCTGCGCCTGGCCTGGCTGGCCTGTGATGACGAGACCGCGATGCGGTTGCGGTTGCGATTGGCGTCCGGCATCGGTTGGGTCAGTCATCTGCTGCAGGATGCCGCCACTTCGGTGCTGGCATCGGCGCCGCAGCGGGCAAAGATCGCCTCGGCAGGCGAGCGGTACCAGCAGCGCCTGCAGTCGCTACAGGAACTGCTGCGCGTGCGTGGCGTGCCGACGCCGTTGCCGATGGAGGGATTGAACCTGTGGCTGCCGTTGCCGGCCGACAGCCATCCACAGGTGCTGGCGCTGGCTGCGCGCGGATGGCATGTGCGTGCTGGCGAAGTGTTTGCGGTGGCTGCACCAGCGCATGGCCTGCGCATCACCTGCGCGGCGCTGGGGGCGGCGCAGCTGCGGCAGCTGGCCGATGACCTGGCGGCGGTGTGTGGGGTATAGCGCCCAGCCATGCTCGACGCTGGAAGCAGATCAGGGCGCGGCGTTGGCGTTGGGGCGCACGTAGTAGGATTGGCCACTGTCATCGACGAACATCAGCTCCGGCTTGCCCTGCCAGGACGTGAGCATGGCGCCGGTATTGTTCTGGTGCTTGACCATCAGGCTGGCGCCACGGTCCGGATTGGCGACGACCTTGAAGACTTCGGTGGTGCCGGTGGCATCGTCCAGAGTGAGCAGGGCTTCGCCCCCGCGGTCGCTGGTGCCATAACCGCCGCGCTCGGAACCGTCGGGGCCAAGCAGGATCAGGCCGGACAGCGCGGTTGCACGCGGTCCCTGGGTGCGGCCCCTGCTGAGGGGGTCCGGCACCGGCGCACCGAGGATCAGCCGTGGTTGGCCAGTGCCATCGTGGATGACCAGGCCGCGCGCTTCGATGATCCGCTCAGGCGATTGGCTGCGATGCAGGCTCCAGGCGGTCCAGCCGGAAACGAGCAGGGCAAGGGTCGAGACCACCAGGGTGGTCAGCAGCAGCACACGGGGCATCGGGTCGTCCTTCCTTGGATAGGCCGACGATAGCGGATGCCGGCGGGCAAAGGCCAGTTCGTTGTGTGACGATCTGTATCGTCAGTGGAAATCGCGGCTGTGGCTGCGCAGTCCCTGCAGCAGCTCATCCAGGCAGTGCATGCGCTGCACGATGACATGCTGCACGCCATCAACGCGCTCCAGGCGGCCATCGATCTGCATCAGCTGGGTGTCGACCAGCACCCGGTGCTGGCGGTCGGCCAGGTGGCGCCAGACCACGGCGTTGACCATCCCGGTCTCGTCTTCAAGGGTGAGGAAGGTAACGCCACTGGCGGTCTGCGGGCGCTGGCGCATGCGCACCAGTCCGGCGATGCGCACGCGGCGGCCATGGCCGTGCCCGGCCAGCTGCGCGGCATCCAGGCAGCCGCGGCTGCGCAGCTGCGCGCGCAGGAACGAGATCGGGTGGCGGCCGAGGGTGGTGCCGGTGCTGCGGTAGTCGGCCTGCATGTCCTCCCAGGCGCTGGGCAGTGGCAGGGGCACGCGGGCTTCGGCAGTGGCACGGGCCTGGTCGAACAGCGGCAGCCGGTTCTCTACGCCCGAGATATCCCAGCGTGCACGATGGCGATGGCCACTGAGTCCGCGCAGTGCGCCGGCATCGGCCAGCAGGCCCTGCTGGCGGCGGTCCAGCGCGGTGCGCCGGCACAGGTCGCCGACGTCGTCGAACGGGCGCCGCGCGCGCTCGCGCATGATGGCCTGCACGGCATCTTCGTTGCAGCCGTCGATCAGACGCAGGCCCAGACGGATCGCCGCCGGCCCCCTGCTGAAGTCCAGCGTGCAGTCCCAGTCGCTGTGGCGTACGTCCACGGGAAGAACGGTAATGCCATGCCGCCGCGCGTCCTGCAGCAGCTGGTCAGGGCTGTAGAAACCCAGCGGCTGGCTGTTGATCAGGCTGGCAGTGAACGCGGCGGGATGATGGCACTTCAGCCAGCAGCTGGCATAGGTCAGCAGGGCGAAGCTGGCGGCATGACTTTCCGGGAAACCGTAATCGCCGAATCCCTTGATCTGCTCGAACAGGTGCTCGCCGTATTCGCGGCTGAAGTTGTTTCTCAGCATGCCGGCCAGCAGTTTCTCGCGATGTGGTTCCAGCCCACCGCGGCGCTTCCAGGCCGCCATCGAACGGCGCAGGGCATCGGCCTCGCCCGGGGTGTAGCCGGCCGCATCCACCGCCAGCTGCATCACCTGCTCCTGGAACAATGGCACGCCCAGCGTACGCGCGAACACGCGTTCCAGCTGCGGTGGGTAGAGCGGGTTGTCCGGGTCGTTCAACGCGTCCGGGCCTTGTTCGCGCAGGATCCGGCGCCGCTCCAGGTAGGGATGCACCATGTCGCCCTGGATCGGGCCGGGACGCACGATCGCCACTTCGATCACCAGATCGTAGAAGTTGCGTGGCTGCATGCGCGGCAGCATCGCCATCTGTGCGCGCGACTCGATCTGGAACACGCCGATGGTGTCGGCGGCGCTGATCATGTCGTAGGTGGGGGTGTCTTCGTCGGGGATCGCATCCATGCGCCCGCTGTGCAGGCCATGCTGCTGCAGCATCGCCAGGCACTTGCGGATGGCCGTGAGCATGCCCAATGCCAGGCAGTCGACCTTCATCAGGCCGGTGGCATCCAGGTCATCCTTGTCCCACTGGATGACGGTGCGGTCGGCCATCGCCGCGTTCTCCACCGGTACCAGGGTCGACAGTGGATGCTCGGAAATCACGAAACCGCCCGGGTGCTGCGACAGGTGGCGCGGAAAATCGATCAGCTCTGCGGTGAGTGCCAGCAGGCGCCGCATCAACGGCGTGTCCGGATCGAAGCCACGCTCGCGCAGGGTTTCCGGCAGCGGGATGTTGCCGCCCCAGTGGTCCATCGCCGCGCCCAGTTCGTTGACCTGGTCCATCGGCAGGCCCAGCGCGCGGGCCACGTCGCGGATCGCGCTGCGGCCACGGTAGCTGATCGCCACCGCGGTCAGTGCGGCGCGCTCGCGGCCGTAGCGTTTGAACACGTACTGCAGCACCTCCTCGCGCCGCTCGTGCTCGAAGTCGATGTCGATATCCGGTGGTTCGTCGCGCTCGGCGGAGATGAAGCGCTCGAACAGCAGGTTGCTGCGTGCTGGGTCGATCTCGGTCACGCCCAGCACGAAGCACACCGCTGAGTTGGCCGCTGAGCCACGGCCCTGGCAGAGGATGTCCTGGCTGCGCGCAAAGCGCACGATGTCCTGCACGGTGAGGAAATAGGAGGCGTAGTTCTTCTGCTTGATCAGCGCCAGTTCGTGCTCGATCTGCGTGCGTTGCTTCGCTTCGATGCCGCCTTTCCAGCGCCACTGGATGCCGCGCTCGACCAGCACGCGCAGCCAGCTGTCCGGATCGTGTCCTTCGGGCACCAGCTCGCGCGGATAGGTGTACTGCAGCTGTTCCAGGGTGAAGTGGCAGCGCTCGGCGATGCGCAGGGTTTCAGCCAGCAGTTCGGGCGGATACAGCTGGACCAGCGCGGTACGCGGGCGCAGGTGGCGCTCGCCATTGGGAAACAGGCGCCAGCCGGCCTCGGCCACGCTGCAGCGGTGGCGGATCGCGGTCAGCGTATCCTGCAGGGCGCGGCGGCGTCGCACGTGCATGTGCACGTCGCCACTGGCGACCAGGGGCAGGCGGTGGCGTTCGCCGAAGGCCTGCAGCTGCTGCAGGCGGCGTGCGTCATCGTGTTCGCGGTGCAGTTCCACCGCCAGCCACAGCCGATCATTGAAGCCGGTGCGCAGCAGTTCCAGGTCGGTAGCGGCCGGTTGCCGGTCCAGCCATAGACAGAGCAGGCCGTTGGGCAGGCCGAGCAGGTCCTCGCGCAGGCAGAGGTACTCGCCCTTGGCAGCCCGCCGCCGGCAGGTCGTGATCAACTGGCAGAGCCCGGCATAGGCGGCCTGGTCGGTGCACAGCAGGGCCAGCTTCGGCCCGTCCTCGACCTGGAATTCGGCGCCGACGATCAGCGCCACGCCATGTGTCTTGGCTGCCTGCCAGGCGCGCACGATGCCGGCCAGCGAGCATTCGTCGGTGATCGCCAACGCGCGGTAGCCCTGGCCAGCGGCGCGCGCGAACAACTCTTCGGCGATCGAAGCGCCGCGCTGGAAACTGAAGGCCGACAGGCAGTGCAGTTCGGCGTAGCCGGGCAGTTCGCTGCGCATGGCGGCTCAGCCGAACCAGCCGTGCAGCATCCACGGCGCATGCGGATCGTTGCGCGCGCGGAAGGCCCAGCCGCGCTGGCCATGCGCGGTTTCCACCACGTAGTAGTCGCGGCGCGCGTCAGCCTGGTCCCACCAGCCCGATTCGATCCGCTCCGGCCCGGCGATGATGCGCAGGCGCGGGTCACGCAGCGGCTGTGGGGTGTCCAGCAGCCAACCGGGGCGCAGTGGCCAGTATGCCGGCGGCCTGGCCGCTGGCTGGATGCCGCTGGCGCGTTCGGGGCGATGGTCGGCCTGCACCGCCAGCGGCTGCACGGCGTCATCGCCCAGCCGCGCGCGCAGGCGCTCGCGCAGCTGGTTCCAGGGCATCGCCTGTGCCGGCCGGGTGTCGAACAGGTCACGCGCGGCGGGTACGAACGGCGGCAGCTGTTCGGCTTGCAGGCGCAGTGCGCGGCTGCCGGCCGGCAGGGCGAACGCTTCCATGCGGTTGCGTGCGATCTCGAACAGCAGCGTGGGATCGCGTTCGGGCGCCAACAGGCCGATGGTCAGCACGCTGGCCGGCAACAGGTCATGCTCGAAATGCAGGTCGAAGCGCTGCACGCCGCCATCGCGCGAGCACAGGAAGGCGGCCAGGTCGAGCAGCAGGCGGCGCAGCGGGAACAGCAGGGCCTGGCTGGATTCGATCTCGTATTCGAATTCGATGCGCGCATCGAAACGGTCCGGTGGCTGGTAGTAGCGCAATGGCGCGGTGGGCAGCCCGCGCAATGCATCCAGCTGCTGCAGGACCTCGGGGGCGAAGCGCCGGGCCAGGCTGTCGCGCGGCAGCTTGAGCACCGCGCCCAACGTGCGCAGGCCGGAACGGCCAAGCACCGTCACCGCCTCGCTGGGCAGGCCGCAGCGCGCCAGGGGCAGCTGCGCCAGCGCCGCCGGCAGCTGCTGCGCATCAAGGCCGAGGCCATCGTGGACGTTGGCCAGCACGCGCGCGGCATGTGGGGTAGGCGCGGCCACCAGGCGGTGGCGGAAGCCGAGTTCGTGCAGTTCGTTGCGCAGGCGCTGCTGGATCGTCAGCCAGTCACCGAACAGGGCGCGGCTGGCACCGATTTCCAGCACCAGTGCATGCGGAAAATCGAGGCTGACCTGCGAGCTGTAGGCATAGGCCCAGCTGGCCAGCAGCTGCCGGGTGTGCTGTTCGGCATTGGGGTCGTAGTCGTGCAGGTGCATATCCTGCACCAGTACCTGTGCAGCCGACAGCAGCATGCCCGGGCGCAACCCCGCGGCGCGTGCCGACGGGCTGACTGCACGCACTACGCGTCGCTGTGCCGGCCCCTGCAGCAGCACCAAGGGCCGCTGTGGGTCGGGCTGCAGGCGCAGCACGCTGTCCAGCGCCAACTGCGGCAACAACAGGCAGGCCCAGTGCATGGCGCGTCCTCAGTGGGCGATGGCCAGCGGCAACGGTTGTGCCGGCGGCAGGCCGCCACGGCACTTCAGCACCCGCACCTGGCCGTGGTCGAGCTGCAGGCGCAGGCTGGCCGGGGAGGGATTGCGCGCGGCCTGCGCCTCGCGGAACACGAAGCCCAGGCACTGGCCGCTGTCGGCGGCCACCTGCAGGCGGCGCAGGGCGCGGTCGTCGGCTTGATGCGGCCAGCACAGTACCGCCGCGCAGGCCGCAGAGCGCAGGCACTGTTCGGCGGCCCACAGTGCCTGCTTCGGCGCGGCGTGGATGATCTGCAACTGGCCCAGGTCCAGCCCGGCGGCGGCCCAGGCCGGGGCATGCGGACGGTAGGGCGGAGCGACCAGGACGATCGGGCGGTCGCGCTGGCTCAGCCTGGCCAGCGCCGGCCATACCAGCGCCAGTTCGCCAACGCCGGGCGCCGCCTGCAGTACCTCGCACAGTCCGCTGGCCGGCCAGCCGCCGCCGGGCAGGCGTGCATCCAGTGCCGGATGGCCGCTGGCCAGATGGTCGCTGGCTGGGCCCTGGCGGGCCGGGCCGCGCCACAGCTGGCGCCCGTCCAGCAGCCGGTCGAGGGCAACGACCGCACCCATCAGCCGATCCTCCAGGGGAGGCGCCGGGTGGGCTGGAAGCGGCAGGAACGGGCGGAAACGGCGGGCATGGCGCGAGTATCGACGAGCCGGTATCAGGGGCTGAGACCAGACATGCTACTCGCGTTGTAAGTAGAATTACTAATGAAATCGGAGGGCCGGGTTTCAGGTTGCTGAAGGGGTAAAGCATCCACGCATGGCGTGGATCTACTGGAGAGCCCCGGCAAATCCAGCCGCAGCCTGGTAGATCCACGCCATGCGTGGATAGCGGTAAAGCGCGGTGCCGACCAGGGTCGGCACCCACAGGATGCGGTTACGGGTGGACCGGCAACGCCACCGGGCGCAGCGGCGCGGCATCGCCGCCACGGATCTTCAGCGGGCCGCCGATGAAGGCGAATTCGTAGACCTTGTCGCGGGCCAGTTCGTCCAGCGCCACCAGCTCGATGATCGGCGCACCCTGCTGAGCCAGCAGGTAGGTGTGCAGCGGTACGTAATCGTCGGGCACCTCCGAGGGGAAGGTCTCGAAGCTGAGGTTGTCGGCACCGACGATCATCGCGCCGCTGTCTTCCACCAGGAAGCGTGCCGCGTCCAGGCCCATGCCCGGCGGGTTGGCCATGTAGGCCCTGGGCTGCTCGAACAGGCGCATGCGGCCGGTGCGGATCAGCACCACGTCACCCTGCTGCAGTTTCACCTTCTGGCGTGCCAGCGCATCCTTCAGGTCCTGGCGGGTGACGCGGTAGCTGTCCGGCAGCATGTCCACGCCCTTGGCGCCGGCCACGTCGATCAGCACGCCACGCGCGATCAGCGGCGGGAATTTCTCGATGCCGGTGACATTCCAGCCGCGGTCGCCGAGGTGCTTGTCGGCCTCAAAGCCGTTCCAGATCTTCCCGTGGATGCCGAAGTGGTTCAGCGCATCGATGTGGGTGCCGGTGTGGCTGTACATCGAGAACGCGGTGCCGGTGTAGCTGCGGGTGAGGTTCATGGCCTCGCCCACGCCCATCGGATCGTCCATCACTGTGCCGCGCGGGGTGTGGGTCATCCAGAACTGGTAGTGCGGGTCGCCGGCATCCTGCCAGCTGGGCATGCCGACGTAGTAGTCGGTGGCCAGGTCATAGGCCTTGCCGCCGCTGACCCGCGACAGGATCGCCGCACGCGAGGCTTCGGTGATCAGGTTGAGGCGGCCGATCTCGTCCTTCGGCCCCCACGGGCTGGTGCCGACCTGCTGGCCGGAGGGAACGCGTTCGTGCGCGGACACGGTGGTGGACGCGGCGGTGGCGGCCAGCAGCAGGGCCAGCGCGGTGGACAGGGTACGTGGGGTCATGGGGAAATCTCCTTGCAGGGTGGGGGAGGGGGCGGCTCAGGCCGCGACCAGGGGCGCCAGGGCCTGGCGCAGGTGTGGGAGCGGCAGGGTCTGCAGGCGCAGGCCGTTGCCGCCGATCACGGTGGGGATGGAGCGGATGCCGAGCGCGGCAGCTTCGGCGCGATCGGCCTGCACGCGCTGGCGCACCGCGTCGCTGCGCATGTGATCAGCGAAGGCGCCACGTGGATGGCCCAGCGATTCGGCAATATCCAGCAGCACTTCGGCATCGCCAATGTTGCGGTACTGATGCAGGTGCGCCCATTGCACCGCGTCGAACATCGCGCCATGGGCATCATTGCCACCGATCAGCCCTGCGGTCTGGCAGGCCAGTGCGCCGAGCCAGCCGGACGGATACTCGAAGTCCTGTGCGCGCATGCCTTCGATATCGATGCGCGCGATGTCTTCATGCGCGGCGCAGTCGGTCCAGTGGCGCAGGATGATCGCCTTGGCGCGCGCCATCGAGCCGAACACCTCGACCATCTGCGCGCGCGAGTCCTGCAGCACGAAGCTGCGGTGGCGCACCTGGATGCCGAGTTCGGCGGAGACCTGCTGCAGGCGCGGGGCCAGCACGAAGCACCAGCCGCAGACCACGTCGTGGAAGAAATCGACCACCGGCGCTGCGGTGGCGGGGGAAGGAACGGGAGACATCTGCCTGCCATCGGTGAGAGGAGAGGCGGCAGAGTAGGCAGCGCGGCGTGGCCGAAACAGCACGCTGCGGACAGCTCAGTTTTCGCTGGCAGTTACGAATCCAGGCCGGCGCAGCCGGGCAGCTCGGCGTGCAGGAAGTCGATGAAGGCACGCACCTTGGGCTGCAGGTGGCGCGAGGTGGGGTAGACCGCATGCACGAAGCGCGGCGGATAGCGGTGGTCGGGCAGCACCTGCTGCAGTTCGCCCCGCGCCAATGCCGGCGCGGCCAGGAACGAAGGCAGGGCGCCGATGCCCATGCCCGCCACCAGCAGGTCACGCAGCAGCAGGCTGTTGTTGACGGTCACGCGTGCCGGCAGGGTGATCGTCACCTGGCCATCCGGGCCGAGCAGCGGCCAACTGCCCGGTGAGTCGGACAGGCTGTAGGCCAGCACGCTATGGGCCTGCAGATCCCCTACTGCCTGCGGTGCCGGATGCTGCCGCAGGTAGGACGGCGCCGCGCACAGCACCTGCTGCAGCGAGGCCAGCCGGCGTGCCACCAAGCGTGAATCATCCAGCTCGGCACGCAGTCGTAGCGACACATCGAAACCTTCGCCGACCGCGTCGAGCAGGCGATCTTCCATCACCAGATCCAGCGACAGCTGCGGATGCTGCTGCAGGAAGCGGGGCAGCAGCGGCGACAGCGTGCTCAGCGCGAACGACTGGGGCACATTGACGCGCAGGCGCCCGGTCACCTCGCCACGCTGCTCGGCGATGCCACGTTCCAATGCGTCCAGTTCGTCGAGCAGGCGGCAGCATTCACGGTAATAGGCGTGGCCGGTCTCGGTCAGGCTCATGCGCCGCGTGGTCCGCTGCAGCAGTACCACGCCCAGATGCGCTTCCAGCGTGCGCAGCTGTTTGCTGAGCCCGGCGGGCGACATGTCCAGGTCTTCGGCAGCGCGGGCCAGCCCGCCGCGTTCGACGATGCGGCGGAAGGCGCGCATCAGGTTGAAGGAATCCATGCCGGTCCCGGGCGCGATGAGGGCGTCATTGTAGATCCACGCCATGCGTGGATGTGGGAAGCGTGGTGCCCGCAGGGTTGCGCCGTTTGTTCAAGCCAGCAACCCACACGCCACGCCAGCATGCAGGCCCCTCATTTCCCGGGTTGCCCATGAAGCACTGGATCCTGCGCCTGTATGCCCCGTTGTTCCTGCTGGGGTTCGTTGCCACTGCCGTCGTCTGGGTCGGCCACTGCCATGGCGATCCGTTGTGGCTGCTGGCCCTGCTGGCGATCGCCATTGCGGTTTCGTTCGTCGCCGAGCGCGCCTGGCCGTATGACCCTGCGTTCAACCGCGACCACGGCGACCGTGTGCGTGATGCCCTGCACGCGCTGGTCAACGAGAGCCTGAACCTGCTATCGATCGCTGCGGTGCCGCTGCTGGCGGCGATCATTCCGTGGCAGGTCTGGCCGCTGCAGTGGCCGTTCGCGCTGCAGGTACTGGTGGCGATCATCGCTGCCGATCTCGGCATCACCCTGGTGCACTACGCAAGCCATCGCATCGGCTGGTTGTGGCGCCTGCATGCGGTGCATCACAGCGTGACCCGCATGTATGGCTTCAACGGGCTGATGAAACACCCACTGCACCAGGCCGCCGAAGCGGTGGGCGGTGTGCTGCCGCTGCTGCTGTTGGGCCTGCCGATGCCGGTGGCGGCGGTGCTGGCCTTCGCCATTGCCATCCAGCTGCTGCTGCAGCACTCCAACGTAGACATGCGTCCCGGCGTGCTGGGCCGGGTGATGGCCTGGGCGCCGCTGCATCGCTTCCATCACATACGTTACGGCACCGCCGGTGACGTCAACTTCGGCCTGTTCCTGACCGTCTGGGATCACCTGCTGGGGACCGCCTTCGATGCGCCGGGCTATCGACTGCAGCAACGCGACCTCGGCATCGGCAGCCAACCTGACTATCCACGCGATTACGCGGGGCAGCTGCTGGCGCCGTTTCGTGAACTGCCGCATGGCGAGGTGCCGGAGCTGCCCGAAGGCCTGCGCAGGCGTGGGTGATCGGCCGTGTCAGGTCGTGCGCAACTGCAGGCCCTGCAGCTGTGCGGCACCGATGCCGAACATGCGGCGCAGGCTGCGCGAGAGATGGGCCAGGTCGGCGAAGCCGGCGGCATGCGCGCTGGCGGTCAGACTGTGCCCCTGCAGGTGGTGCGCGAGCGCAGTACGCAAACGCTGCCACAGCACCCAGCCGCGCAGGGTCACCGCCAGGTCGGACTGGAAACGCCGGTGCAGCTGGCTGGTCGACAGGTGCGCGGCTCCGGCGATGTCGGCAGCCGGCACCGGGCTAGGCAGGTAGTGGCTGATGCGGGCCAGCGCTGCCTCTACCCGCCGGTCCAGTGGCTGCGCGCGGCTCAGCCGTGGCAGCCAGCGGTGCAGCCCGGCCGCAGTGCCGGGCAACGCGTACAGATGCTGCTGGATCTGTTCGAGGTCGGCATGCGCCGGCTCAAGGAACACCGTGCAGCCCGCGTCCGGTGCAGACAGGATCGCGTGCGGCCGGAACGACGGCACCCACAGCCGTTGGCCCTGCTGGCGCACACCGTCGATCTCGACGTGCCAGGGAGTGGCTTCGCTCAACAGCAGCTGATGGGCATAGTGCGCGTGTACATCGCTGTCACCGGCACGCCCCTGCAACACGGCCACGTGAGCATCCAGCAGCAGCGTGCCATTCCAGGGCAGGGCGGGGGAGGGCATGACGGGATTGTAGATCCACACCATGCGTGGATGAATCTCCATCGAAATCGAGTAATTCGACGATTGATCGAAGAGCATCCACGCATGGCGTGGATCTACTGCAGATTGCGACGGATTGTCGAAGGCGGGGTGGGTCCGGTTGCGGGGGCGTGAGCGCCATGGATGGCGCGACCGAGCCTCCAGGGACGGATTCACGGCGTCCCCCGCAACCGGACCCACCCCGCCATCCCACAGGAAGCCCGCTTTTGCTTCGGCTGTTGCTTCTGAGGTTGCCGGCCAGCGGCCGGCACTACCGCGGGGGCCGGGCGCAGCCTGGCCGTTCGCCCCCTCAGCGCCCCTGCGGATCCGGCCGGTGATGCACGTACTCGACCACCGTGCCATCGGGATGCACCGCATTGAACGCCGCCCCGGTCGGGACCACCTGCAACGGGAAGATGATCTCGGCGCCGGCGGCAACCAGTTTGTCGTGATAAGGCCGAACGTCATCGACCAGCAGTGTCCCCGTGGTCGAGGTGAACGGCGCCAGCGCCGCCTCGCTGCCCTCGATCAACAGGAACGCACCGACCATGGCCAGGCGCAGCCCGGCCTCCGGAAACGGAAAGCCCGCATCGGCCACCACGCCCTGCAGCTGCTCGTAGAAGGACACGCTGCGTTCCAGCTCACCGGGGGCCACGAACACCCGGATCAGCACGCGCGGTGCGCGCTGGCTGGAGGTATCGCAGCGGTCGCGCCAGAGATGGTCGAAGTCGCGGTGGACGGTCATGGGCTCGGTTCGTGGCCAGGGAGCTTCATTATCGGCAGCCTCGCACGGCGCGCTGATGACCGCCGGTGATGGCCTGATAACTGCAGGCTGGGATCGCCCCTGTGACTTAGGTCCTGTTGACAGGTGTGAACGCCCTCGCACAATCTTCACAGGATTGGGTCGCCCTGCGCGGCCCGGGCAGGCAGGTTGTCACGCCGGGAGGAGGGTCCCGCGCGCAGACCGGCCCGTCCTTCGGCCTGCGGGAGGTTGCCTGGCAACCCCTGCGCGGCATGAACGCTGCACCCTTCGGCGGCACTTTCCCTGGACCGATTGCCTTGGCAACGGAATTACGCCCGTCGATGAAAACGTTTACAAAGCAGCTTGTACTGTCCCTGGCCCTGTCCGCTGCACTGGCCGCTCCGGCCTGGGCCGACCCTGCCGCGTTCACCGTGCTGACCCTGGAACAGGCCCCGACCGCCGAGGCGATGCCGGCCCTGGCCGCCCAGCTGAAGACCCTGCAGGTGGACGCGGTGAGCGTGCGCCAGGTGCAGCGCGGCATCGGCCAGGTCGATCCGCTGCAGGTGCTGGCCGACGGACTGGGTTACGAATACCGCTTCATTGCTGCGGGCAGGGATGATGGCCAGACCCAGCGCGGCCAGGCCGTACTGACCCGGCTGCCGATCGCCGCTGAATCCGGCCCGGACCAGCCGGGCCTGAACTACCTGCGCCTGGACGATGGCCGCCACACCGTGGCGGTCTATACCGATGCCGGTGCGGGTGCCACGCAGCTGCCAGCGCTGGTCACCCGTTCGCGGCTGGGTGCACCGGCGGTGCTGCTCGGCGCGGTGGCCGGTGAATCGGCCAAGGCCGCCGGCTTCGATCCGGCGCGTGTGGCGCTGGAAGCCGATGCCAGCTATTTCAGCGATGGTTTCCAGGCCGCCAGCAGCGCGCCGTTCAAGGTGGAAGGCAGCGCCTTGCGCGCCACCCTGCTGACACTGGCCTATGCCGCCGACACGCATGGCGACAGGCCGTGGATGGACACCACCCTCAACGCCGATGCGCGCGCCGCGCTGCTGCTGAAGGCGATGACCGAGGATGAGAAGTTCCAGATGCTGCACAGCTACTTCGGGCTGGGCAAGGATGGTGGCCCACTGCCGGAAGGCGCGGTCGGTTCGGCCGGTTTCGTGCCGGGCGTGGCGCGGCTGGGCATTCCGTCGCAGCAGTCGGCCGATGCCGGTGTCGGCGTGACCAATCCGGGCGGCATCCGCCCGGGTGATTTCGCCACGGCGATGCCATCGGGCCCATCCACCGCGTCCAGCTGGAACCGCGAAGTGGCTTTCGCCGGTGGCGCGACCATGGGCCGCGAGGCATGGCAGCAGCGCTTCAACATCCTGCTGTCGGGCAGCGTCAACCTGCAGCGCGATCCACGCAACGGCCGCAACTTCGAATATGCCGGTGAGGACCCGCTGCTGGCCGGTTCGATGGTCGGCGCGCTGATCCAGGGCGTGCAGAGCCAGCACGTGATCTCCTCGATGAAGCACTTCGCGCTGAACGACATGGAGACCCGGCGCAACTTCCATGACGTGCGCATCGGCGAACAGGCCATGCACGAGTCGGACCTGCTGGCCTTCGAGATCGCGCTGGAGGCTGGCCGCCCGGGCGTGGCGATGTGCTCGTACAACAAGATCAACGGCACCTACGGCTGCGAGAACGGCTACCTGATGAACCAGGTGCTGAAGCAGGAATGGAAGTTCCCCGGTTTCGTGATGTCCGACTGGGGCGGCGTGCACAGCGGTTCGAAGGCGGCGCTGGCCGGCCTGGACCAGCAGTCGGCCGGTGAAGTGTTCGACGCAGCGGTGTTCTTCGACGAACCGCTGCGTCTGGCCGTGCATGGCGGCGTGGTGCCGCAGGCGCGCCTGAATGACATGGTCACGCGCATCCTGCGCACGATGTTCCTGCACGGCAACTTCGACAACCCTCCGCAGCACCAGAAGGTGGATGCCGAGGCCGGCTTCGCCGTGGCCCAGCGCACGGTGGAAGAGGGTAGCGTGCTGCTGCGCAATGAAGGCAACCTGCTGCCGCTGGCCGACAGCGTGAAGCGCATCGTCATCATCGGTGGCCACGCCGACAAGGGCGTGATCGGTGGTGGTGGTTCGTCGATGGTGGGCGTGACCGCCAAGGGCACCAACGCGGTGCCGGGCGTGCTGCCGACCACCTGGCCGGGCCCGGTGATCTTCCACCCGTCCTCGCCGCTGGAATCGCTGCGTGCGGCGCGCCCTGACGCAACCATCGAGTATGTGGACGGGACCAATGCCGCCGCTGCGGCCAGGGCCGCCGCGCAGGCCGATGTGGCCATTGTGTTTGCCACGCAGTGGGCCGCCGAATCGGTGGACCTGCCGGACATGCAGCTGCCGGACAACCAGGACGCACTGATCTCGGCGGTGGCCGCGGCAAACCCGAAGACCGTGCTGGTGCTGGAAACCAACGGCCCGGTGCGCACCCCTTGGCTGGCGCAGGTGCCAGCGATGCTGCAGGCCTGGTACCCGGGCATCCGCGGCGGCGAAGGCATCGCCGCGCTGCTGACCGGTCAGGTCAATCCGTCGGGCCGCCTGCCGGTGACCTGGGTGACGGACGAATCGCAGCTGCCGCGCCCGCATATCGATGGCCTCGGCTTCAAGCCGGCCAAGCCGTTCGGTGATGTGTTCGATTTCGATATCGAAGGCGCCAACGTCGGCTACAAGTGGATGGCGGTCAAGGGCCTGACCCCGACCTTCGCCTTTGGTCATGGCCTGTCCTACACCTCGTTCGCCTATGACAACCTGAAGGTGAGCGTGGAAGGCTCGCGCCTGGTCGCCAGCGTCGATATCCGCAATACCGGCAAGCGCGCCGGCGCCGATGTGGCCCAGCTGTACCTGAAGCTGCCGGCAGGCAGCACCACGCCGATCCGCCTGATCGGCTACGACAAGGTGAACCTGCAGCCGGGCGAACAGCGCCGCATCCGCATCGAAGCCGAGCCGAAGACCCTGGCCCACTACGATGCACAGGCGCGCCAGTGGAAGATCGACGGTGGCACCTACCAGGTGCAGCTGGCGCGCAATGCCGCCGAGCCGCTGCAGACCGTGGACGTGCAGCTGGTGGAGCAGGTGCTGCGCTGATACTGCAGGTTGTTGATGCTTGAAGGAACGGCCCCGAAAGGGGCCGTTTCTGTTTGTGGGGTGCCGCTGCGCTCGCCGGGCCATGCCCGGCGGACGATGGAACAGCAGGCGCCGGGGCGGATAGTCATGTCGCTTCTGCCACTGGAGGTCAATTGCCGGTCAGCCAATACTGGAAGGCTGGCGCAGGAGGGCCAGCGAATGATCGCGAGCGCATGGGAATTCAAACGGTTGTGTGAAAACGAGTCGGATACCTCGTTCGCTTTGCGGCACGCTGACGATCAGACGTGGCGCGATATCCTGTCGACCTATCCGGAGCTGGCGCGTTGCGTTGCCGGAAACAAAACGATTCCCCTAGCCATCATCGAGCAGTTGGCTGCCAGCGATGACGTAGATGTCCGCTGGAAAATTGCGAGCAAGCGCCGGCTGGATCCAGCATTGATGTCACGCCTTGCAAGGGATTCCGATGCAAGCGTCCGTCACCGAATCGCCTGCAATCCAAAGGTATCCAGGGAGGTCCTGGAGCTGCTAACGGGTGACCCTGACGAGATGGTGGCGGCGTCAGCCCAGCGAAGGCTGCAGCAGGTGTGATCTCGAGCCGAGCAGCACGGAGTGCACTCACTCGGTCAACTCAGTATCAGTGCCAATTCAAGCGAGTGCTACGAGGATCGAACAATGAACAAGATCTTTGAGGAACACGTTTCAGACGCTCAGGCGAGCATGGTTCGACTCGCGCTCGATTATGCCGGTGCGACGGCTGACGAAGTATTCATCTTCGTTGCGAGTGAAGATGGGATTTCAATGTTTGATTTCTTCTACAGACTCAACGGTTCTGTGGTGGAGAAGGAACAGCTGAATGACGTCCGAAAATCTGGAGGTGGGATGTATGACTCGTTGAATGAGAGCTTGGCTTGGGTGCTTGATGCTGGGCTGGATGAAATAGATGCGCTTGAAGAAAAGTGCAATGAGTTCGGCGCTGAGATGCCTACTGAGATCCGCATTCACTACGTTGTGGGGAGCAATGAGATGCGGGCGAAAATGTCGTATGAACCAAAGTTCTCACACAGTGACGATCTGACACCGGGGAGTTTGTTCGATAGCTGGGTTGGCGATGTTCGTGGAGGCTCGTACCCTCTGTAACTTCACTGCGGCCTGGCGATTGGCCGCAGGAGGCTACCCGCGCCCGCTTTCAGACCACCCACGCAGGAAATCAATCAGCTGCCGTACCTTCGGTGAGGGCTGCGTGCTGTGCGGGTAGACCGCGTAGACACTCTGCTGCGGGAAGCGGTGCTGGCGCAGCACCGGGCGCAGCCGGTCCTGGGCCAGGTCGTCCTCGATCAGCCAGCGTGGCAGCACGGTGACCCCGGCGCCGGCCAGGGCGAACGCGCGCAGGCTGCTGGCACCATCCACGCGTACCACCGCGTTGCCCGGGTTGGTGGCAAACAGGGCGCCGCTGCCATCAGGTGCGATCACCGGCACATCGGCCAGGCGCGGATAGCCCAGGCGGGGCAGGGTGCCCAGCTGTGCCGGGTCATCGGCAGCCTCGGCAGAGGGCAGGCGCGCCAGCAGCGAGGGAGCGGCCACCGCGCACAGTGGGTGGCGCTCCAGTTCACTGGCGTGAAGGCCCGAATCCGGCAGGCGGCCGAGGCGGATCGCCAGGTCGAAGCGTTCGGGAATGAGGTCCGCTGGCGCTGGAGAAGTTGAAAGGTGCAGCTGCAGGGCCGGGTGCTGCGCGCGGAACGCCTCCAACGCGGGAATCAGGCGTAGCTGGGCGTACTCCGGTGTGGTGGTCAGGCGCAGCACGCCCTGCAGCTGGTGCTGGTCGCGGCGCGCGGCATCGATCGCCGCCTGCGCAGCATCCAATGCCTGCACGCAATGTTGCAGGAACTGCTCGCCGGCCTCGGTCAGGGACAGGTGGCGGGTACTGCGCAACAGCAGGGTCACGCCCAGCTCCTGCTCCAGCCGCTTCAGGTTGAAGCTGACCACCGCGCGGCTGAGGCCGAGCCGATCGGCCGCAGCGGTCAGGCTGCCGGCTTCGACCACGGCACGGAAGATATCGAAGCGATCAAGGCTGACCATGGCGATCCATTGTCAAAACAGATTTGACAGTGTTGCAGCTGCCGTCGTGTTTTTCCAATGGGGTCCGGACGGCATGCTGGCTGCTTCCTCGCTGGAGCGCCGCCGATGCCGTCCCCCCGCCTGCGCCATGAGGCGATCTTCCTGCTGGTATTCGCCCTGGATCTGGTCAACATGTTCATCGCCACGGTGGCCTATCCGGCATTGGCAGTGGAGCTGCACGCCGACGTCAGCACCCTGGCCTGGGTCGGCACAGCGTACATGCTGGGCCTGAGCGTGGTGATTCCGCTGGCGCCGTGGCTGGCCGCGCGCTGTGGCGAGCGTCGCTTGCTGCTGGTGGCGTTGCTGTTGTTCGCGGTTGGCGCTGCGCTGGCAGGTTCCGCATCGGGGATCGGCTGGCTGCTCGGATGGCGCCTGCTGCAGGGGTTGGCCGGCGGTCTGCTGATTCCCGTGGCGCAAGCCGCGGCGTACCGGCAATGCACGGCCGGGCAACGTGGCGCGCTGACCCGCCGCATCCTGCTGGTGGCGCTGCTGGTGCCAGCACTGGCGCCGGCGCTGGGCGGGCTGCTGGTGCAGTGGCTGTCCTGGCGCGGCGTGCTCTGGGCCAGCCTGCCATTGGCGGTGGTGGCCATCGGTCTGGTGCTGGCCTGGATGCCGGCCGACTGCGCGCGCAGTGCGCCGCGCCTGCAGGCCTATGCCCTGTCCACCGCGATGCTGGCGCTGGGCGCGCTGCTGCTGGCGCTGACCTGGCTGGGCGAATCGGGACATCGCGGTGCAGGTGCCGTGTTGCTGCTGGCCGCGCTGTTGCTGGCGGCGACGCACCTGCGGCATGCACGTCGGCAGGCGCAGCCACTGCTGCGCTGGTCGTTGCTGTCCCATCGCGGGCTGCGGCTGGCGATGCTGGTGTATCTCGCCGTACCCGGTGTGTTCATCGGCAGCCAACTGGTCAGTACCCTGCAATTGCACCACGCCGGTTACAGCGCGGCACGCATCGGCGCGCTGATGCTGCCCTGGGCGCTGGCTGCGGCCATCGCGATCATGGCCAGCAAGCGCCTGCTGGCTCGCTTCGGTCCGGCCGCGGTACTCCGCGCCGGCATGCTCCTGCAGGCCAGCGGCCTGTTGTTGATGGCGCTGCTGCTGCAGCCGGCCTTCGTGCTGGCCGGATTGTTGTTCGCGTTGATGGGCGCCGGCGGCAGCCTGTGCAGCAGCACCGCGCAGACGCTGGCCTTCCATGGCGTGGGAGGTGAGGCGTTGGGCGATGCCAGTGCACTCTGGAACCTCAACCGCCAGCTCAGCTTCTGCCTCGGCACCGCCGCCATCGCACTGCTGCTGGCATTGGCCATGCAATGGCTGCCGGCACGCGCCACCAGCGTGGCGCTGGGTTTGGCCGCTGCAATGACGCTGCTGCCGATGGCGCTGCTGCGCCGTTCGCAATCGATCTCTCTTTCCCAACCCGAGACAATGCAATGACGATGACCGCAGAGAACGAGTTCCATGATCTGATCGCCAAGCTGCAGGCCTGGTTCCGTGCGGAAGCAGCCGCCAGTACGCTGGATGCGCTGATGGATCATTTCTGCACCGACTTCAGCATGGTCGGTATTGCTGGGCAGCGCCTGGACCGCGAAGCACTGGCCGGCATGTTCGCTGGCGGCCACGGTGCCCGCCCGGGCCTGTGTATCGAAATCGATGCCCTGCAGTTCATTGCGGTGCCGGCACCGTTGGTAATGCTGCGCTACCGTGAAGGGCAGGGCGTTGCTGAAGGTGGGATGGCCTGGCGTGAAGCACTGGCCGTGCTGCGGCAGGAAGACGGCCGTTGGCGTTGGCTGGCGTTGCATGAAGTAACGGCAGCCTGATCGGGTAGTGCCGGCCGCTGGCCGGCAACTTCATGATCCTGGGGCGCGTTACGCGGTTGCCGGCCAGCGGCCGGCACTACCTTTCGCCGACGAGCGCAGCGGCAACGCAGGCACATGTGCCATCAGTCCTGCCCGCATCCACCGCAGAATGCAAAGCATGCACACACTTCACGGCGCCAGGCAGGAGTAGGCTTGAGGCTTTCCTGCCGGGAGGGGTTGTCCATGCGTGTGCGTGCCGTCGCTGTAGCCATTGCCCTTTGCCTGTCCAGCACCGTGCTGGCCGCCGATACCCCGCCGATGACCCCGGATATCAGCGGCAAGCCGTTCGTTGCCCCCGATGTCGGTCGCGACTACGACAAGCGCGTGGTGATGGTGCCGATGCGTGATGGCACCAGGCTGTATACGGTGATCGTGGTGCCCAAGGGCGCCCATAATGCGCCGATCCTGCTGACCCGGACTCCCTATGATGCTGCCGGTCGCGCCAGCCGCAGTGATTCGCCGCGCATGCGCGACCTGTTGCCGCAGGGTGACGAGGTGTTTGTCGACGGCGGCTACATCCGCGTGTTCCAGGATATCCGCGGCAAGTATGGTTCCGAGGGCGATTACGTGATGACCCGGCCGCTGCGCGGGCCGTTGAACAACACCAAAGTCGACCATTCCACCGACGCCTGGGACACCATCGACTGGCTGGTGAAGAACGTACCGGAGAGCAATGGCAAGGTCGGCATGCTCGGCTCGTCGTACGAGGGCTTCACCGTGGTGATGGCGCTGACCGACCCGCACCCGGCACTGAAGGTGGCCGCACCACAGAGCCCGATGGTCGATGGCTGGATGGGCGACGACTGGCTCAACTACGGTGCGTTCCGCCAGGTCAACTTCAACTACTTCGCCATGCAGACCGAGAAGCGCGGCAAGGGTACGCCGCTGCCCAGCCTCGGCTACGACGACTACAGCACCTTCCTGCGCATCGGCTCGGCAGGCGACTACGCGCGTTTCACCGGCGTGGACCAGCTGACCTGGTGGAAGAAGCTGGTCGAGCATCCGGCCTATGACGGCTTCTGGCAGGGCCAGGCGCTGGACGCGGTGATGGCCAAGACACCGCTGAAGGTGCCGACCATGTGGCTGCAGGGCCTGTGGGACCAGGAGGACATGTGGGGTGCCAACCACGCCTATCAGGCGATGGAAGGACGCGATAGCGGCAACAACCGCAATTACCTGGTGATGGGCCCGTGGCGACACAGCCAGGTGAACTACAGCGGCAGCGAACTGGGTGCGCTGAAGTTCGACGGCGATACCGCGCTGCAGTTCCGCCGCGACGTGCTCAAGCCGTTCTTCGATCAGTACCTGGTGGATGGCGCGCCGAAGGCCGATACGCCGCCGGTGCTGATCTACAACACCGGCGAAAACCACTGGGACCGCCTGAAGGGTTGGCCGCGCAGCTGCGACAAGGGCTGTGCCGCCAGCAGCAAGCCGCTGTACCTGCGCGCCGGCGGCAAGCTGGCGTTCCAGGCACCGGCGGCGGGCGAGGGCGACTTCGAGGAATACGTGTCCGACCCGGCCAAGCCGGTGCCGTTCGTGCCGCGCCCGGTCCGCTTCGGTGACCGCGACATGTGGACCACCTGGCTGGTCAAGGACCAGCGCTTTGTCGATGGTCGTCCGGATGTGCTGACCTTCATCACCGAACCGCTGACCGCGCCGTTGCGCATCGGCGGCGCGCCGGTGGTGCACCTGCAGGCCTCGACCAGCGGCACCGACAGCGACTGGGTGGTGAAGCTGATCGACGTGTATCCGGACCAGGAAGCGTCGACGCCGGAAATGGGGGGCTATGAGTTGCCGGTGTCGCTGGCGATCTTCCGTGGCCGCTACCGCGAGAGCTTCAGCGATCCGAAGCCGCTGCCCGCCAACCAGGTGCTGCCGTACCGTTTTGACCTGCCCAACGCCAACCACACGTTCCAGAAGGGCCACCGGGTGATGGTGCAGGTGCAGTCCAGCCTGTTCCCGTTGTACGACCGCAACCCGCAGACCTACGTGCCGAACATCTACCTGGCCAAGCCGGGCGATTACCAGAAGGCCACGCAGCGCGTGTGGCACAGCGCGGCGCAGGCCAGCTACATCGATCTACCGGTGTATTGAGGCCCGCAGGGTGACGCCGGGCCGTGCCTGGTAGCACGTGGTAGTGCCGGTCGCTGGCCGGCATTTCCATGTTCAAGGATAAAGGTTGTCGCTAGTCAGCAGGCCGCTGTCGAACTTACGAAAGAGTTCGGCAATAGATTCGGCGATGGGCTTGCCCTGGCTGATATCGAGATCGGCCAGATCGAATGAGACGATCTGGCCGGGTCTGAGCAAACGGAGATCGAGCGCAATGAGCGTCGATCCACCGTCCGTTCCAATGCCCATCAGGGAGTCGCCAAGATAACGACGGATCTGGTAGCTGCCGTTAAGCTGAATGATGCTGGCGATGGACCACAGGTCGACATAAGCATGAGGGAACACGCAGCGCCCACCGTTTGACCAACGCAGGAGCTGTATGAAGCCCTCTGGAATCGCTGCCTCGCTCCAATGTGCCTGTAAGCTGCGTAGATCGTCCGTATGCGCGCCTGTCTCGGGTAGCCACGGACTTTGGATGCATCGGATGAAGTAAGGCGTGCTTGGCTGATCTCGGTTGTCCACGAGAAGTCCCTGTAGTCAGCCTTACTACGATGCCGCGGCCCATCTTTCGCCGCAATGGGCATCTGCGACATGCGCAAAGATGTGCCGGGAATATGATCGCTTTCAGCGCGTGTCGACCAAGGTCGACACCTACCGGGGCTGAGTCATGGCAGGTGGATCCAGGCGGGTGTGGTAGTGCCGGCCGCTGGCCGGCATCCGCAATGGCGCAGGAGCGTGTCGACCAAGGTCGACACCTGCCAGGGCCCGGGCCTTCAGCCCACCTTCGACGGGCCCGTACGCCAGCGGCTGGGGACCAGGCCGAAGCGCTTGCGGAACGCGGCGGCGAAGTTGCTGGGGTGGCGGTAGCCGCTGGCGGCGGCAGCCTGCTCGACGGTCCATCCGTTTTCGCGCAGGCCCTGTTCGGCATGGCGCATGCGCTGCTCATGCAGGTAGTCGAACACCGAGCTTCCATATTGCTGGGCAAAATGGCGGCGCAAGGAGCTGGGGCTCATGCAGGCCAGCTGGGCCAGTTCGATCAGACTGTGGGCATGGCTGGGGTCGTCATGCAGATAGCTGCGCACTCGCTCCAGCCGCTCGCGCTGGCCGGCGCGCAGCGTGCGTATATGCTCGGTCTGCATATCCTCGGCCTGCAGGCCGACGGCCAACACCTGCAGGGCCACGCCTTCGCGCCACAGCGCATCGATGTCGTCCTGCCAGGGGCTGTCGAACAATTGCGCGAGCGTCGGCAGCAAGGCATGCGGAATGGCCCAGTGGCGGCACTGCAGAGGGGAATGAAGGACCCGTTGCAGTGCCGGCAGGCGCAGCATGTCCACGTCCAGATCGGCCGGTACGCTCAAGCTGACCCCGCGCAGGTGGCTGCCACCGGGATGCAGCCCGGCCATCGACACAGGTTCATGGTGGCTGGTGGTCATGCCTGTGCCGGCGCGCAGGGTGAACCCCTTGCGACGAGGAAACTGGACATCCACTTCGCCCTGAAGCATCAAGCGGATGGTCAGGCCGGCACCGTGCACAGCGGTGGCCGTGTAGGTGAACCGGTTGTGCACGTCCGAGGCGATCAGGCCCAGGCCACCGCGCAGTGACTGTTCGTGGACGTCGCCACGCCCTGCCCATTGGTCGTCGCGCAGTTCACTCCCTTCGATCCGGTAGTCGTAGCCATGGCGTTCGCCGAACTGGCGGTAATCAGCAAAAGTGAAATATCGGGACATCGCTCTGCGCAAACACAGGTTGAATTGAATGTGTCGAAGAATCTGGAAGCGTTTCCCATTGTCGCCGCGATTCGCGCGCTTTTGACTTCGATAAGGTCAAAACGATTGGCGATTACGGCCAAAGTGAAAATGCCGAAGAACATACGCCGGCGTTTTGCACGCATATCCGTACGTAGTTCCATACATAAACTGCGGTTGAGGTTTCATGGCTGGAACGATCTGGAGATGCGATGTCAGCCCGACCATCACGGGCGTGCGCGTAGGGTGGGTCGGTTGGCTGTTGCAGGCCACTTTGATACCCCCACCGATGGAGAATGGAGATGATTGATTACCAGTTGACCGGCAAGACCGCGATCGTGACCGGCGGCGTGTCGGGCATCGGCCTGGCCGTGGCCCAGACACTGGCCACATCCGGTGCCCGTATCTCGGTCTGGGACCTGAAGCAGGATGCGGTGGATGCCACCGTGGCGCAGTTGCGCAATTCGGGTGCACAGGCCATCGGCATCGCGCTGGACGTCACCGACGAGGCGGCGGTGGAGGCAGCGGTGCAGCGCACGATCAAGGAACTCGACGGCCTGCACGTTGCGGTCAACAATGCCGGCATCAGCGGGCCGGCGGCCAGCAGCGGCGACTATCCGATTGATGGCTGGCAGCGCGTGATCGATGTCAACCTCACCAGCGTGTTCCTGTGCCAGCGTGCGCAGATCCAGGCCATGCGCGCTGCAGGCACGGGCGGCAGCATCATCAACATGGCCTCGATCCTGGGCCAGGTGGGCTATGCCGGCTCCACCGCGTATGTGGCGGCCAAGCACGGCGTGGTCGGGCTGACCCAGACCGCAGCATGGGAACATGCGGCTGACGGCATCCGTGTCAACGCGGTGGGTCCGGGCTTCATCAGCACGCCACTGCTGGAGAAGATGGACCCGAAGGTGCGCGCCACGCTGGAAGGGCGGCACGCGTTGAAGCGGCTGGGTACGCCGCAGGAAGTGGCCGCGTTGGTAGCCTGGCTGGCCAGCGACGATGCCTCGTTCGCGACCGGCACGTACTACGCCATCGATGGTGGCTACCTGGCGCAATGAGCGAATGCGGTCAGTAGATCCACGCCATGCGTGGATGAAAGCGTGCGGTGAAGAAGGCGTGCCATCGCTTTCACCGCCGTCCCACGACCGCCGCGCGACGCTCCGGGAAAATTCCGGAGCTTTCCCATGGAACTTACCCAGGATGTCTCGATCCTGCTGCGCGTTGCCGCAGCGATGCTGTTCGGCGGCGTGCTCGGCGTCGAGCGCGAGATGGGCAAGCACGCCGCTGGCCTGCGTACGCACATGCTGATCGCAGGGGCCGCCGCGTTGATCGTCGGCCTCGGCGACTCGGTGGCCGAGCATTTCCAGCAGGAGCGTTACCGCGACCTGCTGCAGGTTGATCCGGTGCGCCTGATCGAAGCGGTGGTGGCCTGTGTCGGCTTCGTTGCCGCTGGCACCATCCTGCGTGGGTCACGCGAGGACCAGGTCAGCGGCCTGACCACGGCCAGCTCGCTGATCATGGCAGCGGCCATAGGGATTGCGGTGGGGATCAGCAAGTACGTGATCGCCATCGGGGTGAGCGTGCTGTGCGTGCTGGTGCTGGCGGTGATGCGGCGGTTGGAGAAGAAGATCTAAGGGGTTGAGGGAGTGGGATCAGAGTCCCTTCGGGGGGATCTGATCGTGATTCCAAGGCGGAGTTGAAGCAGTCAGGTCTGCTGCGAAGTGTTGCGCTGCAGGATGGCCAGTGCTCTGGCCAGCATCTGGTCAGGAACATCCGTCGTAGCGCCGTACAGATCTGCGATTCCCACTTCAACGCAGGAACAGATCAGGTCATTCAACTCCTCGTGCTTGTCTGTGGCGATCTGCCCCAACAGAGATGGCGGCAATGGATCGCCTCGACCCGCGATCTGAAGCTCTGAGCCTGCCTGATCCCAGTCTGGCAGGGCCATGGGTTCGCCCGAATCCGGATATGCGCGCAGGTGGGCGATGAGCGCATCCAAGCCTGCATGATTGAGAAGGTTCGCTTCAGCGTAGCCGGCCAGACAGTCAGCTGCCTGTTGCTGCATGGACTGCAGGTCGCGGGTGGGGGCGAGTGTCATTCGTGTACCAGACATTGGGCAGGATCCAGTGTGGTGGATGCGCGCCACGGTCTCAACCGTCTTAATGGTCGTACCAATAGTTCGTTCTAGCCCTATGGTCTAATAGGCTCTTCGCGCAATCGGCGGTTCAATCTGCGTCCAACGGTTCCATAAATCCATTATTGGTACGACCAATAATGCTGGAGCCCACGACCGCCCACCCCTGCGGTGTTGAACCCGTCCCCAGTCGAGAGTCTTCATGCAGCCCTGGCAACACCTGTACGACCCCGCCGGCAACCTGTGGTTGTCGAGCCTGATCGCGCTGCTGCCGATCGCGTTCTTCTTCGTTGCCCTGGCAGTGCTGCGCATGAAGGGCTGGCTGGCCGGCACGATCACCGTGGCCATCGCACTCGGCGTGGCCCTGCTGTTCTACCGCATGCCGGTGCCCCAGGCGCTGGGCGCGGCCGGCTTCGGTTTCGTCTACGGCCTGTGGCCCATCGCGTGGATCATCATCGGTGCGGTGTTCCTCTACAAAGTTTCGGTCAAGACCGGGCAGTTCGACATCATCCGGGCCTCGATCCTCTCGGTGACCGAAGATCAGCGCCTGCAGATGCTGATGGTCGGCTTCGCTTTTGGCGCCTTCCTGGAAGGGGCGGCCGGTTTCGGTGCGCCGGTGGCGATCACCGCAGCGTTGCTGGTCGGGCTGGGCTTCAAGCCGCTGTATGCCGCCGGCCTGTGCCTGATCGTCAACACCGCGCCGGTAGCGTTCGGCGCGATGGGCATTCCGATCATCGTGGCCGGGCAGGTCACCGGCCTGGACGCATTCGAGATCGGCCAGATGGCCGGCCGCCAGTTGCCGTTCCTGACCATCATCGTGCTGTTCTGGATCATGGCGATCATGGATGGTTGGCGCGGTATCAAGGAGACCTGGCCGGCGGTGCTGGTTGCGGGTGGTTCGTTCGCCATCGCGCAGTACCTGACCTCCAATTTCATCGGCCCGGAACTGCCGGACATCACCGCGTCGCTGGCGTCGCTGGTGTGCCTGACCCTGTTCCTGCGCCGCTGGAAGCCGGTGCGGATCTTTCGTTTCGACACCGAAACCAGCGCCGAGGCGGCCGCACAGGCACTGGAGGCACCGCGCCACAGCGTCGGCCAGATCGCCAGGGCATGGTCGCCGTTCCTGATCCTCACCGCGATGGTCACGCTGTGGAGCATCAAGCCGTTCAAGTCGCTGTTCGCGGCGGGCGGTCCGCTGGAAGGCTGGGTGCTGAAGATCCCAGTGCCGGGCCTGGACCAGCTGGTGCAGAAGATGCCACCGATCGTGGATGCGCCGCTGAGCTATGACGCCATCTACAAGTTCGACTGGTTCTCGGCCACCGGTACCTCGATCATCCTGGCCGGGGTGATTGCCATCATCGTGCTGCGCATGCCTGCACGTTCGGCGCTGCAGACCTTCGGCGAGACCGTGCGTGAGCTGCGCATGCCGATCTACTCGATTGGCATGGTGCTGGCGTTCGCCTTCATCGCCAACTACTCGGGACTGTCTGCCACGTTGGCCCTGGCACTGGCGCATACCGGCGACGCGTTCCCGTTCTTCTCACCGTTCCTGGGCTGGCTGGGCGTGTTCCTGACCGGTTCGGACACCTCGTCCAATGCCTTGTTCTCGGCACTGCAGGCCACCACCGCACAGCAGATCGGCGTGTCCGACGTGCTGCTGGTAGCGGCCAACACCACCGGCGGTGTCACCGGCAAGATGATCTCACCGCAGTCGATCGCCATTGCCTGCGCGGCGGTCGGCCTGGCCGGCAAGGAGTCGGATCTGTTCCGCTTCACGGTCAAGCACAGCCTGATCTTCACCACGATGGTCGGCCTGATCACCCTGGCCCAGGCTTACTGGCTGACCTGGATGATTCCCTGAGCCATGCGCGGCTGGCCGACCACCCGCTGCGCGCTTCGGGCCACAATGGCGCCATGAGCACGCAACGTATTTCGGACAAGGTGGCTGCGCAGCTGCGCGGCCTGGTGCAGGAACAACAGCTGCGGCCGGGCGACCGGCTGCCGGCCGAGCGCACCCTGGCGGTGCAGCTGGGGGTCTCGCGCACCGCGCTGCGCGAGGCCATCGCGCAGCTGGCCAGCCAGGGCCTGTTGACCGCACGGGTCGGTGGTGGCACCTACGTGGCCGAGCCTGCGGCACGCGCGCGGCAGGCGCTGGATGAACCGTTGGCGCCGTACCTGCCGCTGTTCCAGGGCGACCCGGAATACCGCTTCGACGTGCTGGAGATCCGCCACGCGCTGGAAGGTGCCACCGCCTGGCATGCGGCGCTGCGTGCCACCGACGAGGACCGCGCGCGCATCGCACAGGCCTTCCAGACCATGATGGACGCGCACGGCAAGGACGACCCCACTGGCGAGGCGGAGGCCGACGCGGCCTTCCACCTGTCCATCGCCGAGGCCTCGCACAACCTGGTGCTGCTGCAGGTGATGCGCGGGCTGTTCGAACTGCTGCAGACCAACATCTCGCAGAGCCGCGAAAAGCTCTACACCTCGGCGAGGACCTTCTCGCCGCTGTCCGACCAGCACCGCGAGATGATGGATGCGGTGCTGGCCGGCGACCCCGAACGCGCGCGCGCCGCCGCGCATGCCCACCTCGAGTTCGTGCACACCACGCTGCGCACCCTCGATGACAACGAAGCCCGGCGTGCGCGGGCCTCGCGCCTGCCTTCCCCCCACGGTTGACCCCATGATCATCTCCGCCTCCACCGATTACCGTGCTGCTGCCGAACGCCGGCTGCCGCCGTTCCTGTTCCACTACATCGATGGCGGCGCGTATGCCGAGCACACGCTGAAGCGCAACGTTTCCGACCTGTCCGACATCGCGCTGCGCCAGCGCATCCTGCGCAACATGTCCGACCTGAGCCTGGAAACCGAGCTGTTCGGCGAAAAACTGGCGATGCCGGTGGCGCTGGCGCCGGTCGGCCTGACCGGAATGTATGCGCGGCGCGGCGAGGTACAGGCGGCGCGCGCGGCCGACAGCCGCGGCATCCCGTTCACCCTGTCCACTGTATCGGTGTGCCCGATCGAGGAAGTCGCCCCGGCCATCCAGCGGCCGATGTGGTTCCAGCTGTATGTGCTGCGCGACCGCGGCTTCATGCGCAATGCGCTGGAGCGGGCACAGGCTGAGGGCGTGACCACGCTGGTGTTCACCGTGGACATGCCGGTGCCGGGTGCGCGCTACCGCGATGCACACTCCGGCATGAGCGGCCCGAACGCCTCGCTGCGCCGTATCGGCCAGGCCATCACCCATCCGCACTGGGCGTGGGACGTGGGCCTGTTCGGGCGCCCGCATGACCTGGGCAACATCTCCAACTACCGCGGCAACCCGACCGGGCTGGAGGACTACATCGGCTGGCTGGGCAGCAACTTCGATCCCTCCATTTCGTGGAAGGACCTGGAGTGGATCCGCGAATTCTGGAAGGGCCCGATGGTGATCAAGGGCATCCTCGACCCGGATGACGCGCGTGATGCGGTGAAGTTCGGTGCCGATGGCATCGTGGTCTCCAATCACGGTGGCCGCCAGCTGGACGGCGTGCTGTCCACCGCACGTGCGTTGCCGGCCATCGCCGATGCGGTGCAGGGCGACCTGAAGATCCTCGCCGATTCCGGCATCCGCACTGGCCTGGACGTGGTGCGCATGCTGGCGCTGGGGGCCGATACCGTGCTGCTGGGCCGCGCCTTCATCTATGCGCTGGCCGCGCAGGGCGAGGCCGGCGTGGCCAACCTGCTGGACCTGATCGCCAAGGAAATGCGCGTGGCGATGACGCTGACCGGTGCGCGCCGCATCGCCGACATCGGCCGCGACTCGCTGGTCAGCCTGCCATGAGCGGCCACGACGCCGTGCTGGCACAGTTGCGCGATGCGGTCGGCAATCGCCATGTAATGACCGGCGACAAGGCTACGCGCCGCTTCCGCCGCGGCTACCGTTTCGGCGATGGCCCAGTGCTGGCGGTGGTGCGCCCGGGGACGCTGCTGGAACTGTGGCGCGTGCTGCAGGCAGCGGTGCAGGGCGGCGCGGCGATCATCCTGCAGGCGGCCAACACCGGCCTGACCGGCGGCTCGACCCCGGACGGCGATGACTATGGCCGGCCGATCGTGCTGGTCAACACGCTGCGCCTGACCGGCATCCAGTTGTTGAACGAAGGCCGCCAGGTGCTGTGCCTGCCCGGTGCCACGCTGGACCGCCTGGAGCAGACGCTGGCCCCGCTGGGTCGCGAACCGCATTCGGTGATCGGCTCGTCCTGCATCGGTGCCTCGGTGCTGGGCGGCATCTGCAACAACTCCGGTGGCGCGCTGGTGCGACGTGGCCCAGCCTACACCGAGCTGGCGCTGTATGCGCAGGTCGATGCGCAGGGCCAGTTGCAGCTGGTCAACCATCTGGGCATCGCGCTGGGTGATACGCCCGAGCAGATCCTGCAGCGCCTGCAGGCCGGTGACTACACGGCCGCCGACGTGGGCGATGGCGACGGCCGTGCGGCTTCCGATCCACGCTATGCCGAGGAAGTACGCAAAGTCGGTGCCGATACTCCCGCACGCTTCAATGCGGATCCCAGCCGCCACTTCGAGGCAGCGGGATCTGCCGGCAAGCTGGCAGTGTTCGCGGTGCGCTTGGACACCTTCGAGAAGGAGGCTGCCGAGGTCTTCTATATCGGCAGCAATCGCACCGACAGCCTCACCGCGATCCGTCGCCAGCTGCTGACCGGCTTCGAGCGCCTGCCGATCGCGGGCGAGTACATTCACCGCGATGCCTATGACATCGGCGAGCGCTACGGCAAGGACAGCTTCCTGCTGATCGATCGCCTCGGTACCTCCCGTGTGCCCGCGGCGTTCGCATTGAAGAGCCGCGTCGATGGCTGGTTCGAACGGCTGGGCCTGCGCGGGGTGACCGACCGGGTGATGCAGGTGCTGACCGGCCTGCTGCCCTCGCACCTGCCAAAGCGCATGGGCGAGTTCCGGCAACGCTACGAGCATCACCTGTTGCTGAAGGTCTCTGCCCAGGACGCTGCGGAAACCGAGGCCTGGTTGCGCGGGTTCTTCGCCGGGCACGAAGGCGGCTATTTCCAATGCACGGCCGAGGAGGGACGCAAGGCGTTCCTGCATCGCTTCGCGGTGGCCGGTGCGGCAGTCCGCTATCGTGAAGTGCATCGTGAGCAGGTGCAGGACATCGTCGCGCTGGATATCGCATTGCGCCGCGACGATACGGATTGGTTCGAGCAGTTGCCGGCCGATATCGACGGCCGCCTGCTGCACAAACTGTACTACGGCCACTTCCTGTGCCACGTGTTCCACCAGGACTACATCGCGCGCAAGGGCGAAGACCCGGTGGCGATCGAGCATGCGATGTGGGCGCTGCTGGACCAGCGTGGCGCCGAGTATCCGGCCGAGCACAACGTCGGCCACCTGTACCCGGCCAAGCCGGCGCTGGCAGGTTTCTACCGGCAGCTGGACCCGAGCAATACCTTCAACCCGGGTATTGGCCAGACGTCGAAGGCGAAGGGGTGGGGCAGCTGCGATTGCAGTGGGCATTGAGGACGGACAGGGCAGTCGAGCATGGCTCGACGCTACAAGGGCGATGCCGGGCAGGTCCGCCGCCGTCCGGGTAACGGTTACCATCGGAATCCCAGCCACAGGAGCCGCCCATGCCTTCCATTCCCGTCCGCGCCGCCCTGTGCGCTGCATTGCTGGCGACCCCGCTGCTGGTGCTGGCGCAGTCTTCTATCCTGCCGCAGCAGCGCGATGCCGCCGGCAACGTGATGGAACCGCTGGGGCAGGTGCTGGAACAGGGCGGGCAGGGCGAAGTACGCACGCAGTACTGCACGCTTGATCGTGTCTGGTGCGTGCGTGTGCAACCGGTGGCCGAGGACGGTGATCGGCCAACGACGCTGGAAGTCTCTGAACGGGTGGCCGGCGAAAGCGAAGCGCATACCTACCACGTCAGCATCGACGTGTCGCAGGAAAGCGAGCTGTCGCTGTGGCCGTGGATCGTGCGCCTGGCTCCGGGTATCGGCAGCGATGAGCCGGTGACCGACCCGCAGCAGCGCGCCCACCAGAATGTGCTGGTAGGCGGCATCGTCAAGTTCAGCACCATGTACTCCGGTGGAAGTGCCGACGCGTCCACGCTGCAGTTGGCACGCGTGCGCCACCTGCAGGACGACATCCAGGTGGACGACGACGTGCTGACGGTGCCATGGCTGGGCAATGCGATGATCCGTGCGTGTTTCAGCGAGCAGGACATGAAGCAGCGCGCAGGTGCCTGCCACGACGAATACGGGTTCTCGGCCAGGCTCGGGCTGGATCCGGTGGCCGAGGGCATGCCGGTGCTGCGCTACCAGACGGTGGCAACCCGCTTTCCGGCGGGCGTTTCGCGTTTCGAGGATTCGCTGGCCAAGGGCCCGCTGAAGAAGAAGGACGTGCGCACCGAGCAGGACCCTGTGTGCAGCTACACGCGGCTGTTCCGCTTCGGGGAGGGGATGTTCCACCCCGACCAGGCGCTGCCGGACTGCGCGGGGTATACCGAACCCTGAGCCCTGGAGAGCCGAGCCATGCTCGACTCGGGTTCTCGCGTGGCCCGACCGCAGAGCAGCCGAGCATGGGCTCGGCTCTACAAAAACTGAGGCGGCGCTTACTCGCAACGGGTAGCGGTGATGATGTTGTCCTTGTCCACGTACACGCGCAGGCGATCCTGGCGGATGTCCTTCGTGGTGATGGTGCTGGGGCCGATCGGGTTGACCAGGCCGGCGCCGCTCTCGCTGGACAGGCGGCGGATGTTGGGTTCGTTGGCCGGCTGGCCGATTGCCCAGCCCAGCTGGCTGGCATCGCAGTGGCCGGTACCCTTGACCTGCGGGCCAGGGGTGCTGACGCAGGCCGACAGCAGCAGGGCCGACGCAGGCAGTAACAGGGACAGACGGAAGGCGGACATGCGAGCGCTCCTGCGCAGGGAAGATGGCGGAACGATAGCACCCGTCGCGCGAAAGGCGTCAGCACTCCGGTCATTGCCGGCACAGCGTGGTCATTGCATAGTGGGAGGGATGGCTGGCAGCACGCCAGCGGGCAGGCCGGGCCATTCCGGTGCAGGTGTTGGATACGCTATGACGGCAGGCAGTTTGCGCGACAAGCGCAGGGCGAGAAGAGTACTGGCAGTGTCGGTGCTGGGCGTGGCGTTTGCCGCCTCTGCCATCGAGCCGACGCCGGACGCCGCTGCGGAAGCGCCGGTGTTCGGTGCCTGGCGCAACCTGCAGACCGAGGCAGGCTACGCACCCGCCCAGCGCAACCTGGCGTTCGCGATGCTGCCGCAGGCCGCCACCCGCGGCGATCGATTCGCCATTGTCGATCGTGAGGGCAAGCGCGCGGTGTGCTGCCTGCAGGTGGCCAGCCCGTCGCTGGGCGTGGCCGCACTGCGCGAGCAATACCACCTGCCACAGGCCTGGGTGACCGACCTCAGCAATGGCCGCAGCCCGGCACGCCCCTACCTGCCGCACGTCTATGCGATGCAGCGCGTGGATGAACTGGCTGACTATGGTTTCACCGATGTGCCGGGGGCCTACAGCGACCTGGGGGGGCTGCTCATTCCCGAAGGTGCCGCGCTGGAGGCCGATGGCAGCGCCGTGCGCCTGGGTGATGACCGTTATCCCCTGCATTTCCAGCGCCAGCCGCACGCCGAAGATGATGGCGCACTGGACCGCTACACCCTGCAGGCGGGCGAGGGCGTGGCTCCGATCGTGGTTGAAGTGCCGTTCGGCACCTACTGATTGCAGCACCGCGCTGGCTAGAATGCAGTGCGGCGCCGCCTGCCGTGCCTGTTCCGTGAGTCGCCGCCGTGTCCCTGCGCTCGTTGCTGCTGTCGCCGCTGCTGCTGTTGTCCGCCTGTGCGAGCGCGCCGCCTCCGCCGCCCGTCCATTCCGATGCGCTGTGGCGCCTGATCGAGCGTGACTGCCAGGCAGCTGACGGCCCGCGCGGCAGCTGCCTGCGGGTGGAGACGGCGGCCGGCCGCCGTGACGTGCTGGTCAAGGATGCACACGGTGACTACCAGTTCCTGCTGATGCCGCTGGACAAGGTAAGTGGCATCGAGAGCCGCGGTCTTTACCAGCGTGGGGCGCCCAACTATTTCGCGGCCGCCTGGCAGGCGCGCGCGCACACCGAACAGGCCCTGGGCCAGCCATTACCGCGCAACGTAGCCAGCCTGGCGCTGAATTCACCGCACGGACGATCGCAGCACCAGTTGCATATCCATGTCGATTGCCTGCGCACGGACGTCCTGCAGGCCCTGGATGCACACGCCGGCGCCCTGGGGCCACGCTGGTCACCGTTGCCGGTGCTTCTGCGCGGGCATCAGTACCAGGCCTATCTGTTGCCCGGTGCGGAAATGACCGCCAATCCGCTCAACCTGCTGGCCTATGGCCTGAGCGGCGTAGGCGATGTGGGCCAGTGGAGCCTGGTGGTGGCCGGACGCGATGACGTGCAGGGTGGCCCCGGCTTCATCCTGCTGGCCACCCGCGTGGATGCCGCCAGCGGCAACGATGCCAGCGGCGAAGAACTGCAGGATCACGCCTGCACGGTGCTGACCGGCGCGGGTGCGGCACTGGAGCGGGTGCGCTAGCCGATCCGCTGCAGGTGGCTGCGCCACGCTGGCGCGGTAAGCGCCAGCAACTGGCGGTCATGCCATCCCTCGGCGTCCAGGTGGAAGTCGCGCAGGATGCCTTCACGCATGAAGCCCAGGGCCTGCAGTGCCTGGGCGAAAGGGGTGGTGCAACCCGGTGGCAGCAGTACGAAGATGCGATGCAGGCCGACATTGTCGAACAGGAACGGGCACAGCGCGCGCAGTGCGGCCTGTGGATGGGCGTTGCGGTGCTGCAGCGACTGCAGTTCTGCGCAGCGCGAATGCAGTGACTGCAGGCGGACATGCAGTTGGTCGTGCAGGATGCCCTGCGCGTCGTCGAACACGCCCAGTACCAGCAGATCGTTGTCTTCCTGTAGGCGTGAACGATGGACGCTGGCAAGGAAGCGGGCCTCTTCATCAATGCCGTAGGAAGGCCGTTGGCCGCGCTGGCGACGGTCGTCGAAGGTGCGCCAGCGCGGCAGATCGGTGCGCTGGAAGGAACGCAGGGTGATGGGCGTTGCCTGGAGGTGCAGCAGGTGGCGGCGCAGGACGGGGCGCAGCGGGGCGAGGTGAGTGTAGGTGGCGCGGTTGGTCATCCATGCACGATGCGTATCGGAAGCGCGCCAGACCATGCAATTCATTGCAAAAGTGTGGCGGTGCCGTGGGTCCGTCTGATTCGGTTCAGGCATAAGGCCATCAGGCCTGGTCATTTCCGTTGAAACCACCCATTCAGGACACTTTCGTTACGGGATCGTTATGTGCCCCACAGGCCGCTCCCGCTACCACCCGCCCAACTCCCCCCAGGAAGCCCATGTCCGCCTCCCCCAAGGCGCTGCGCCCGCGTCCGCTGGTGCTCGCACTGTCGTCCCTGATGCTGGTTTCGCTGCCGGCCTTCGCGCAGGAAAGCCCGCCCACCAAATTGCAGGAAGTGAAGGTCACCGGCTCGCGCATTCCCCGTGCCAGTGTCGAGGGGCCCTCGCCAGTGACGGTGATCAGCCGCGAGCAGATCGATGCGCAGGGCTACCGCAATGCCTTCGATGCGCTGAGCGCGCTGACCGAGAACACCGGCAACGTGCAGGGCGAGGACTTCGGCAATACCTTCACCCCGGCCGCCAACACCATCAACCTGCGCGGGCTGGGCCCGAACCGCACGCTGGTGCTGGTCAACGGCCGCCGCCAGGCCGACTACCCGCTGGCCTACGAGGGCTCGGTGAACGTGGTCAACCTCGCCAACATTCCCAGCGCCCTGATCGAGCGCATCGAGGTGCTCGCCGCGGGTGCGTCGGCGGTGTATGGCTCCGATGCCATCGCCGGCGTGGTCAACATCATCCTCAAGGACCGCTTTGAAGGCGTGGACGTGAACGTGCGCGCCGGCGGCACCCAGCAGGGCGGGGGTGACAACCAGCGCGCGCAGGTGGTCGGTGGCAGTTCCGGCGAGCGTTGGGATGCGCTGTTCGGCTTCGAGTTCGACGTGCGCAAGGCGATCCACGCGCGCCAACGCGACTTCATGGATTCACTGGACGATGATCCGGCCGGCAAGGCGCCGCAGGCGACCGCGATCGCCTATCGCCGCAATGCTGCCACCGGCCGCAACATCGATCCGGGCGTGAGCGGCTGCGACGCAGCGTCGGGCATTTATGGCGGCAGCGTGTTCCGTGCCAACAACCCGCGCCAGGGCTGGTACTGCGGCAGCAACGAGGCCGCCGCCAGCTACTGGACCGTGCAGACCCAGAAGCGCAACCTCAATGGCTATGGCCTGTTGACCTTCCACGTCAACGACACCACCGACCTGTTCGCCGATGTCGCCGTGGGCAGCGCGCGCATCTACAACAACACGCGCGCGCCGACCTGGACGTCCTCACGCAACTACTTCTACAACCAGAACAGCGGGAACCTGGAGAGCTGGTACCGCCGCTTCGCGCCGGAAGAAATCGGTGGCCTGCCGCGCAATGCCAATCGGTTCCTGGAGAACTCGTGGTCGTTCAACGTGGGCGCACGCGGCCAGATCGGCGACAGCGGCTGGGACTACGAGGCGGTCTACAGCCGGTCGCGCTACGAGAACCGAACCCGTCGCCCGGTGCTGCTGGCCGGCATCAACGAGTACCTGCTGGGCCCGAAGCTGGGCGTGCGCAATGGCGTGGAGGTCTATGCGCCGGACCCGGTGCGCCTGTTCAAGCCTTTGACTCCGAACGAGTATGCGGGCCTGTCCGACTATCAGGAAAGTCGCAACGCGGCGTGGCTGCAGACCTTCAGTGCCAGTGTCAATGGCCGCCTGTTCGCACTGCCGGGCGGCGATGCTGCGCTGGCCGCAGTGGTCGAGGCCGGCAGCCAGGGCTACCGCAACCGCCCGGACCCGCGGCTGGGCACCGGCGAGTTCTGGAACACCAGCGCCGGTATCGGTGCCGGCGGTGATCGCGATCGCTATGCGGCCGGCGTTGAACTGCAGTTGCCGTTGCTGCAATCGCTGACCACTACGCTGGCCGGCCGCTACGACCAGTACCGCGCAGGCGGCGAGCACATCGGCAAGGCGACCTGGAGCTTCGGCGTCGAGTTCCGCCCGATCGAGAGCCTGTTGATCCGCGGCTCTGCCGCGACCAGCTTCCGTGCGCCGGACATGAACTACGTGTTCGCCACCGAGACCCGCGGCTACAACCCGGGCATGACCGATTACTGGCGCTGCCGTACTGCAGGCCAGTCGTACGACAACTGCGACTACAACGGCCTGTCGATCGACTACAGCAACCGCGCCAACGCACAGTTGCAGCCGGAAACCGCAAAGTCGTACGGCTTCGGCGTGGTCTGGTCGCCGCTGTCCGGGCTGGATTTCAGCGCCGACTACTACGACATCCGCATCGACAACGAGGTGACCAGCCTCGATACCAGCCGTATCCTGCGTGACGAGGCCGATTGCCGCCTGGGCCGCACGCTGGGCGGCGAAGCGCGCGATATCGGTTCACCGCTGTGCCAGGACGCACTGTCGCGGGTGATCCGCAATCCGTCCAACGCCACGGTGCAGCCGGACCAGGTGACCCGCGTGCTGATCAATCCGATCAACGCGGCCTCCGAATCGGTGCGCGGCCTGGACCTGAAGGGCAACTGGCGTTTCGATGCCGGCCGCTATGGCCGCTTCACCACGCGCCTGGCCTACACCGTGGTGCTGGAGCACAAATACCGGCAGTTCTCCGATGATCCGGAGCGTGACATCCGCAATTCGCTGGATGATTACCAGTGGCGCAGCAAGGCTAACGGCAGCATCACCTGGAACCAGGGTGACTGGACCAGCACGCTGTGCGGCAATCGTTTCGGTTCACTGCCGAAGACCGATGGCAGTGGTCGCATCGCGCCGTACATGACCTACAACGCCAGCGTGTTCCGCCAGTTCGGCGAGAACCTGTCGGTGGGCGTGATCGTCAACAACCTGCGTGACAGCCGCCCGCCGGCAGACAGGAACGGGGGCGGCTGGCCGTTCTACCCGGTCGGCAACTACGACCCGTATGGCCGCCAATACTGGCTGCAGCTGGACTACCGGTTCCGCTGACCGGGCGGGCAGACAGAAGGCCCGGCAATGCCGGGCCTTCTGCTGTCTAGACACCGCGGTGATGGCGCGCGCGGTCGCCTAGGGCAGCGCCTGTTGCAGGTACGACTCGATGACGTAGCTGAAAGGCTGCTGCTGGCGGTCGCGCAACAAGGCACGCACCTCGAGGATCACGCCGTGATCGCCTTCGCCCCGCGGCGGCCAGAACGTCTGGTCAGCCAGGGTCTGGCGCTGGAAACCGAGCGGGCCGACCACGCGACCGAACGGTTCGTCGGTGCTGTCCAGCACCTGGTTCATGGCCGGGCTGAGGTGGCCAGGCAGGTACCAGTTGTCGGCCTCGGACAGCACGCGGCTGCCGCAGACCAGCTGTACGCGGCGATAGCGCAGTTCGGTACCCGGCGTCGCGCCCAGCGCCTGCAGAACGTCGGCGGGGGCAGGCTTGTCCTGGCCGTGCACGCGCACCGCGCGCACCCGGGCTTGTTCGGCCAGCCCATGTTCGGCGCACCAGTGTTCCAGCGTGGCGGTGGCGCTCTGCCCGGACAGCACGCGCTGGTGCAGGCGCTCGACCAGTGCAGCCGGTGCGATGCGCTGCTGGCCCGGCGGCGACTGCAGCGGTGCAGCGGCCGCAGCATCAGTGGCGGACAGGCTGGCGATCGGGGCGGCGGCAAGCAGGGATGCGGCCTGCCAGCGGCGGAGACGATCGTGGCGGTCGGACGGGCCCATGCGGCATCACAACGGAAACAGGCGCCCATGTTACCTGTTCAGGGGTGTGCACGGCGTGGCTGCGACCGGTTGTCGCAGGCGCAATCATCGTCCTGGTGAATGCGTGCCATCCAGATATTTCGTTGGTCGATGGGTGCAGCGGGGCGCACGATGGCGGCAGTCTTGGCATTCCGGGAGTTCCCGATGACCCTCCAGTTCGTCCATGGCGGTGTCGACCGCAACGGTGCGCCGCTGCATTTCCATATCCGTGATGGCCGCATCAGCGGCCTCAATGGCGAGGCCTCGCCGGCCGACGGGGCGGAATGCGTCGACCTGCAGGGCTTCGCGGTCCTGCCCGGGCTGGTCGACGGCCACATCCATCTGGACAAGAGTTTTGTCGGCGACCGCTGGCACCCGCATCAGCCGGTGAACAGCCTGCGTGAGCGGCTGGCGGTGGAGAAGGCCGCGGTAGCGGGTGCCGCGCCGATGGTGGACCGTGCCGAGGCATTGATCCGCCAGTGCAGCCGCTTCGGCACGGTGGCCATGCGCTGCCACGTCGACATCGACGGCAGCACGGGCCTGCGTCATCTCGAGGCGGTACGCGAAGCCTCGCTCCGCTGTGCCGGCCTCATGCGCATCCAGCTGGTAGCGTTCCCGCAGGCCGGGGTGATGTCCTGTCCGGGTACCGCCGCCGTGCTTGAGCAGGCCCTTGCAGCGGGCGTGGAGGTGCTGGGAGGCATCGACCCGACCACGCTGGATGGCGATGCCGAAGGCCAACTGGCACTGCTGTTCGGCCTGGCCGAGCGCTATGGCGTGCGCCTGGACATCCACCTGCACGAGCCCGGCGAAACCGGACTGGCCCAGTTGCTGCGCATTGCCGCGCGGACCCGGGCCGCTGGCCTGCAGGGGCGGGTGGCGGTCAGTCATGCCTACTCGCTGGGCGAAGTGCCGCTGGCGCGCGCGGTGCAGGTGGGCGAGGCGCTGGCGACGGCGGGTGTGGCGATCATGAGCAACGCGCCGGGGGATCATCCGTTCCCGCCGCTGCGTGCGCTCCATGATGCCGGCGTGCGCGTGTTCGCTGGCAATGACAACATCCGTGACTGCTGGTGGCCGTACGGCAACGGCGATCTGCTGCAGCGGGCGATGCTGCTGGGCTACCGCTCGGGCTTCTACACCGATGCCGACCTGATGCTGGCGCTGGACATGGTCACCACCCACGCCGCGCAGGTGATCGGGCTGCCGCAGCACGGCATTGCCGAAGGCCTGCCGGCCACCTTCGTGGCGGTGCGCGCCGATCACGGTCCGGCGGCCGTGGCCGCAGTGCCGGTGGAGCGACGCGTGGTGGTGGACGGCCGCTGGCTGTAGATCCAGGCCGCGCCAACCTCTGTAGCACCGAGCCATGCCCGGCGGCTTTCAGGCGTAATCGTCTGCGCGGGTGGCGACGAACTCTTCCAGCCACGCCAGCAGATGGGCGATGTCGATGACCTCGCCCTGCTCCACGCGCTTGAGCAGCAGGGTGCTGGCGCCGATCTGCAGGCTGCTGTCGGCATAGCGCAGCACCGCATCGATGCCCCAGGCATCGGTGACCTGCATCCAGGCCAGGCCCGGCACGCGCTGGGCCAGAATGTCACCGAACGCCACGCCCAGCGCTTCCCAGCCGCCGCAGTCGTCACGATCGATCAGTTCGGCATCGACCACGCACTGCAATGTGCTGGCGGCCAGCGGCCATCGCACCGGCAACGTCGGGAAGCTGGCGGCCACGCGTGAGGCGATCCGTGCACGCTGGTGCTGCAGGTGCGTCTGCAGGGCTGCAGGCAGGGGATCGAATCGGGTCGGGGGTTGGTCGGACATGGCGAGGCGCCGTGGAGCACGGAAGCAGGGGGCACTGTACGAGGCGATGATGCCCGCCGTGCGGCAAGATTGATCAGATATCGATGATCAATGCGCGAAAGGCATCCACGCATGGCGTGGATCTACCGTGGTCAATCCGGTTCGCGCTGCACCTGCCGCCACAGCTCGCTGGCCAGTGCGCGCACGGCATCATCGGCGTCCGCGCGATGCAGCAGGCCGATCTCGTAGTTGTCGATCACCGGCAGCCCGCGCTCGCCATCGATGATGCGGTGCTCGCGCGTGACCGCGCGGCGCGGCAGCAGGCTGATGCCGATGCCATCAGCCACCGCGCCCTGGATGCCACTCAGCGACGAACTGGTGAAGGCAATGCGCCAGCGCAGGCCCAACGCTTCCACGGCGTGGATCATCTCGTCGCGGTACAGCCCTCGCGGCGGGAAGGTGACCAGCGGCAGCGGGTCCTGCTGCAGGCAGCTGCTGCGCAGGCTGTCGATCCAGTGCATCGGCTCGTGCCGGCAATGCACCGCCTGGCGGCTGTTGCGGCGTTGCTTGACCAGCACCAGGTCCAGCTCGCCGTGGTCGAAGCCCTGGGCCAGGTCACGGCTCAGGCCGCTGCTGATCTCCAGCTTCACCTGCGGGTGGCGGCGGCTGAAGGCGGCCAGCATGCGGGTGGTCTGCGGGTTGACGAAGTCTTCGGGTACGCCGATGCGGACCGCAGTTTCCACCGTCGCGCCGGCCAGCGCCTGTGCCATTTCCTCGTTCAGGTCGAGCATGCGCCGCGCATAGCCGAGCAGGGTGTGGCCGGCGTCGGTGGGGTGTACATCGCGGTGGCCGCGCTCGAGCAGGCGATGCCCGGCCAGTTCCTCCAGCCGCCGTACCTTCTGGCTGACCGTGGACTGCGTCGAATGCAGGCGCGTGGCCGCCGTGGTGAAGCTGCCGCAGTCGGCCACCATCACCAGCGCCCGCAGCAGGTCCAGTTCGAACAGGGTTCTATTCGATTTGGCACTGTCTTGCATTTGAACATTTCACTTCTGGATACCCAGGCCGACTTCTACCATGCGGGGCAGGGGCCGGCAATGCGCGGCCCCTGCGACCATCGCCCTGCGGCGATGGAGAAAAGGAGACACCGTGATGCGCTTCCATTGCCCTGCTGGCTGGCCTGCACCGTTCACGCGCGTGCTGTTGTTGTGTCTGCTGGCCATGGTCACCCCTGCCTGCACTGCCACCTCCAGAGCCGACGCAGACGCGCGCCTGCGTGATGCCGCCAGCCGCGGCGACGCCGATGCGGTGCGACAGGCGATCGAGGATGGCGCCACGCTGGAGGCGCACGATGGCCAGGGCCGCACGGCGCTGCTGCTGGCCACGCAGGGCAACAACGTGGACGCCGCGCGCGAACTGATCGAGGCCGGGGCGGACGTCAATGCCAAGGATGCGCTGCAGGACAGTGCCTACCTGTATGCCGGCGCGCGCGGCCTGGATGAGATCCTGGCGATGACCCTGGCGCACGGCGCCGATCTGCGCAGCACCAACCGCTATGGGGGCACTGCGTTGATTCCGGCCGCCGAGCGCGGCCACGTCAGCACCGTGCGCATGCTGCTGCGTGCAGGTGTGGCGGTGGACCACGTCAACCGCCTGCACTGGACCGCGCTGCTGGAAGCGATCCTGCTCGGAGACGGTGGTGAACGCCATGTGCAGATCGTGCAGCTGCTGCTGGAGGCCGGTGCCGACCCGGAGCTGGCCGATGGCGATGGCGTAACGCCACTGGCGCACGCGCGCCAGCGTGGCTATGCCGGCATTGAAACCCTGCTGCGCCAGCACGGCGCGGCGCGCTGAACCGCTACTCCTTCCACCCGCACGCTGGCCGTGCCTACCAGGATGCTGTCCATCATGTTCCGTTCCCGCCCGTTGTCCCTTGCCATCCTTCTTGCGGTGGCGCCGCTGTCGGTATCTGCTGCCGAGCGCGCCGACCTGCTGATCCGCAATGCCATCGTGGTCGACGTCGAGCACGCCAGCACGCGGGCCGGGCAGAGCGTGGTGATCCGCGGCGAGGACATCGTCGCGGTGGGCCCGGACGCGCAGCTGCGCAGCCAGTGGAGCGCGGCCCGCCAGATCGATGCCAAGGGCAAATACCTGATCCCGGGCCTGTGGGACATGCATGTGCACTTCGGTGGTGGCCCGGCGCTGATCGAAGAGAACAAGGCACTGTTGCCGCTGTACATCGCGCACGGCATCACCACCGTGCGTGACTGCTCGGGCGACCTGCCCGAGCAGGTGCTGCAGTGGCGTGGCGAGATCGCCAGGGGCACGCTGTTCGGCCCGCGCCTGCTCAGTTCCGGCGCGAAGATCGAAGGCATCAAGCCGGTCTGGAAGGGCACGATCGAAGTGGGCAGCGAGGCCGACGTCGACAAGGCGATCACCCGACTGCAGCACGACAGGGTCGACTTCGTGAAGATCACCGACAGCACGCTGAAGCCGGATCTGTTCCTGTATTCGGCCAGCGCAGCGCGCAAGGCCGGCTTCAAGGCCTCGGGCCACATTCCGATGGCGCTGACGGTGGAGCAGGCGGTCGATGCCGGCCTGGCCTCGATCGAGCACCTGGACTACGCATTCAAGGCCGGCAGCAAGGACGAAGCGAAGATCGCCGCCGACTTGGGCGCCGGCCGCATCGACCGCGCGGAAGCCAATCGCCGCCTCGACGCCAGCTTCGACCGTGACACCGCGATGCACGCCTACCGTGATTTCGCCAAGCGCGGCGTATTCGTGACCCCGACCCTCAACGGTGGCCGTATCCTCGATTTCCTGGACCAGGATGACCACGCCAACGATCCGTACCTGGCCTACATCGGCCCGGGCCTGCGCGCGACCTACCAGTGGCGCGTGGACCGCGCCGCGAAGGCGACGCCGGCACAGATCGAGGCGCGCCACGCGCAGTACCACCAGGTGGCGGCCGTGCTGCGGTTGCTGCAGGAGGCGGGCGTGACGATCATTGCCGGCACCGATGCGGGCTTCCTCAACTCGTTCAACTTCCCGGGCATCGCCCTGCACCAGGAACTGCAGCTGTTCGTGAAGGAGGGCCTGAGCGCGCCGCAGGCGCTGTCGGCCGCAACCCGTTCCGGCCCGGCCTGGTTTGGCCAGATGGACCGTTACGGTGATGTCGCGCGGGGCAAGGCCGCCGACCTGGTGCTGCTGACCGCCAACCCGCTGCAGGACATCGCCGCCACCGAGAAGATCGACAGCGTGATCCTGCGCGGCAACGTGTATGACCGCGCCGCGCTGGACAAGATGCTGGCCGACACCAAGGCCAAGGTCGCGGCGTGGAATGCCGAGGCTGAGAAGGCGCAATGATCGACAGGGTCGGATCCCTTCTCAACGGGAAGGGCTCTGACCCTGTGGTCTTGAACGAAATCCACGCCATGCGTGGATGATGGGGCCGGTGACCTAACGCGGTGCCGGCCGCATGCCGTGCAGCTGCGGCAGTGCGGCCTTCATCGCATCGATGAAGGCGCGCAGCCGTGGCGGCTGCTGGCGCGCGGCAGGAAACACGACGTGTACCGGCAGTGCCGGTGCCTGCCAGTCCGGCAGCAGCTGCACCAGCCGCCCTTGTGCGAGGTCGTCGGCCACCAGCCAGGCCGAGACCACCGCTGCGCCCAGCCCGGCGCGTGCAGCCTGCTGTACCACGAACAGGTTGTCGCTGAGCAGGCGCGGGCTGATTGACAGCGTATGCGCCCGGCCCTGCGCATCATGCAGCAGCAGGCGTTCGCGGTAGTAGGTGACCAGCGAGATCCACGGCAGTGACTGTGCCTGTTCCGGCGTACTGACCGCCGTGGCGTCCACCAGCGAGGGCGCTGCCACGACGATGCGCGGCACTTCGGCGAGCGGCAGTGCAACCATGCGCGGTTCGTCGACAGGGCCCACCCGCACCGCGCAGTCGATGCCTTCTGCGATGAAATCCGGGCGACGATCTTCAAGGATCCACTCCAGGCTCAGCTGCGGGTGCTGGGCGAGGAATGCGAGCATGGTCGGCAGCAGCTGCGCCTGGCCAAAGGCGTGCGGCACCATCACCCGCAGGCGTCCGCGCAGCGTTTCCGGTTCGCCGTTCAGCTCGGCCTGCAGCGACTCCCATTCGTCGACCACGCGCTGCGCATGACGCTGGCAGCGCAGGCCGTCCTCGGTCAGTTGCAGGCCATGGGTGGAGCGCTGCAGCAGGCGCAGGCCGAGCTGCCGCTCCAGTGCCTGCAGGCGTCGGCTGACCGTCGGCTGGGTGGTGCCCAGCTGCAGGGCCGCAGCAGACAGGCTGCCGGCATCGACGATGCGCAGGAAGGTGCGCAGCAGATCCAGGCGATCAGCGCCGGTGGCGAGGTCATTCATGCGTGTGGCGTATGAAATATATGTGCCAGAGCCTACTACAGACGTTTGGCGAATACAGGCAGGATACGCCCACTTCCTCTACGGGGCTCCCCCATGTCTACCCCCTCGCTGTCTGTTGCGGCCGCACCGGCGACCGTGCCTTCCGCCCCATTGGTGCTGGCAATGGCGGCCGGTGCCGGCTTCTCGGTCGCGTCGCTGTATTACAGCCAGCCCATGCTGGGCCTGATCGCCCAGGACCTTGGCGCCGGTGAGCGCGCCGCCGGCCTGGTGCCAACCTTGACCCAGCTCGGCTACGCACTGGGTATCCTGCTGCTGGCACCGCTGGGCGATCGCTTCGACCGCCGCCGTCTGATCCTGTTGAAGTCCGCGCTGCTGGCGCTGGCACTGGGCGCCGCCGCGATGGCCGGGCACCTGCCGGGCCTGCTGATGGCCAGCCTGCTGGTCGGGCTGATGGCAACGCTGGCGCAGGACATCGTTCCCGCCGCTGCGGTGCTGGCACCGGATGCGCAGCGCGGCCAGATCGTCGGCCGGGTGATGACCGGCCTGCTGCTCGGCATCCTGTTGTCGCGGGTGGTCAGTGGCGTGGTGGCTGAAGCGTGGGGCTGGCGCACGCAGTTCGTGCTGGCGGCGGTATCCGTGGCGGCGATGGGCGCGGTGATGGCGCGTGCACTGCCGCGTTTCGCGCCGACCAGCACGCTGCGCTATCCGGCGTTGCTGGGTTCGTTGCTGGCGTTGTGGCGCGAGCAGCCGCAGCTGCGCCGTGCGGTGGCCAGCCAGTCGCTGCTGGCCGTGGGATTCAGCGCGTTCTGGTCGACCCTGGCGCTGATGCTGCATGCACGTCTGGGCCTCGGCAGTGCGGCGGCGGGTGCGTTCGGTATCGCCGGTGCGGCCGGTGCATTGGCCGCGCCGTTTGCCGGCCGTTTCGCTGATCGACTGGGGTGCCATGCGGTGGCACGGCTGGCGATTGCGGTGGCGCTGCTGGGCTTCGGCCTGCTGCTGGCCGAAGCCTGGTTGCCGGCCGCCGCGCTGTTGCCGTTGCTGGTGGTGAGTGCGCTGCTGTTCGACTTCGGCTTCCAGTCGGCGCTGGTGGCGCACCAGACCCTGGTCTACGGGCTGGTGCCGCCGGCACGCAGCCGGCTCAATGCGCTGTTGTTCACCGGCATGTTCATCGGCATGGCCGCCGGTGGTGCGCTGGGCAGCCTGGCGCTGGCGCAGTGGGGGTGGCACGGCGTGGCCTGGCTGGCGGTGGTGTGTGCGGGGGGCAGCCTGGCACTGCGTTTGAAGTAGGGGGTTGTTCGGCAGGGCTTGCAGCCCTGCACCTGCTGGAGGCAACAGCAACAGCAACAGCAACAGCGGGGTTCCTGTAGGGAGGCGGGGTGGGTCCGGTTGCGGGGGACGCCGTGAATCCCCAGTCCGGCCCAGCCGCTGGCGGCTGGGCGTTCGGGCGCTTGCGAAGCAATGCTTCGCAAGCGAAGCGCCCTCACCCATGGGGGCTCGGTCGCGCCATCCATGGCGCTCACTGATCTGGCCCCCCGCAACCGGCCCCCCCCGCCTTCTGTTTGAATGGCTCTTGGGGTCAGATCCGTTTTCCGGAGGAAAACGGATCTGACCCCAGATTGATTTCGATATCTGAGAGAAGTGTCGACCAAGGTCGACGCCTACCGACAGCCGCAGGAATCTGTCAGAGGTGGGGCGGTGTCGGAGTGCGGGGTGTCAGCCGCATGGATGCGGCTGCCAAGCTTACAGGGACGTACTTTCAGCGTCCCCGCACTCCGACACCGCCGCGCCATCCCACGGAGAGCGCGCTTTTGATTTTGCTGTTGAAGTTGCCGGCCAGCGGCCGGCACTACCGTGGGTGCAGGGCGCAGCCCTGCCGGACAACCCCCTAATCGTGACCGCTGTCGTCCAGGCTGATGATGCCGCGCCGCAGCGCCTGGGTTACCGCATGCGTGCGATCACCCACGCCGAGCTTGTCCATCAGGCTCTTCATGTGCGCCTTCACCGTCTGCTCGGAAATCTGCATGCGCTCGCCGATGCGCTTGTTCGACAGCCCTCCGGCCACGTGCCGCAGTACCTCGGTCTCGCGCGGCGACAAGCGATCTTCCACTACATGCGCGGCGATGCTGGCCGCCACGGCCGGGGGAATCGGTGCGCGCCGGCCGCCGGCGACCATGCGGATGGTGTCGACCAGTTCATGGCGCAGCATGTCCTTCAGCAGGTACGCGCTGGCGCCGGCCTGCAGCGCCCGCACCGCACGTACGTCACCACGGTAGGTGGTCAGCACGATGATGCGCGCGCGTGGGTCCAGCGCGCGGATCCGCACGATGGCTTCCACACCGTCCAGGCGGGGCATCTGCAGGTCCATCAGCACGACGTCAGGCTGCAGCTGCTGGTAGCGTGCGATGGCTTCTTCGCCATCGGCGGCTTCGCCCAGCAGGCGCAGGTCGGCATGGGCGCCCAGCAGTGCCGCCAGGCCATCACGCAGCAGCGGGTGATCATCGACCACCAGTACGCCGATCGGGGTAGGGGATTCAGTCATGGCTCGTTCTACTCCAGGGCCAGCGCCAACGCGATGGGCGGCGGTGATACAGGCGACGGGCGGGAACCGCCAGCGCGACCTCGGTGCCCAGCCCGGGGCGGGTCCACAGCTGCAGTTCCGCGCCGAGGCGCTGGGCGCGCTCACGCATGCCCTGCAGGCCCCAATGGCCATGGCCGGCGTTCTCGTCGGCAATGCCGGCGCCGTCGTCGCGCACGTGCAGCAGGAAACAACGCGTGCCATAGGACAGTTCCACTTCAATGGCACTGGCATTGGCATGGCGCAACGCATTGCGGATGGCCTCGCGCCCGATCAGGAACACCTCTTCGGCCGCGTCGGCCTGCAGCGGTGGCGTCGCGCCTTCCACGGTCAGGCGCAGGGGATTGATGCCATGCCCGGCGTATTCGGCGTGCACGTCGGCCAGCGCCGAAGCGAGGTCGCGGCCCGCAAACGGCGCCTCGCGCAGCGCATTGACCCGCTCGCGACCCTCGGCCAGGTTGCGCTCGGCCAGCTGCATCGCTGACTCAAGCTGACTGCGCACAGGCTCCGGTGTCTGCGCTGACTGGCTGATCGCGTGCAGGCGCAGGATCAGACCCTGGCTACCCTGCAGCAGGGTGTCGTGCAGGTCGCGCGCGATGCGTTCGCGCTCGCCGTTGCGTTCCTGCAGTCGGGCGCGGAACAGTGCGGCCAGCTGCCCGCTGCGGATGCGTACCGCCAGCACCAGCAGTGCAAGCACGGCGGCGGTGCACAGCAGCTTGAACCACACTGTCTGCATGAAGGTGGGAGCGATGCGGAAGCTGCGGCTGGCCGGTGCGGTGCTCCAGATGCCGTCCTCGTTGGCGGCTTCCACCTCGAACCGGTAGCTGCCGGGCGCGAGGTTGGTGTAGTACGCACGTGTGCTGCTGCCAGCGTCCTGCCAACCATCATCCACGCCCGACAGGCGGTAGCGGTATCGGTTGCGCTCCGGACGTGCCAACGACAGCGCCACGTAATCGATCTGCAGCTGGCTGGTGCCGGCCGGGAGACGCAGGCCATCGCGTAGCGGCGCGTGCTCGCTGCCATACAGCACCTCGCCGATACGCACGCTGGGAGCCATCGTATTGACGTGCGAGCGGGTGGTGTCCAGCCAGGCCAGGCCCTGGTTGGTGGCCAGCCACAGCAGGCCGTCGTCGGCCAGGGCGGCGGTGGAGATCGGTCCGCTCTGCAGGGCGATGCCGGGCATGCCGTCGATGGCATCGAACAGGCGTGGCGTCACTGGCAGACCGGTGCGCAGGGCACGGCGCAGCAACCCGCTTTCCATCCGTACCAGGCCACGGCTGCCGTTTAGCCACAGGTGCCCATTGGCATCGGCGACCATGCCGGTGATGCCCTCCAGGACACCGGCCATGTCGGTGTGCACCGGAACGAACCGGCCGTTGCCCAGCCGTGCCGCCAGCCCCGCTTCGCCGGCGACCAGCAGAAGGTCCCGGTGGTGCAGCATCGCGGTGATCGGCCCTACCGACAGGCCGTTCCCGGCGTCGAAGGTCTCGGTGCCATTCGCACCCAGGCGGCGCAGGCGGCCATCGGCATAGCCGAGCAGCAGCTGGCCATCGGCATCCAGCGCCAGCGATGAGCAGGCCTGCTCTGGCAGGCGGATTTCACGTTGCCACTGGTCATGCTGGTAGTGCAGCACCCCGCGTTCTCCGGCGCAGACCCAGGCCTGTCCGTCATCGGGGAACAACAGGGCATGCAGCGGCTGCCCGGTGAACGGCGCCGGCAGCGGGATCAATGTGGTGTGGCCGGCGACCGTGCGCGCGAGGTTGACCCAGTCGAACTGCCAGATCGGCGTGGGTGCCTGCCGAGCGGCGGCCTGCAGCTGCGTGGCGCTGCCATCCAGCAGGGGGCGCCGCAGGTCGTAGGGCTTGAGGTCTTCGCCATAGCCATACACGCGCCCATCGCTGGCCCGTACCAGCGAGCGGTAGGGATCGCTCGGGCCGACCACCAGGGCGTGCACGCTGCGTGCGCGGAAGCGGTTGAGGCCGAGATTGGTGCCGACCCAGAGATTGCCTTCGCGATCGACGATGATCGGCACTGCCGATGTGGCAGTCAGTCCTTGCGGCGAATCGAAGCGTTCCATTCGCACGGCCCGGGTGCCGTCGAAGGTGATGCGGGCGACGCCGCCGTGCGGGCTCATCGTGGCCCACAGCGCGCCATCGGCAGTGAACTGCAGGCGCGCAGCAACCAGTTCCGGCAACCGCCGCGCCTCACGTTCGCTGTCTGCCAGCAGACCCTGCGCGTTGGCCAGCGGCGAGGTGCCGCGCACCCGGTCGGCCAGCCACACTTCACCCTGCGGGCTTTCGGCCAGCGTCGCCATCTGCGAGACCGCGATGCCGGTGTCCTCGAACGCGGTCTGGCCCGCCGCACGCATCCAGATCTTCAGGTCGGCCAGCACCCAGAACCTGCCCCGGCTGTCGTGCAGCACCCACTGCACACGGCGCTCTGGCAGGCCGGCAGCGGCCGGCAGTGGCTGCCAGCGATGTCCGTCAAAGCGGCGCAGCCCGCCATTGATCGCCGCCCAGAGCTGCCCCTGGCGATCCTGGCTGAAGCGTGGGACCACGCCGACCGGCACCCCCTGCTCGCGGCCGTAGCTGCGCAGCTGCCCATGCGTGAACTGGCTGATGCCGGCCTGGAAGTAGCCGATCCAAAGCGCACCGCCGGCGGCATGCGCCAGCGTGACCATGTTGGTGGACGGGAACTGGCTGCCGGCGGGCGCCGCCTGCCGTTCGAAGCGACGGCCATCGAAGCGGTACAGGCCCGAGCCGGTAGCCAGCCACAACAGGCCCTCACGGTCCTGGGCAATGTCCCAGATATCGCCCGGCGCGCCCTGGCCGACACGCCAGGCGGTGTGTTCGTAATCGGGCAGCCCGCCGCTCACCGGCGGGCGCTGCACGGCAAAGGCGGGCAGGGAGGTCAACAGCAGCAGGCACGTCAGCAGCGTCGGCAGGCGACGCACGGACGGGAAGGGGCGGCCACGCATGGCGCGCATTCTGGCAGGTGTGGGGCAGTCCGGGGTGACCCGAACGGGGTAGGCGGCGTGCGCCGGCGTCGGCTATCACGCCGGCATGCCCTCCGGAGCCCCGCCATGCAGCGCCTGTTCGTGATGTTCCCCGACCGCGGTCCGGGCATCGGCCTGCTGTGGTTGCGGTTGTGCCTGTCCGCTGCGCTGTTCACGCCCGGCATGCAGGCGGGCGGGTGGTCGGCGTTGTGCCTGCTGGCAGTGCTGATGCTCGTGCTGGGTGCGTTGACGCCGCTGGCGGCGCTGATGGCGGCCGTGGGCATGTTCGCGCAGCAGGCGCCGTGGCCGCAGGCGGTGCTGCCATTGGCGCTGTTGATGCTGGGCCCTGGCGCCTATTCATTGGATGCGCGGTTGTTCGGGCGCCGCCTGCTCGGCCGTCGGCCTCCCCCATTCGGGTAGGTGCTGGCCTCGACCGACGGGGGTGGGGCATCACGCAGGGGTCACGCACCATGGGGCACCCCTTCGCGGCGTCCCGCATGGCCACCCTCTTCCCGCCTGATCCGCCCGCCGCTTCACTGGCACCGCAACAGGCCGCCGCGTTGCAGCGCGCCCTGCGCTATGTCGATGAGCATCTGTCGCAGCCGCTGCGGGTGACCGAGCTGGCGGCGGCCGCCTGCGTCAGCCGCTTCCATCTGGTACGCCTGTTCCGCGCCGGTACCGGCGCCAGCCCGCTGCGCTATGTCCGCCGCCGTCGCATCGAGCGCGCGCGCCAGCTGCTGCCGGGCGCGCAGCTGCCGATGGCCTGCCTGGCCCAGCAGCTGGGCTTCTTCGACCAGAGCCATTTCGTCCGCAGCTTCCGCGCGGAGACCGGCTGCAGCCCCGGCCAGTACGTTGCCGGCGATGCCGCCCTGTTGCATCCCCTTGATCGTGTTTCCAACGGAGTCCACCCATGAGCCTTGCCACCGCCACTCCCGCCCCGGCGCTGCTGTCGCCGACCGACCACGCCCTGGTGCTGATCGACTTCCAGTCGCAGATGGCGTTCGCCACCCACACCATCGACATTTCCGCGCTGCGCAACAACGTGTCGCTGATCGGCAAGGGCGCCAAGGGCTTCAATGTACCGGTCGTGCTGACCACAGTCGCCGAAGCATCGTTCTCCGGGCCGATGTTCCCGGAACTGCCGCAGATCTTTCCGGGCCAGACGGTGTTCGATCGCACTTCGATGAACACCTGGGAAGACCAGCCTGTGATCGATGAGATCAACCGCATCGGCAAGCGCCGTCTGGTCATCGCCGGCCTGTGGACCAGCGTCTGCATCGTCGGCCCGGCACTGTCGGCGCTGGCGCAGGGCTTTGAGGTGTATGTGATCACCGATGCCTGTGGCGATGTCAGCGAGGAAGCGCACGAGCGTGCGATCACCCGCATGGTGCAGGCCGGCGCGGTGCCGATGACCAGCGTGCAGTACCTGCTCGAACTGCAGCGCGACTGGGCACGGGGTGAAACCTACGACCTGACCACCGGCATTGCGCGCGATCACGCTGGCGGCTACGGCATCGGCATCCAGTACGCCAAGCGGATGTTCGGTGCGCAGGAAGGCGGGCACTGAGCATGGTTGCCGGCCATGGCCTCGACCTGGCCCTGCTGATGCTGCGCGTGGCGGCAGGAGGCTTCCTGCTGCCGCACGCGCTGGGCAAGCTGTTCGGCTGGTTCGGGGGGCCGGGGCTTTCCGGCTTCGCCACCGAGCTGCGCGGTTTCGGGCTGCCGGCAGTGGCACCGTTGCCATTGCTGTTGGCCTTGCTGCAGGTGTTGTCCGGGCTGGCCGTGCTGCTGGGGTGGCAGACCCGCATCGCCGCGCTTGCGGCGGCTGCCTTCATCGGCTTCACCGTGCTGTTGGCCCTGCCCAAGGGCTGGTTCTGGATGCGCGGCGGCAGTGAGTACCCGTTGATGTGGACCACGGTGCTGCTGGCCCTCGCGCTGGCCGGCCCCGGCGCCTGGGCGCTGGACGGCCAACGCCTTCCGGGAGAATTCGCATGAGTCACGATCCCCTCGATCACGGCCGCCGCAACGTGGTGCTGGCCAGCGGCGCCGCTGTTGCGCTCGGTCTGGCAGGTCGTGTCGGTGCCGCACTCGATTCCACTTCCAAGGAACGTCGCATGAGCACGCTGGTCATCCGCAATGCCCGCATTACCACCCTCGACCCGCAGCAGCCGCATGCGCAGGCGCTGGCTGTACAGGAAGGCCGCATCGTCGCCGTCGGCAGCGACGAGGAGATCATGCGCGGCTGGGGCAATGAAGCGACCTTGATCGACGCCCAGGGCCGGCGCCTGCTGCCCGGCCTCAACGACAGCCACACCCACCTGATCCGTGGTGGCCTGAACTACAACCTGGAGCTGCGCTGGGACGGCCTGCGTTCGCTGGGCGATGCCCTGGACACGCTGAAGGTCCAGGTAGACCGTACTCCCGCGCCGCAGTGGGTCCGCGTGGTCGGTGGCTTTACCGCCGCGCAGTTCAACGAGAAGCGCCTGCCGACGCTGCAGGAGCTCAACGACATCGCACCGGATACGCCGGTGTTCCTGCTGCACCTGTATGACCGCGCACTGCTCAACCGCGCCGCGCTGCGCGCCTGCGGCTACAGCAAGGACACACCGGATCCGCCGGGTGGCCAGATCGTGCGCGATTCGCTGGGCAACCCGACCGGGCTGCTGCTGGCCAAGCCCAACGCGCTGATCCTCTACGCCACGCTGGCCAAGGGCCCGCGCCTGCCGATCGAATACCAGGCCAACTCGACGCGCCACTTCATGCGCGAACTGAACCGGCTTGGCATCACCTCGGTGATCGACGCCGGCGGTGGCTTCCAGAACTACCCCGAGGACTACCAGGTCATCGAGAAGCTGCATCGCGATGACCAGCTGACGGTGCGCATCGCCTACAACCTGTTCACCCAGAACAAGGGCAGGGAAGTGCATGACTTCCGTGGCTGGAGCGAGATCCTGCAGCCGCGCCAGGGCGATGACCTGCTGCGCCACAACGGCGCGGGCGAGATGCTGGTGTTCTCCGCCGCCGACTTCGAACTGTTCAACGAGCCGCGCCCGGAACTGCCGCCGGAGCTGGAGCCCGAACTGCACGACGTGGTGAAGCTGCTGGTCGAGAAGCGCTGGCCGTTCCGCATCCACGCCACCTACGACGAGAGCATCACCCGCATCCTGGATGTATACGAACAGGTCAACCGCGAGGTGCCATTCGATGGCCTGCACTGGTTCATCGACCACGCCGAGACCATCACTCCGCGCAATATCGAGCGCATCCGCGCGCTGGGTGGGGGTATCGCCGTGCAGCACCGCATGGCCTACCAGGGCGAAGCCTTCGTCGAGCGCTACGGCGTGCAGGCGGCACGGCACACGCCGCCGGTCAAGCGCATGTTGGCCGAGGGCGTGCCGGTGGGCGCAGGCACCGACGCCACCCGCGTGGCCAGCTACAACCCGTGGGTGGCGTTGTCCTGGCTGGTGACCGGGCGCACCGTGGGCGGGTTGGCCCTGTATGGCGAGGAAAACCTGCTCGAACGCGAGCAGGCGCTGCGCCTGTGGACCCAGGGCAGCGCCTGGTTCTCCGGCGACGAAGCAGTGAAGGGGACATTGAAGGTTGGTCAGCTGGCCGACTTCATCCTGCTCTCGGCCGATTTCTTCCGCGTCGACGACGCGCAGATCGCTGACATCACCAGCATGCTGACCGTGGTCGGCGGGCGCATCGTGCACGCCGACGGCGATTATGCTGGGCTGGCGCCGCAGCTGCCGCCGGCGATGCCGGACTGGTCGCCGGTCAACCGGTTCGGTGGTTACCACGTTGGTGGTGCCGCCACCGGATTGGCCGCTGCCCATCGCCACCATCACGGTGTGGCCTGCAGTACGCATGGTGCTCACGGTCATGCCGCGCATCACCCGGCGCCGACCGATGACCTGGCCGGGTTCTGGGGCGCGATGGGATGCTCGTGCTTCGCGTTCTGAGCCTGGCGCTGCTGTCCGTGCCCTCGCTGGCGCTGGCCTGCGAGGGCGGCCGCTGCAGCGACGCGGGCAACGGCGAGCTGCAGCTGGACGCATCGCTGCGCCTGCGTGGCCTGCACTACGACCCGACCCGGTTCGGTATCGGCGGCAGCGAAGATGGCTATGGCCTGCTGCGCGCACTGGCTTCGGCCACCTATGTGGAGGACACCTGGCAGGCAAAACTGCAGCTGGGCGTGCATGCCGAGAATGGCAAGGCAGGCGGCCCGGGCCGCACCGACCGTGGTGCCTTGGACGTGCAGCAGGCGTACTGGCGCTGGCAGCGCGGTGGCTTCCATGTGCAGCTCGGCCGGCAGGAAGCCGGCTATGGCAGCTCGCGGCTGTTGTCGGTACGCGATGGGCCGAACATCCGCCTGGCCTTCGATGGTGCGCGCCTGGGCTGGAAGGGGCGGCTCGGCACGCTTGACCTGATGGCCCTGCGGCCGGTCGAGAACCGGCCGGGTGCCTTTGATGATCGCAGCGAACAGGGTGCGCACCTGTGGGGTGCCTATGCCACCGCGGCACGCGGGCAGGGCGTGGGACAGTGGGATCTGTACCTGCTGGACTATCGTCGCGACGGTGCGCGCTTTGCGGCGGGCTCGGGAACCGAGCGCCGGCAGACACTCGGTGCGCGCTGGTTCGGCCAGTCAGGTCCGCTGGACTGGAACAGTGAGCTGGTGGCGCAGGGTGGTGAACTGCGTGCCGCCACCGGCCCACTCGACGTCCGTGCCTGGACGCTGGCGACCGACACGGGCTGGCGCTGGAGGGAGCGGCCACTGCAACCGCGGCTGGGGCTGAAGGCCGACATCGCCGGTGGCGATGGCAACCTGCACGACCGGCGACTGGGCACCTTCAATGCACTGTTCCCGAAATCGGCCTACTTCAGCGAGGCCAGCCTGCTGGCCCCGGCCAATCTGATGGACCTGCAGCCGACCCTGGCCCTGCGCCTGCACGACGCGGTGACGACGGAACTGGGCGTACAGATGGCCTGGAAGCATCGTCGTGCCGATGCGGTCTACACCACGCCGGCGCCGCTGGTGGCGTTGCCGGGCAGCGCCGGTGGCGCGCGCCGCATCGGCACCCAGTACAAATCCGAAACCCGCTGGCAGGCCAGCGAACACTGGCAATGGCAGCTGCAGCTGGCCTGGGTCGACGCCGGTCCTGCACTGAAGCAGGCTGGAGGCCAGGACACGCTGTTCGCCTCGATCGTTGGAGCATGGCAATGGTGAACGCAACCGCGTCGCAACCCCCCGTACAGGACGCAGGTGCCTGGTCCCCGCTGAAGATCCAGATGTTCCGTTCGATCTGGCTGGCAATCCTGGCCAGCAACATCGGCACCTGGGTCAATGATGTGGCCGCCGCCTGGGTGATGGCCGAGCGCACCGGTTCGCCGCTGATGGTGGCCCTGGTGCAGTCGGCCACCACGGTGCCGATCGTGCTGCTGGCGCTCGCTGCCGGCACCCTGGCCGACATTGTCGATCGTCGGAAGTACCTGTTGGCGACCCAGGGCTGGATGCTGCTGGTGGCCGCAGCGATGGCTGCGTTGACCGCGATGGACCTGCTGACCCCGCAGTTGCTGGTGCTGCTGACCTTCTGCATGGGCTGCGGTGCGGCGATGGCAATGCCCGCGCAGGCCGCCATCGTCTCCGAACTGGTGCCACAGCCGATGCTGGCCTCGGCGGTGGCGCTGAACTCGATCGGCATCAATATCGCCCGTTCGATCGGCCCGGCCATCGGCGGCGTGATCGTCGCCCAGCTGGGTGCGGTCTGGGCGTTCGGCTTCAATGCCATCACCTTCGCCGCGATGCTGTTCGTGGTGTGGGGCTGGAAGCGCGACCCAAAGCAGTCGAGCTTGCCGCCGGAAGGCTTCGGTGCCGGATTGAAAGCGGGCCTGCGCTACGCGAGCCGTGCCGGACGGCTGCAGGCGGTGCTGATCAAGTCGGTCGGCTTCTTCTTCTTTGCCGCGGCAATGAACGCGCTGTTGCCGGTGGTAGTGCGTGGGCAGATGCAGGGTGGGGCGGGGCAGTACGGCATGCTGCTGGGCTGCATCGGCATCGGCGCAGTGGGTGGTGCGTTGCTGCTGCCGAAGCTGCGCGCACGGATGGATCGCGACCTGCTGGTGCTGCTGGCGACGTTGTCGCTGGCCCTGAGCCTGGTCGGGCTGGCGCTGACCCGCAGCTGGTACGTGCTTCCGGCGGTGATGCTGGTCAATGGTTTTGCGTGGATCACCGTGCTGTCGTCGCTGCAGATCGCTGCGCAGACTGCGGTTCCGGCATGGGTACGTGCGCGTGCGCTGGCGCTGTACATCATGGTGTTCTCTGCCGGCATGGCCGCCGGCGGCCTGAGCTGGGGCGCGCTCGCTCAGCGCACCTCGCCCGAACTGGCATTGCTGGTGGCAGCGGCCGGTGCGGTGATCGGTGGGTTGCTGGTGTGGCGCGTGCGCATCGCCGGCACCGAAGACCTGAACCTGCGCCCGGCCGGGCACTGGCCGGCACCCGAGCTGTCGGTGCCGGTGTCGAATGATCGAGGCCCGGTGCTGGTCACCATCGAGTACCGCATCGATGATGCTGATCGTGCCACGTTCCAGGCGCAGATGCGCGCGCTGGGCACGATCCGCCGCCGCGATGGCGCCGTGGTCTGGGGCGTGGTCGAGGACGTGGCCAGCCCGGGCATCCACCTGGAGTATTTCGTGACCCCGTCGTGGCTGGAGCACCTGCGCCAGCATGAGCGCATCACCGCCGACGACAAGGCGATCCAGGAAGTGCTGCGGGAACTGCATCGCGGTGAGCGCGCACCGGTGGTACGCCACTTCGTGGGTGGCCATGATCCGCTGCCGAAGACCGGGGTACCACACCATCACAGCGATATCTGACACAAAAAGGGGACGGAGGGGATTAAGTCGTTTGTGCACAAACGACTTAATCCCCTCCGTCCCCTTTTTTGCGGCGGCGCTGGGTAGCGCCGCCGCGATACCTCACTTGCGTGCGAACGCCAGCAGGTCGGCGTTGAACTGGTCGGCGTGGGTGATGGTCAGGCCATGCGGCGCACCGGCGTACACCTTCAGTTCGGCATCCTTGATGATCTGCGAGGACAGCTTGGCCGAGGCATCGAACGGCACGATCTGGTCGTCATCGCCGTGCACGACCAGCGCCGGCACGTCGATCTTCTTCAGGTCCTCGGTGTAGTCCACTTCCGAGAATTCGTGCACGCAGTCGTACTGGCCCTTGACGCCACCGAGCATGCCCTGCAGCCAGAACGCATCGCGCATGCCCTGGGTGACGTTGTTGCCATCCCGGTTGGCGCCGAAGAACGGGGTGGTCAGATCCTTGAAGAACTGCGAACGGTCGCCGCCGGTAACCTTGCGGATGCCGTCGAAGACCTCCAGCGGGGTGCCGGCGGGGTTGCCAGCGGTCTTCAGCATCAGCGGCGGCACGGCGCCGACCAGCACCACCTTGGCCACGCGCGCGCTGCCGTGGCGGCCGATGTAATGGGCCACTTCACCGCCGCCGGTGGAATGGCCGACCAGGATCGCGTCCTTCAGGTCCAGCGCTTCGATCACCGCGGCCAGGTCATCGGCATAGGTGTCCATGTTGTTGCCGTTCCAGGTCTGGCTGGAGCGTCCGTGGCTGCGGCGATCGTGGGCGACCACGCGGAAGCCGTTCTGGCCCATGAACAGCATCTGCGGATCCCAGGCATCGGAAGACAGCGGCCAACCGTGGGCGAACACGATCGGCTGGCCGGTGCCCCAATCCTTGTAGAAGATGCGGGCGCCATCGGCGACGGTGACGAAGTTGCTCATTGCAGGTTCCTTGGCGGAAGGGAGGGAAGGCTTCGGCAGGATGCCGGTGCCTTCGGCAGTACAGCGCAGGCGCAGGCGACCGACTTGCACGGCTGTGCTGGATTGCATCGGATGTGACGCGTATCGCTCTGGCAGGACGGGAGCCGTATGCCGAGGATGAGCGCAGCCCGCCACAGGAACGCACGGATGCCCGCCATGCGATGGTCGCTGATGCTGTGCCTGCTGCTGCCCATGGCAGCGCCGGCACAGACCCATGTCTACAAGTGCGTGGATGGACCGCACCCGGTCTACCAGCAGACACCCTGCCAGGGGCGTGCCGCATGGCGCTGGGACGTGCCCGCGGAGCAGTCATTGTCCCGCGGCGCTGTGGCGCCAGCGGCCTCGACACCGAAGCCATCGCCCCGGCAACGGCGTGCGGCGCGGGCGCACGGTGCGCTGATCACGATCAGCACGGATGCGGCGGCCTGCGAGCGTGCCCGGCGTGATCGCGAGCAGGCGTTGCTCAAGCGTCGGCGCCTGGACTTCGTGCAGCGCCGGCAGCTGGATGACGCGGTCTACGGCGCCTGCCAGTGACGCGGAGGCGCTGACGTGCCGAAAACGACAACGGCGCCATAGGGCGCCGTCGCGTGGAGTACCGTGAGTGCAGCTCTCAGCGACCGTCGCTGGCGGCCGCCGGTGCGGGCACGCTGTCCGGCTTGGGCAGGCTCAACTCCGGGTTGCCCTGTTCGGCCTGCAGGATCTGGATGCGGCGCTGCAGGGCGTCCAGCTGGCTGTTGGTGCTCTGCACGTCGGTGCTGAGGCTCACGGCCTGCTGCTGGGCCTGCTGCAGGGCGGTGCTGACCTGTGCCGACTGCGCCTGCTGCTGTTCCATTTCCTGCTGCAGGGTGCGCAGGCGTTCTTCGTTGTAGGCCACCAAGCGCTCGGTGTAGCGCTTGCCGGCTTCAAGGCGGGTGGTGTCGATGTAGACCTGGGCCAGCTGTTCGGACTGCTGCGCGAAGGTGCGATAGACGCGCTCGGCGTTGTCCACCGCATCGGTCTTGATCACCCGCCAGAAGTTCTTCTCCTGGAACAGGGCGACGTAGTAGGTCAGGGTGTTGGCATTGAACAGCAGGCTGGCGCCGTAGTTGCCGTTGTAGGTGGTGCGCAGCTCGGTCAGCTGGCGCGAGTCCATCAACTGCTTGAGTTCGTCCACGGTATTGCGCACCACAGGCGCGCTGCGCGCCGGTTCGGCTGCCGCCTCGCGGTCGCCACGTGCAGCCATCGCTGCCGGTGCCACCAGCATCATGACCACGGCCAGCACTGCCGCGCTGCGCGCGTGCCGGGCAAAGACCGCGCCCCCTGAAGTTTCTCGCATGTCTAGACCATCCACGGATGAGTGTGGGTTGAGATGAAGGTGGTTCCCCGCCGGGAGTCTAGCATGGGTGTGGGCGCCGCCAAGGGCGCCCGTCACCGGTCAGTAGACCAGTTGTGCGGCGCTGCACTGGATCGACTGCACATTGACGTCGGTCCGGCCCAGTTCAACGCCCAGCACGCTGGCCAGCAGGTTGGTCAGCAGGGTGCCGATACTGTTGAGCACCGGCCGCAGTGCGGCCAGGATCGGCTTCAGCAGGGTGCACAGCAGTCCGCTGCAGCTGACGCTGCCATCGGGGTTGGTGACACCCGTTCCCCCGGCACCATCGAGAAAGCCGGCCGGTGCGGTCTGGATGTAGGACGCCAGATTGTTGCGCACGCAGCCGTTGTAATCGATCAGGTTGCCGAGCAGGCTGTCGCAGCGGTTGATCAGCAGGCCGCCGACCAGCGAGCCGAGCAGACCGTCGAGCACGCCCAGTCCCTGGCCGGTGACCGTAACCTTCAGCGCATCCCAGACCGGCCCGTCCTTGTGGCAGGTGGTCAGGTTGAGCAGCCCGCACGCATATGGCAGCCCACCCGGCACGGTCCAGCTGTTCAGCGGAGCCAGCTGCTTGCCGGGATCGCCGTCGCGCAGCAGTGGAATGAGCTTGTCGATGTCGTAGCGTCCACCCGTGGGAAACGCCGCCTGCAGATAGCGATCGGCCAGCGCCTTGGCGGTGTCGTTGGCGTTCATGCCCTGCTTGGGCGAATTGAGCATGCCCGACAGCACCCGTAGCAGTTCGTTGACCAGGCTCGACACTGCGTCACCGATCGCGAGCGGGTTGAACCGGGTCGAGCCGGTCTCACCGGCGGCCAGGGTCAGGGTCTGCGTGCTGGTCAGGGCGGGCAGGGTAATCCTGTCGTTGATCAATGGTTGGCCCAGCAGCTTCAGCAGCTGTTCGTCCTGCAGCGTGGCATCGCAGACATTGGCCTTGGAGAAGCGCTGTGCGGGGTCGACATTGCCGACGCAGGCGCGCAGCACCGACGAGTCCACCTGGATCGTGGCCTTGGGTGGACTGCCGCCGCACTGGATGCCGGTCAAGGTGCCCATACCGTTGGCCACGTCGACGTGCAACGGCAGGTGCAGGCGCGTGCCAAGCAGGTTCAGCAGCGGCCCCAGCGCGAACAGGTTGTTGCTGTCCACGTCCGCCATCAGCCGCACCTGCGCGTTGTAGGCACGGCTGCCGACGCCGCCGATGGCGATCGATGGCGGCTCGACCACGCCGGCCTGGATCCTGATGCCCAGCAGGTCCAGTCCCTTGACCGCCACGCCGTTGCCATCGTTGGCGATGGAGATCGCGGTGTTGATCAGGTTGAGCACGTTGATCTGTGACTCCAGTGCGCTGCCGACCGTGCCGTCGGGCGAGACAACTTCGGCAAACAGGCCACCGCCGCCGGACTGGCTGCCAAGCACGATGTTGAGCTTGTTGATGTCCAGCTGGGTGGCAACCAGATCGGACAGGGCGCGCAGCTGCACCCCCACTGCGGAGTCACGGCCGACCACGGTGGCGGTAGCATCGACCAGCTGTGCCAGCGAAATCTTGTTGACCGACAGCAGGCGATTGAAGTCGGCCACGCTGAGGTTGGCGCTTACCGGTATGTTGAGCGCTTTCAGCAGGCCGGACGGAGTCACGTTGGCCTGTGCCAGGCCGTCATAGGACAGCACCGTGGCATTGGTGACGTCCAGGCCAACCAGGCGCAGGGTGGACAGCAGCACTGAATCGCCATTGGTCCGCAGCAGCTGCGAGCCGACCGCAAACACCGCGGTGGGTTCGGCACGGCGCGCCACGGCCTGCACGCTCACGGTGGGCAGGCTGGAAGTCTGACCGAAGAAGGGCAGCACGCTGCGCTCGGCGATCACCTGAACCGCATTGCGGGGATTGCTGGCATCGACGCTGGTGACGAAGCGGGTGCCGGTGCCACGGCTGGCGCTCCAGTTGCCGCAGCGGATCTGCAGGGTGCCTGCGAACCCGTTCTGGACCACCGCATTCTGCCGGGCAGCGCTGTTGTCGCTGTTGTCCGGGCTGCACAGCTCCAGCCGCTGTGCGCCGGCCAGTGCGGCAAGGTCGGCCACCTTCTGCGCATCACGCTTGGCCCAGAACAGATAGCCGATCTCTATCAGGCCCAGCATGGCCACCAGCGCCAGCATGACCAGCATCATCGTGACCGACATGCCGCCGCGTGCGCGGCTGAAACTGAACTGTCGTGGGCGTTTCATGGCCGACCTCAGCGTCCGGAGGAGGAGGCGTCCTTGGACCGGGAGACATCGGTCTCAAAGAAGTCCGGGATCTCGTGTTCAAAGCTCTTCAGGTAACGCGCATAGCTCAGCGTGGCCTGGTCACCCAGGATCGGCAGGCGCTGGCCGGCCTGCTGCCCGGAGGCCTGCAGGCGGAACAGGTTGCGGGTGGCCTCGCCGCTGGGCAGACGCGCGCGCGGTGCTGCGGGCGATGCTGGTGCGATGTCGTTTGCGATGCTCGTCGCTTGCGCCGTGGCCCCCCCGGCGGATGCGGAGGGAGCGGCGATGTCCAGGCTGGGAAGCGGCTCGGCCTGCATCGGCGCTGTAGCCGGTGCCGACAGTGAGGGGCCACCGAGCATCTGTCCGGTCAATGGCTGTTGCTGCGCCTGCACGGCACCGGCAACAAGCAGGCAGCACAGCACGGGCAACAGGCGTCGGATCTGGCGCATCGTGGTCATGGTGTGCTTCCGGTCGGGTGGTCGGTGGCGCTGAAGCGTTCCAGCATCGAGGGTGGCAGGCGCTGCGGATCGCGTTGGTCGCGCGGGTCGCGGTGGGGTTCGCTCGCCAGCCGTGCGCCGCCCGATGCACGAGCGCCACTCTCGACGCTCGCCGTGTGTGCAGGTGTGGCTGCGTTGGCGGCAGCAGCGGCCTGTCGTTGCTGCAGGCGCGTCCGGATCTGCTGGGCCTGCTGCTGGATGCTTCGGCGCGTTTCCTCGTTGAGGCTGGCCTGTGCCGATAGCCGCTCCGCCGTCGCCTGGTCGCCGCGCAGTACCGCCCAGAGTGCAAGGTTGGCCGTTGCCTTGGCGTTGCCCGGTGAAAGTTCCAGGGCCTTGGCCAGCGGCTCGCGGGCCTGATCGAACTGGCCGGCACGCAGCCGTGCATAGCCCAGGTCACCCAGGTAGTCGGTGTTCAAGGGCTGCAGCTGCGTGGCGCGCGCCAGCGCCTGTTCGCTTCCGGCGTCGTCGTCGCGGCGTGCAGCGATCAGGCCCAGGCCGTGGGCGGCCGCCGCGGCCTGCGGCCCGCTGGACAGCTCGCGATACAGCGCGATCGCCGCGTCGGCCTGGCCGGTCTCGCGCAGTGCGTCGGCCTGCAGCAGGCGCAGGGCAGGGCGATCACCATAGCGCTGGCGGAAGGCCTCCACGTGGGCCAGCGAGGCATACCAGGCGCCCTGCTGCTGCATGCGTTCGATCAGCTCCAGATAGGCGTTGCGGCTGTCCTGCGGATCGGGTTCCGGCGGCGCAAGGCTGGGCGCCCGCACATATTTCGGTGTGGTCGAGGCGCAGCCACTGGCCAGGGCGGCGAGGGCGACGGCAAGCAGCAGGCAGGAGGTGCGCAGGGCAGGCATCAGGGAGATCCCATCTTGGACAGGGTGGTGGCCAGCGCGACCAGCGCCGGGCCGGCAAGCACCAGCATCAGTGCCGGCAACAGGGTCAGCATCATCACCACGGTCATCTTCACCGAGAGCTTGCCGACCTTTTCCTTCAACGCGTTGCGGCGCTGTTCGCGCAGGCGGAGGCTGAACTGGCGCAACGGCTCCTGCACTGCGCCGCCGTGCGCATGCACCTGCAGGATCAACTGCATCAGGCTGGCCAGGTCATCATCGGCGTAGACCTCGCTCAGCCGCCGCAATGACTGCGCGCGCGTGCGGCCATGGGTATAGGCCACATTGGCTTCCTGCAGTTCGCCGCCGAGTACCGGCAATGCATCGCGCAGCTTGTCGCCCAGCGTCTGCAGGCTCTGGTCCATGCTGAAGCCCACGCCCTGCAGCAGGCGCAGCAGGTCGATCAGCAGGGGCAGCTCGTTCTCGACCGCACGGCGGCGGCGCTTGACCCACGACGACAGCACGAACTTCGGCAGCAGCAGCCCGGCCGCCAGCGCACCGATCACCACCATCACCTTGGCAAGCCCGTGCGCGCTGCTGAACGCCAGCGCCAGCGCCAGCACCAACAGGGCAAGCAGCAGGCGCAGGCCGAGATAGATCGCGGTGCCACGGCGCGTGTTCCAGCCAGCCAGGTCCAACAGCAGCTTGTCTTCGTTGGCAAGCAGCGCAGCCTCCAGGCGGCCGCCACTGAGCGAGCGCCCGAAACGCTCGATCCAGCCCAGCGAGTCGCGGCGCGTGGCCTCGGTGTCGCGGCCTTCCTCACGCGGCTGCAGGGCGGTTTTCAGTGTGGCTGAGGTGCGGTGCTCGCGATGGCTGCGCACCCAGCCGGCAATACCGAGCAGGGCGACGCCGGCCGCCAGCACCAGCAGCGAAAGGGCGAACCAGGCGCTGGCGCTCATCGGGCACCTCCGGGGCGGCTGTGGGCGGTCATAGCGATTTGGCCAGGCGGTACAGCAGGAACGCCCCTAGCAGTTCCAGGCCCAGCGCGATCAACAGGATCCTGTGACCGAGCGGGTCGTGCAGCACCGGCTGGAAGAACGCCGGGCTGGAGATCGCCATCAGCACCGCACTGGCGGGTGGCAGCAGCCCCAGCACCCAGGCCGACATCCGTGTTTCCGAGGTGGTGGCCGCCAGTTCCTGCTGGGCCTGTTCCAGGTCGCGCATGAAATCGCCCATGCGTTGCAGGATCTGGTCGGCGCGGCCACCGATGCGCACGCTCACGCCGATCACCACTGCCAGCACCTTCAGTACGTCCATCCGGTACGGCTGCGCGGCCAGGCTCAATGCACGATCCAGGTCCATGCCGCTGCGCGCATAGCGCACCGTGGTGTCGAGCAGGCCGCGCAGTGGCGCGCTGGTCTGCATCGAAGACACCTGGAACGCGGCCTGCAGGCTGTTGCCCAGCGCGGTGAGGCGGACCAGGTTGTCGAGAAAGTCCGGCATCTGGTGCAGCAGCTGCGCGCGCAGCTTCGTGATCCGGCGCATCACCCACAGCCAGCAGCCCAGCAGGTACAGCAGCAGGGTCAGCGGAAACATCCAGGCCGTGCCCAGCCGCATCGCCGCCACGGCCGCAAGCATCAGTCCCGGCACCAGCAGCATCAGTGGCAGCTTCCAGCCCGGCGGAAGGCCGGCGCGCTGCAGGACACCGTCCCACGGCAGTACACGGGTTCCGGTGCTGGCCGGGCGGGTCGAATCGTTGGCCGCCGCAACGGCAGGCCCGGCCGGTACCGCGCCGGCCGCGCTGCCGCGCGCCAGCTGTTGCTCGGCATGCTGCAGCGAGGCCTGGCGCTGCTCACGGCTGGCGGCGGTGCCCCATAGCCAGACGGCCAGCGCCAGCAGCACCGAGATGATGCTCAACACGCCCAGCAGCAGGCCGGTGCCCATGCTCAGAAGTCCCCGTAGAGCGATTCGCGCAGTTGCTGGCGGAACGGCTCCAGCTTGTGCGAGTGCGGATGGAAGCCCAGGCCGATCCAGCGGTCGGTCTCGCGGCCGGTGGCGTCGATCTGCACCTCGTGGCGGAACATTTCCTGGGTGGTGATCAGGTTGTCGCTGACCCCGGTGATCTCGGTGATCGAGACCAGCACCCGGCGCCCGCTGCCCAGCCGCGAGATCTGCACGATGAAGTCGATGGCGCTGGCAATCTGCCGGCGCAGGCTGTCCTCGCTGCCCTGGAAGCCGGCAAAGCCTGCCAGCATCTCGATGCGGTACAGGCAGTCGCGTGGCGTGTTGGCGTGGATGGTGGCCATCGATCCGTCATGGCCGGTATTCATCGCCTGCAGCATTTCCAGCACTTCAGCGCCTCGCACTTCGCCGACCACTATGCGGTCCGGGCGCATGCGCAGACTGTTGCGCACCAGGTCGCGGATGCTGACCGCGCCCTGGCCCTCGGCGCCGCCGATGCGGCTTTCCAGGCGCACCACGTGCGGATGGTTCAGCGAAAGCTCGGCGGTGTCCTCCACGGTGATGACGCGCTCGCTGGGTGGCACGTAGCTGGCCAGTGCATTCAGCAGCGAGGTCTTGCCGGAACTGGTGCCGCCGGAGACCAGGATGTTGCAGCGGCCCAGCACCATCGCCTTCAGCAGGGCCTGCATCGGTGCGTCGAAGGTGCCCTTGGCAAGCAGCTCGTCGGGGGTGAACGGGTCCTTGCGGAACTTGCGGATGGACACCATCGGCCCGTCCACCGCCAGTGGCGAGATGATCGCGTTGAGGCGGCCGCCGTTGGGCAGGCGCGCATCGACCATCGGATTGGAATCATCCAGCCGGCGGCCAAGCGGCGCGAGGATGCGGCGCAGGATGCGCAGCAGGTGGGTGTCATCGGTGAAGCGCTGGGTGGCACGCCGGAGCTGGCCACCCTGCGAAACGTGCACGTCCTTGAAACCGTTGATCAGGATGTCTTCGATGGAGGGGTCGTGGAGCAGGTCGTCCAGCGGGCCGAAACCGGTCAGCTCCTTGACCAGGCCCTCGGCAACCACCTGCATCTCTTCTTCGTTGATCGGGATGCGCCATTCCTGGATGAAGCCCACGGTCTGTACCTGCACCCAGCGGGCGATGGTATCCGGGGCCCAGGAATCGATGTCGATGCGCTCGTCCTCGATGCTGTTGAGCAGGTGCTCATGCGCGGCCGACAGCACCTTCTGGTACTGCTCGGTCTGTGCGAACGGCAGGTGGCCCGGGCTTTCGTGCAGCAGCGGGCGGGCAACGGCATGCGGGAACGGGGTTACCTTGTCTTCCATTGCGATCCACCCAGGGCAAGGGAGAGTCTTTCCCGCAGGCCATGCGGCTGGACCGGGCAGGCAGCCGGGTCCAGCCGTGACACGAGCGGGGCGAGGGCACGCAGGTAGGGATCGCGCGGCGCATCCTGCAGCAGCAGGCGGCCCTGGCTGGCGGCAAGGCGCACACGCGGTCGTTCAGGCAATGTCGCCAGCAACGGCAGTTCGAAGCGGCGTGCGATCTGTTCCGGGCTCATGCCGCTGCTGTCGTCGTGGCGGTTGATCACCAGTTGCAGGCGCTTTTCGCGCTCGCGCTGGCCTGCAAGATGCTTCAGTGCCTGGTCCAGCGAGACCAGCGTGGCGATCGACGCATCGGTGACCAGCCAGATCTCGTCTGCCTGGTCCAGCAACAGCGGCGGCAGCTGCCGCAGCGGGCAGCCGCCGGCATCACACAGCACGCTGGCGAACACCCCGCGCAGGCGCTGCAGCAGCGCGCCAGGGTCGGACGGGGGCACGGCATCACTGCCGCCGGCACGGTCCAGCAGCACCAGCCCGGAGTCATGGCGCGCCATCGCGGTGCGTGCGAGGGTGGCGTCGATGCGGCTGGCGTTGCGCAGCGCATCCTCGTAGTGGAAGCGGCTGTCGAGATTGAGGTACAGCGCAAGGTCACCGGTGGGCTGTGCCAGTTCCATCAGGAGGCCGTCCTGTTGCACTGCATCGCCCTGGGCGAGGGCCCGCGTCTGTTGCGCCAGCACCGAAAGATGTGCGGCCAGGGTACTGGTGCCGACGCCTGCGCGCACGCCCAGCAGCACGATCAGGCGCGCCTTGTGCGCATGCTGCGCCACTGCGGCCGGGCGCGGTGACAGTGCGCGCCGCAGTGCCGCCTCGATGCCGGCGTTGTCACTGTCCAGGTCCAGCACATCGCGCAGGCCGGCGCGCAGCGCGATCACCACGCCTTCGACCTGGCCGGCGCTGGTGGCGCCGACCGCGACCAGCGCCAGGTCCGGTTGGGTCTGCTGCAGCTGCTGTGCCAGTACGCTCGAGGCAGCCGCGTGCTCGGGCCGGAAGTCAAGCAGCACCAGGCTCTGCGGGCCGCGTTGCAGGTCCTGCGCCGACGTTGGCGCACTGCTGTCCTGCCAGTGCAGGGTGGTGGTCGGCGGCAGCTTGGCGGCCAGCCGGGGCAGCAGTTCGCGGTCGATGCCGTACAGGACCAGGTTCATCGGCGGTCCTTGCGGATGCAGCGGCTGGGCGGTGGCGTAGGGCATGGGCGTGGTTCTACAGGCATCATGGAAGTCAGCGCGAGAAGCCGGGCACCGGGTCTTGGCTGACCGGCCCCAGCAACCACGATCCCCATTCGGGAAGATGCGGCTTGGCTTCGCGCTCGCCAGGCAGCGGCAGTTCGGTATTGCGTGCCAGCGGCTGCACCAGACGCGGGGTGACGATGATCACCAGCTCCTTGTCCTGGCGCTTGTAGTCGAAGTTGCGGAAGAACGAACCAATGATCGGCAGGTCGCCCAGCAGTGGAATCTTGTTGACGTTGGAGACGATGTTGGAGCTGACCAGGCCACCGATGACGAAGCTCTCGCCATCGCCCAGCTCGACCGTGGTATCGGCGCGACGGGTGGTGATCGAGGGAATCTGCACGTTGTTGAGCACGATCGCGTTGCTGTAGTCCAGGTCGCTCGCCTCCGGCGCCACCTTCAGCGCGATCCGGTTCGGCGCCAGTACCGTTGGGGTCACGGTCAGGCCGATGCCGAAGGGCTTGTAGGTGATGGTGGTGGTGCCAAGCCCCTGCGGCTCCAGGATCGGCAGCTCGCCACCGGCCAGGAAGCTGGCGCTCTGGCCGGACAGTGCCACCAGCGTCGGCTCGGCCAGCACGCGGGCCATGCCATTGCTCTGCAGCAGTTCGACATCGGCGTTCCACAGTCCCTTGGTCGAGCCGAACACCAGCCGGAACGCCGAGGAAATCGGCGACACGGCCTCGTTGCTGCTGTTGCCTTCCTTCATGCCGGGCAGCAGGCCGGTATTGCCGGGCAGGCCAGTGCCGGGCCGCGCGAAGCCATAGGCGAAGCCCCCGTTGCGGTTCTGGAAGTTGATGCCGATCTGCTTCATCGCGGTCTTGTTGAACTCGACCACCTTGACCTCGACCTGGACCACGCCCCCACTGTTGATGGTGGACGCATCGGCAAGCATGCCGTCCTTGCCCAGCGCCATCGCCGCAGTGCGCTGTTCCTGCATGTGCGTGAGCATGCTGTCGGTGCTTCCCTGCAGGAGGCCCTGCTGGTCCTGCTGGGTGAACACCAGCCCGGTACCGCCGGTGCTGGCAGCGCCCTGTACGGCGCTCTGCACCCGTACCGTCAACCGCTGTGGCTCGGCCTGTCTGCGGTGCCACAGCAGCAGGGTGGTGGTACCGGGCATCTTGCCGACCAGCAGCGCCTGGCGCTGCCCGCGCAGCATCACGATGTCGGCCACACCCGGGTCGGCAATGGCCACCCGCTCCAGGTCGGCCGGCAGGTTCCAGGGACGCTGCTCGCGCGCCTGCAGCACCAGGTCATCGGCGGCCACGCTCGTTGCCGGCGCCAGCAGCACCAGCAGCAGGGCCAGCCAGCGCTGGCGGAGGGAGAGGCGTGGACGGCGGCGACGTTCGGTCATGGATGCACTCGATGCAGGTCAAAGGGAGGCACGGGATGCGGAACTGTCGCCGCGGATGATCTCGATCCCCGACGCGCGCGGTGCACTGCGACGTGGCGCCGGCGCGCGCGACGGTGAATCCGGGGTGCCGCGTTGCGGTGCACTGCCACGTCCGGCCAGCGCGTCGCTGTCGATACCGGCAAAAGCGTGGTTCTCCGGCCGCTGCAGGGCGAGCTGCTGTTCGGCGTCGAGCCCACGCAGTGGGTCGATCACTCCGCGCGATTGCGGGAACAACGCCAGGTCGGGCAGGCCGGTATCGGCGGGATTGCGCAGGGCCAGGAAAAGCTTGCCCTGCTGCGCACCCAGCAGCAGCCGGTTGGCGTCGGCCACCGGTACCGCAAGCACCGCGCTGCGTGCGGGTTGCGGCGCTTCATTGCTGTTGCTGTGCGTGCTGCCACTTCCGGTGATGTCGGCAGCGCGCGGGTCGTTGCGGGAGTCGGCCTCGCTGTTGGAAGTAGTCTCTGTGGCCACCGGCACGATGTCCTGCTGGCCGTAGCTCAGGACGCGCAGGCGCGACAGCAGCAGGCGCGTCTGCGCGGCTTCGCCAGGGCTGTTGATGTTGGGCTGGGCGTTGCGGAGGTTGAGGAAGACGTCGACGAAATCACCGGGAAGGATGCGGTTGCCGGCACCGACCAGTTCGTCCACGGGCACGGCCAGTGCACGCTCGCCCGGCCGCAGCTGCAGCGAGAAGCCCTGAGCCAACGCGCTGCCGTTGATCACACTGCCTTCGGCAATGTCCTGCACCGGCACCTTGCCGGTCACGGCGGCAATGCTGGTAGCGGCGCCGGGGACGGGTGAGGTGCGCTGGGCCAGGCGCAGGCCGTTGGCGCTGATCGGCTCGCCCGCAGGCAGGCGTGCCACGGCTTCGACCACGGTGATCGCCTGCGTCTCGTTGTGAGCGACTGGTGCGACCGTTGCAGGTGCGGCGGGTTTGCGCCCGATCATGAAGGCGATCAGCGCCAGCAGCACGGCCAGGCCGATCAGGGCGACGGCAGCGATGCGGGTCAACTTGAGCATGGAACCGTCTCCAAAGTACCGATCATCAATTGCCGCTGCCGAGATCGAGCTGCGCGACCGCGACGCTGCGGATGGGGGCCTGCATCACCCACTTGTAGAGCGTGGCGGTGCCGGGCAGGAAGGGATGGTTGGCGTAGTCGTAGCTGACCGTCACGGTCATGCACTGGGCCGTGGCCAGACCGGCGCAGGGCGCCTGTGCCGACACCACGATGGCGTTGCTGCCCCCCGCGCTGCAGTCCACGTTCTGCCTGGAAAACTGCAGCAACCATTGCATCGAGGTGCGTGCGGCGACGCAGGCGGCTGTGCGTCGTTCGCTGGCGGTGCCGTAGCGCAGCGAGGCGCGCGCGCCTTCGGCCGAGGCGGTGGCCAGGGTCTGTTGCGCCGCCATGATCATCACCCCGGAGAAGGTGAACAGCAGCAGCGGCAACAGGCCGAGCATCAGCATCAGGGCGAACTCGATGCTGGCGACACCGCGTTGCAGGCGTGGGCTGCGGATGTTCATGGTGCACCTCCGTAGATGCTGGCCAGCACCCAGCCGATGGCGGCCAGTGCCAGGTAGGCTGCATAGGGAATGCCACGCCGTCCCTGGCGGGCGGCCTGCATGTCACGCAGCACCGGATGCGCTTGCCACTGCGTGCTGGTGCGATTGACCTGCATCTGCAGGTGACCGGGCAGCAGCACGCCCAGGCGGCGACCGGCCAGCACCAGCACGGCATGCAACCCAGCCGCGAGGCTCGCTACCAGCCAGACCGGCAGCAGCGCCTGCCAGCCCAGCATCAGGCCCACCACGGCGAAGAACTTCACGTCCCCGGCGCCCATCCAGCGCAGGGCATGGAGCGGCAGCAGCGCCAACAGGCCGATCGCCGCGCCGGCCAGGTGGGGCAGCCACGGCTGGCGCGGCGCACTGAACTGGCCGACCACGATCACCGCAGTGGCGATCACGCATGCGGCGACCAGCCAGGTGTTGGGAACCCGACGGGCATACAGATCACTGATCGCGATCCGCAGGCAGACGCCGATGGCCAACAATCCCAGCACTGTCATCGCACACTCCATCGTCCGTCACTGGACGGTCTTCGCCTGGTTCCATGCGCCCCGCCGTCGCGGCCCTGCCGGCCGCGCGCGGTCGCCGCTCAGGTCGTCGAGCCCGACGCCTTGGTGGCCAGTGCGGAGAGGTTCTTGAACAGCGTTTCGAAGAACCCCTTGATCTGGTCGTTGCCGACCGCAATCAGGACGCCAGCGATGACGGCAGCCAGCAGCCCGTACTCGAGCGCGGTGACGCCGTCTTCTTCCTTCAGGAATTTGCGGATCGATGCGTTCATGACCAATGTCTCCCTCTACCTGTCTGCGGATGCAGTACACCTGCGTTGGGCGGTGGCCCGGCTCCGCCGGGATCGTCCGTGGGCCTCCGCGCGTCCTGGCGGAGGAGGCACGGCGGGACTGGCCCGCTGTGCTCAAGCAGGGTGATCGTTTCCAGGCGGGACATCGGCCGCACGGTCGCGACCGGACGGCCCGGGGCCGGTGGTCGAGGCATCCAGTGATGCGTGCGTGGTCATGCTGTCCCCCTGGGTGCGGCCAGATCAGATGGCCGGATCACCGTAATGTCGACTTTGCCTGAATGGCGGTTGGCTGCAACCGGAACCTATATGCAAATTCGGCAGAAACCCCGGAAGCCTGAAAATTTCAGATGGTTTCTGTGACGAAAATCCGTTCGCACGCAAAACGATTCATTGTCGTGCAGATAATGTGATTTGCTTTGTGGTCGATGCGAAAACCGTGCCAGCCGCTCCGACATTTTCTTCACTTGTGTATCCATTTTCATCATGCCGGGCCGCGGGTTTACCTTTGCCGATTATTGGGCATACTCGCATTCAAGCTCTTGCATTGATTTGTACGATCGCATCGACGCCGGCGCCGCCGGCGTGGCAACAGAAATGGATTCTGGATCGTTGCGCGCCCTGTCAGGCAGTGGGGGCCGCAGCGGATGGCGGATCAACGGGGGGACAACACTGTCATGGTCGATGGTGGGGTAGAGGACAGCGACGACAGCGGCCTTCGGTCCATAGACCTGGCCACGCTGAGCGGCGTGCTTCGCGTCTGTGATGTCGAACTGCTGCTGCTGGATGGCAACGGGCCACGGGCGGCGTTCGCTTCGCGCGTGCACGAGGAAGCCCTGTTCTGCAGCATCACCTGCGGCTTTCATTGCCGTGGCCGTTTCATGCTGCCGCCGGACTGGGCGATGCTGGGGTACCTGCACGCCACCGATGAAACGATGAGCTGGTGCCACGGCGTGCCGCTCACGCCGGGCATGGCGCTGACGATCATGCCGGAGGGCATCAGTGAGTTCACCCTGAGCCCGGGCACGCACATGACCCTGATGCTGGTGCCGGTGGCCCGCGTCCAGCGCAAGCTGACCGAACTGAGCCTGCGCAGCACGCCACCTGCTGGCCAGGCACTTTCGCTGTTCAACCTGGCCAGCGACGCCACGCCGCTGGCGCGCCATTACCAGCAGCTGCACCTGCAGCTGGGACAGGGGGCAGGGCTGCAGCCGGATGAAACCGAGAACCTGCTGCATGAGCATGTGCAGGCCCTGCTGGGCGCCGGTGCGGCGGATCGCCCGGGCTGCACCCGTGCGCGGCGCACGCATTATCTGATCGCGCAGCGTGCAGAGAACTTCATGCGGCTCAACCTGCGTCGCAACATCTACATGAACGAGATCTGCGATGCCGCCGGCGTCAGCGAGCGCGGCCTGCGCTATGCGTTCGAGGACCTGTTTGGAACCTCGCCGAACCGCTACCTCTCCATGCTGCGCCTGTGCGCGGCCTGCCGCAGCCTGTCGATGGCAGACTCCAGCCGTCGCTCGGTGAAGGCGATCGCCCTGAGCTGCGGGCTGTGGGACCTGTCGCGCTTCGCTGACAACTACCGCAAGGTATTCGGCGAACTGCCGCGCGACACCCTGATGCGCGCACCCGCGCAGATCGGCCAACCGGCCTGATCCAGGCCCGGCAAGGGTTTTTGCGGTGTTTATGCCGGAATTGCGTATCCGCTTGCCGATCGTGTTGCCGCTTATGCATAGCCGGCTGCCGATTCCGGCCGTGGATTTGCCGGAATGCGCGATTGCCGTGCCGGATTGAAGTGCACCGCCCTCGTTGCAACCGCTGAAATGTCAGTCACCTGCCTAGCGGCAAGTCCACAGACATTCCAGTTGTTCGCCTACGGGGGAAATGCTCATGAACCGCATCTACCGGCGTGTATGGAACCGCCAGCTCAATGCTCTGGTTGTGGCCTCGGAACTGGCCACCGGCGACAGCGGCGGCAGCGCCGCACGCGATCCGCGCGCCTTCCTGCTGATGCCCACGGGCCTGACGCTGGCACTGCTGTGTGCGCTGGCCAGCGGTCACGCTGGGGCCTCGGAAACCAATCAATCGCTGCGTGACCTGCAAGCACTCGCGGCAAAGTATGCGCAGCCGATGCCGGTCAAGGTTGACGCGGAGGTGGCCCTGGCTGCCGCCGCGCGGCAGGCGCAGAACAGCCCCGCAATCAGTGCGGATGCTCGTCTGGGCCTGCAGTTGAATACCACGTCGCTGCCGCTGGTACCTGACGTGTTGCCGGCCACCGTGCAGGTGAAGCTGGCAGCTAACACCGTGCCGAAGCAAGTGGCCGTGCCGGCGCTGGCGGCTGATGTCCGCGCCAATGTTGGGGTGGGCAACGCTGCGGCCAGGGCGGCACAGGTGGATGCATCGCTGGCTGCGCACGTCGCGCCCGGCGCCCAGGCGCCGCTGGGCGTCGCTGCCGATGCGCGCGCCAGGGCCAAGGTCGGCATCGCTGGCCGCCAGGTCGCTTCGATCGATACGGGTGCCCGGGCGGCCGCCGGCCTCAGCGGTGCAGCCGCCGGATCACTGCCTGGGCTGAAAGCCACCGTCGACGGCAAGGCCGACACGCATCTGGCGGTCGCTGGCCATCACATCGAAGGGCAGGGCCAGGCCCGGGCGACGGCGGCAGTCACGCTGCCGGCCAAGGAGGAGCTGCCGGGTGAAACCCATGATCGTGCCATCAGCGCCGCGTTCGATGCCGGCGTCGCCGGCAAGGTGCGCGTGCAGGCGCCGGACGGCCAGGAGGTAGTGGCCGATCGCAACCTGAAGCTGGCCGGACAGGCGACCGTCGCGGCGCAGCACAGCGCACTGGGCGTCGGCAACCTGGTGGGTGGTGCGGTGGGTGCTGTCGGTGGGACGCTTCACAGTGCCGCGGGTGCAGTTGGTAGCGCGGTGGGTGGCGCGCTGAACGGTACAGTCGGCACGGTTGGCGGCGCAGTGGGAGGCACGCTCAACAACACGGTAGGCGCAGTCGGCGGCGCAGTGGACGGTGCTCTGAACGGCACTGTCGGTACCGTTGGAAGTGCAGTGGGCGGCGCACTGAACGGCACCGCCGGCCAGGTCGGCAGCGCCGTGGGCGGCACGCTCAACAACACGGTTGGCGCAGTCGGTGGCGCAGTTGGTGGTGCTCTGAACGGCACAGTCGGCCAGGTTGGCGGCGCCGTGGACGGTGCTCTGAACGGCACTGTCGGTACCGTTGGAAGTGCAGTGGGCGGCGCACTGAACGGCACCGTCGGCCAGGTCGGCGGCGCCGTGGGCGGCATTCTCAACGGCACCACCGGCAGCCCCACCGGCGACCTGGGCGGCGTGCTGGGCAGCACGCTGGGCAGTGTCGGAAGCGCGGTGGGCAACCTGCTCAACGGCAATCTCAATGGCACCGTCGGCAACCTGGGCAGCGCCGTGGGTGGCCTGGTGGGAGGCACGCTGGGCAGCCTCGGCCTGACCCAACCCTCGGCGATTCCGCCAACCAGCCCGAAGGCGCCCGCGCCGGCCGATCCGAATGCTGGCCTGATCATCGGCACCGGTGGCCTGGTCGGCAATGTCGGCCAGCTGATCGGGCCGACCACCACCAGCCTGTTCGGCGGCAACGGCTACCTGAGCAACGGCAATCTCAAGCTCAGCAACGCCAACGTCATGCAGACCTATTCGACGGTCAATGTGCTGGGCCTGCCGGTAGTCAACCTGTCGCCGGTCGGCAGCACGCTCAATGGCCTGGGCGGCGCAGCCACGGGCGGCAGCTCGCACCTGACCCTGATCGGTGGCGTGACTTCCGACAGTTACATCTACAACATCAACAACGGCAATCCCGGTGGCCTGCTGGGCCTCCTTCTGCCAACCGACTCGCCGGCGTGGGCGGCCAAGTGCCTGGACATCGCGCTGGCCGATATTTCCTGCTGGGCGGTCAACGCGGCACAGGACTACCAGGTGTTGATGGGCGATGGCGCCTTCGCCAACGGGTCCAAGGAAGTGGTGATCGGTGCCAATGCACGCCATGAACTGCCGAAGGTCGATGCCAATGTCGCCTTCCCCGGCGATGGCGTCAACGATCCCAGCAATCCGACCGGCGTGCCGACGGCCGACTATGCCGCCCGCATGGGCCACTCGGTCGTCGTCGGTGACAGTGCCGTGGGCACCGCCAACGGACAGACCCTGCTGGGTGCCGAAGCCACTTCGAACCAGGCCAACTCGGTCGCGCTGGGTTACCGCTCCGCTGCACTGCGCGGCGCTCAGGCCAGCTACAGCGCGTACGGCCTCACCGCACCCCAGGTCTCGGCCGGCGAAGTGTCGGTGGGCACGGCCGGTGGCGGCGAGCGCCAGATCACCAACCTTGCCGCGGGCAGCGCCAATACCGATGCTGTCAACGTGGCCCAGCTGAAGGGCGCCATCAGTCTGATCGACGATGTGGCCTCCGCAGCGGTCACCTATGACCTGGACGGCTCGGGCAACCCGAACTATCGCCGGGTCACGCTCGGCGCAGGCACCGGCACCACCACCATCGGCAATCTTGCCGCCGGCGCGGTCACCGCCGGTAGCCTGGAGGCGGTCAACGGCGGCCAGCTGGCGGCTACCAACAGTGCCATCGCCAGTTTCTTCGGTGGTCGTGCGGCTTTCGATCCGGCCAGCGGCATCTTTACTGCACCGTTGTTCGAGATCAGCACGATCTCCACTGGTGGTGCCATCGCCAAGGGCCTGTATGAGAATGCCACCGATGCCTTCGCCGCAGTCGATGGCTCGCTGGTCAACCTCAATACGCAGATCACCGACATCCGCAACGGTGGCACCAAGTACCTGCGGGTGAACTCGACCGGTACCGAGGCGCTGGCCACCGGCGCCGACTCGATCGCGGTCGGTACCAACGCCCGCGCCACTGCCGCCAACAGTATCGCGGTGGGTGCCGGCAGCCTGGCTGACCGTGCCAACAGCGTGTCCATCGGTGCGGCCGGTGCCGAGCGCCAGGTCACCAACATGGCAGCCGGTACTGCTGCGACCGACGCGGTCAATGTTGGCCAGCTGCAGGCATCGGAACAGGGCGCGCTGCGCTATGACCTCAACGCCGACGGCAGTGTCAACTACGCCAGCGCCACGCTGGGCCAGACCGGCACGGCAACCACGCTGCGCAACCTTGGCCCGGGCCAGGTCAGTGCCACCAGCAGTGAGGCCATCAATGGTGCCCAGCTGTTTGCCGCCAACCAGGCGGTAGCCACCCATCTGGGCGGTGGTGCCGCGGTCGATGCCAACGGCGTACTGACCGCACCGACCTACTCGATCAACAACGTCGCCGCCAACGGCACCGTGACCAAGGGCAGCTACAACGATGTTGGCACCGCGTTCGATGCAGTCAGCAACTCGCTGGCCAACGTTGCCGACCAGACCGGCGAGATCGACAAGCTGGCCGTGAAGTACGACGTCGATGGCAGTGGCAACGTGCTCAACAGCGTGACCCTGACGGGTACCGGCACCGGCGCGGTGAAGATCACCAACGTCGCCGCCGGCAGCATCCTGGCTGGCAGCAGTGATGCCATCACCGGCGACCAGCTGTTCAGCACGAACAGCACCATCGCCACCTACTTCGGCGGCACCACCGCCTACAACGGCACCACCAACGTGTGGACCGCGCCGACGTTCAGCATCTCCAGCATCGCCACCGATGGCACCTTCACCAGCGGCGACTACAACAACGTCACCGCCGCCTTCACCGCTGTCGACGGCTCGCTGAAGGTCCTAAACCAGCGCATCACCAATGGCGGTGGTGGCAGTGCGTACCTGGCGGTCAACTCAACGGCGGCCGCAGCCACCGCGGCTGGTGCGGAAGCGGTGGCGGTCGGCCCGCAGGCCAGCGCAGCCGGTGCGAACAGCGTGGCGGTCGGCAACGGTGCCAGCAGCAGTGCCGGCAACAGCGTGGCGCTGGGTGCCGGTTCGGTCGCCAGCGTCGGTGCACAGAGCGGCTACACCGGCGCCTACGGGCAGACCGGTGCCAGCAATTCGGCCGGTGAGGTCTCGGTCGGCAGCAGTGGCAGCGAACGCAAGATCACCCACGTAGCCGATGGCTCGGACACCTATGACGCGACCAATGTCGGCCAACTGAAGAACGGCGTGAACTACGCCATCGACGAGTCGAAGAAGTACACCGACCAGAAGATCCAGAACATCACCAACGTGGCGGGCAGCTTCCGCGCCAACAACACCAACAACCTGGCCGATCCGTCCGCCAGCGGCGCCAACTCGGCCGCCGGCGGCGCAGGCTCCACCGCCGCCGGTGCCAACTCGACCGCGCTGGGCAATGGTTCGCAGGCGCAGGCCGACAACTCGGTGGCATTGGGTGCGGGTTCGGTCGCGAACCGGGCCAACACGGTCTCTGTCGGTGCCGCCGGTGCCGAACGCCAGGTGGTCAACGTGGCAGACGGCTCGCAGGCCACCGATGCGGTCAACGTGCGCCAGCTGCAGGCTTCGCAGCAGGGCACGATCCGCTACGACACCACGGTGAACGGCGCGACCAACTACAACAGTGTCACCCTGGGCAGCACCAGCAGCGGCCCGACCACGGTGCGCAACGTCGCCGCCGGTACTGCTGGCACCGATGCCGTCAACGTCGACCAGCTGAAGTCGGGCATGGCGCAGACCCTGGACTGGTCCAAGGCCTACACCGACGAGCGCATGGGCGGCTTCGAGCGCGACCTGCGCAAGACCGACAATCGTGCTTCGGCCGGTATCGCGTCGGCGATGGCCACCGCAGCGCTGCCGCAGCCGAGCGAGGCGGGCCGCAGCATGGCCTCGATCGCGGCTGGCAGCTACAACGGCGAATCGGGCGTGGCGGTCGGTATCTCCGGTGTCTCCGAAGGCGGCCGCTGGATCTACAAGTTCAGCGGTTCGACCAACAGCCGTGGCGAGGCCGGTGTGGCCGTCGGTGCCGGCATCCAGTGGTAATCCCCGCCGCCGGGCCGCACCCGCGGCCCGGCATCGCGGAAACGTCTACAGGGGGAACGACATGAAACAGCATCGCATCGCCCGCGCCGGCCAATGTGCCGCCACGCTGGGCCTGATCCTGGGGATGGGCCTGCTGGCCGCCTGCCGCAGCCATGCGCCGGCCGCCGACGGTCCTGCCGAAGCCACCGCCGTGCACTTCCCGGAGGCCTCCAAGGCCTCGCTGAAGGAAGGCATCTATCCCGACGTCGCCGACCTGCGCCGCTTCGCGCCGGGCATGAGCAAGCGGCAGCTGTACACGCTGCTGGGCACGCCGCACTTCAATGAAGGCATGTGGGGCGTGCGCGAGTGGAACTACCTGTTCAACTTCCGCACCACGCAGGGCGCGGAGTACTTCACCTGCCAGTTCCAGGTGCGCTTCGACAGCAAGGGCATCGCGCAGGGCGGTTATTGGAAGCCGGAGTCGTGCGCGGCCGTGCTCGAACCGCCGCGGCCACCAGCGCCGCTGGCACCGGCACCGCTGCCGGAGCAGCCCCTGCGGCTGTCGGCCGACGCGCTGTTCGGATTCGACAGCGCGGTACTCAGCGCCGAAGGCCAGCAGGCGGTGCAGGGCATCCTGGCGCAGGTACGCGAGGCCGCGCAGGTGCAGTCGATCAAGGTAACCGGCTACACCGACCGCATTGGCAGCGCCAGCTACAACCAGGCACTGTCGCAGCGCCGCGCCGATGCCGTGCGCAACGCGCTGGTGCAGGGGGGCGTGCCTGCAGCCAGCATCAGTGCCGAAGGACGCGGTGCGGCCGAGCCGATCGTGCAGTGCGAGCAGCGCAACCGGCGCGAGCTGATTGCCTGCCTGGCGCCGAACCGGCGCGTGCAGATCGCCGGGATGGCACAGCCACGTTGACCTTCCTGCGCCGGGGCGATGCCCCGGCATCCCGAGTCCCCCCTGACCGCCGGCAGGCGTGGCAACGTCTCCCCCGTCGTCCACGCCTGCCTGCGGCTCAGGTTTCCAAACGGTGCACGCGATGAATGCCCAATTCCTGCCCCTCTCCATGAAGACGGAAGCTACGCTCAGCGTGTATGGTCAGCTCGGCAACCATGCCGTGGTGCGCATCCCCGGGCGGCGCCTGCCGGGCCTGATCCTGCAGGCCGATACCGTGGCCGGGTTCCTGGCCCAGCTGCAGGAAGCCCAGGCCTGCCTGCGCAGTGGCCGCGCACAGCGCACCGATGCCGAGCTGGACATGCTGATCGACGTGCTGCAGCAGTGGTACGCCCTGATCGAATCGCGCCTGGCCGACGCCGGCGAGGCCCTCTAGCAAAAAAGGGACGGAGGGGATTAAGTCGTTTCCGGCACAACCGGGGCATATGCGACTTAATCCCCTCCGTCCCCTTTTTTCAAGCGTGGGCGCGGATCAACCAACAGGCGGCATCCACGCGAACGCGGTCACCTTCGATGAACGGCGCGAATGCGGCCAGTGCTTTTTCGCGAAGCACTGCGGCGCGGGCTTCCGGCATCGATCGCAGGGCCAGTCCCAACGGTCCCAGGTGACCAACATAGGTCGGCAGGTCTTCGCGGGCGAGCGAACAGGGCAGGTCCACCGCAACCACTTCCACGTCATTCCAGCCGGCGGCCTGCAACAGGCGCTGCACACGCTCGCCATCGGCAAAAGCGAACTGTCCCGGTGCGCCGGGTACGCGGGGCGGAAGATCCAGTTCATCGCCAATGGCGCGCTCGGCGGTGGTCATGAACGGATTCTCCCCGGCACTGCGCCACGCGATGAAGCGCAGCCCAGCGCCCGGTGTCGTGGCACGATGCAGGTTGGCGAACGCGGCCTGGCTGTCCTCGAAGAACATGACGCCCAGCCGCGACTGGATCCAGTCGAAGTGCGCGGGCGGCAGCGGATGGCGCTGCGCGTCTGCCACGATGAAGTCCGCATCCAGTCCTGCCGCCTTGGCGCGCTGATGGGCCAGCGCCAGCATCGGCGCGGAGATGTCCAGGCCGGTGCAATGTGCCGCGGGACGCGCTGCGGCCGCGGCCAGCAGGCTGGCGCCGGTGCCGCAGCCGATGTCGAGCAGTTCGGTAACGGTCTCAGGAAGTTCGGTGACCAGCATGTCAGCCATCGGCTGGAACAGGCCGTCAAGAACAGCCTGTTGCGCAACCCACGCCTGGCCGCCAGGGCCGTTCCACAGGGCGTTCTGATCAATGGGAGATGTGCTTGCCATGGCCTTGCCTCGCCGGGTAGTTGCCCATAGCTTGGTGCTTGAAGGTCACTTGAGGTCAAGCCCGTGCGCGAACTGGATATCGGCGAGGTGGTCAAGCGCAGTGGCGTGCCGGCCTCGACCCTGCGCTACTACGAACAGCTGGGGTTGCTGCAGGCGCTGGGGCGCCGCGGCCTGCGCCGGCAGTACGACGCGCAGGTGCTGGAACGGCTGGCGCTGATCGGCCTGGGCCAGGCGGCCGGGCTGTCGCTGCAGCAGATCGGTGCATCGCTGCCGTCGCAGCAGGGGTGCATCTCACTCGACCGCGAGGCACTGCTGGCACAAGCCGAGGTGCTGCAGCGGCAGATCACCCGGTTGCAGCGGGTGCGCCGGCACCTGCAGCGCGCAGCGGCCTGCCCGCAGGCGGAGGATGCCCGCAAGTGCGGTTCGTTCCGGAAACTGTTGCGCGCGCAGCAGCGGATGGGCGGTTGAATCAATCGCGGGTACTGACTTCCCACGTGGCATGCAGCACGCCCGGCACCTGCTCCATCCGTGCCAGCACCACGTCCAGTTCATCGGCACTCACGGCCGTACTGACCAGCACCGCGATCACATCGGTAGGCGCGTCGGCATGCTCGACCACCTGCACATCGCCCACCGGATACTGCGCCGCTTCCAGCGCATCGACCAGGCGCTCGCGCACCCGCGGCACGGCGTCGGCATCCACGCTCAGGCGCACCTCGTAGGTGGCTTCGGTCGCTGCCTCGTTGATCGGAATGCGGTTGATGGCATTCACCAACGGCCGCAGCAGGGTGTTGCCGGCGATGATCAACACGGTCAGCAGCACGCCCTCGGCCAGCATGTCCGCGCCGGTGCAGCTGCCGACCGCTGCAGAGCACCACAGGGTGGCGGCGGTGTTCAGGCCACGCACGTTCATGCCTTCCTTCATGATCACGCCGGCGCCGAGGAAGCCGACACCGGAGACCACGTAGGAGATCACCCGTACTGCCTCGGCACTGCCGGCGATGCGCATGCCCAGGTCGACGAAGGCGGCGGCGCCGACTGCCACAAGCACGTTGGTGCGCAGGCCGGCGGTGCGTTGCCGGTACTGGCGCTCGGCACCGATCAACGTACCCAGCACGAAGGCGGCCAGCAGGCTGACCACGGTGTCGGCGAAGGGACCTGCCTGGAAAGTCTCAATGAAGCGCATGGCCGGAGTCTACCCGGTCGAGGTGACAGTAGATCCACGCCATGCGTGGATTTCGAAAGTGCCAGAAGCGACTTAATCCCCTCCGTCCCCTTTTTGTCGGGTCAGTCGGTGTCGTCGACGCGCTCGCCCATCAGTTCGCGCTGGCGCTTGTCCAGCTCCTCAGCGTAGCGCTTGCGTACGAAGGCTTCGGACACTACGCCCAGCACCTGGCCGTCGGCGCCGACCACGGCCAGTTCATCGGCCTGGGTCTGGTCGAAGCGCTGCATCACGCTGACCACGTCCGCGGACGGCGACAGCGACACGTCACGGTTCTCGGCCAGCTCGCCAATCGCCGTCTCCGGTTTCACGCCGTCGCCGTAGACGCGCGGAATCTGCACGATGCCGGCGTAGTGGCCCTCGCTGTCGATCAGGATCACCCGGCTGCCCGAGCCCAGCGGGAAGCGCTGGCGGAACGTGGCGGCGTCAAGGTCGGACGGGGCGGTGGCCACGCCCTTGCGCATCAGTCGGCCGGCGTTGAGGTTCTGTACCCAGCCCACGTCGCGGGCACTCTTGATGGTCTCCCCGCGCAGGTGCATGCGCCAGGTCGAGAACGAATAACCAAACCACTGCCGTACCAGAGTGCTGGAGACCAGCACCGCACTCATCACCACGCTGGTCAGCAGGAAGTCGTGGGTGCCTTCCAGTACCAGCATGGCCATGGTCATCGGCGCGCCGACCACGGCTGCGGCCAGCGCTGCCATGCCGGCCAGCGCGGCGGAGGTGGCGTCGACCACCGGCACGCCGGTGGCCATGGCCAGCAGGCCGGCGAACAGCGCGCCGACCAGGGTGCCCATGAACAGCGAGGCGAAGAACAGGCCGCCACGGAAGCCGAAGCCCAGCGAGATGCCCGAGGCCAGGCACTTCAGGGTCAGCAGGCCGCCGATCCAGATCAGCGGCAGGTGCGTGGTCAGGTCCAGGTGCAGGGCGCCATGTCCGGACGACAGCACCTGCGGGCTGGCCAGGGCCAGCGGTATCAGCAGCAGTCCACCGACCACCGGCCGACCCCAGGCAGGCAGCGGGCTGCGCTTGACCGTGCCCTCGATCGAGGCGATCAGCCGCATGATGGCAATGCCGACCATCGCGCAGCAGCAGCCGAGCAGACCGTAGATGGCGTAGTCGGCGGCGCGAACGTCGATGGTCGAGGCAGCGGGCAGCAGGTAGGCCTCGATGCCAGCCTGGTCGGCCACGAACGCGCCGGCCAGCGCAGCCACCGCCACCGGCGCCAGTGCGGCCGGGGTGTAGGCGCCGATGACGATCTCGAACGCATAGAACGCGCCCGCCAGTGGCGCACCGAAGGCGGCGGCGATGGCGCCGGCGGCACCGGCGCCGACCAGGATGCGCACGTCATTGCGGCGCAGGCGCATCACCCGGCCCAGCTGCGAACCACTGCCGGCGCCCATCTGCGTATACGAAGCCTCCAGACCCACCGAGGCGCCGCAGCCATTGGACAGCAGGGTCTGGGTCAGCACGATCAGGTTGTCGCGCATCGACATGCGGCCGCCATGCAGGGCATTGGCTTCCACCGCATCGAGCAGGGGCCGCTTGAGCCGGGTCGCGGCCAGGCTGACCAGGCCGACCAGCAGGCCACCCAGCGGCAGCACCAGCAGCGCGGTCCATGTCAGCGAGGGCAGGGAGCTCAGGCGCATACCGTCGTCCAGCCCATACAGCGTGCCCTGCAGCCAGCGCGCGATGCCCGACTGCAGCAGGGTCAGGTAGCCGGCGATCAAGCCGACCAGCAACGCCAGCGCGATGAACCACAGGTCGCTGCCACGCAGGCGCAGGCGCAGGCCCTGGAAGGCCAGATGCAGGCGCGATGGCGAAACAGGCAGTGACATGGTGGCGGCATGATACGCCGCCACCGTGAGCGCCACCGTCACTGCATCGGGCGGTTATGGCCTCAGAAGCGGTAGCGGCCCTGCACGTAGAACGTGCGCGGCGCGGCCACCATGCGGCCGGCGTTGCCATCAACGTTGCGGGTGTACCAGCGCTTGTCGGCCAGGTTGTTCACGCCCAGCGCAATCTCGCTGTCGCCCAGGCCCGGCACCTGCCAGGCCACCTGCGCGTTCCACAGGCGCACGCCCGGCACGCGGCCCACGCGCGCATCGGCGGTTTCTTCCCAGGTGTTGGCGGCATCGGAGAACTGGCCGCTCTGGTGGGTGCTGGAGACATTGAAGGTCCAGCCGGCCAGCGCGTAGCGGGCGCCGACGCTGTCGGTGTCGCGCGAGTAGAACGGCACGTCCAGGCCACGGTTGTCGCCCGACTGCTGGATCGCCTTGGTCCAGGTGTAGTTGGCGTACAGCTCCAACCCGGCCAGCGCACTGTCCTCGGCGAAGTGGTACTCCAGTGCACTCTCCACGCCCTTGTGGTCGGTGGCGCCGATGTTCTGGAAGGTCGGCGGGGTGATTCCCGGTACCTGCAGGATCTGGTTGTCGAAGCGCATCTTGAACACGGTCACTTCCGCGCGCAGGGCGCCGTCCTGCCAGCGCGCGCCCAGCTCGGTGGTCCTGGCGATTTCCGGGTTCAGCGGGTTGTTGGCCGTCTGCGAATTGAGCTGGATGTTCTGCACCGGCCCGAACGAGGTGGTGTAGTTGCCGAACACGGTCAGCTGCGGGGTCAGCAGGTAGGCGATGTTGAGCGAGGGCAAGGCCTTGTCGTTGCGGCTGCTGAAGGTTGCCGCGCCACCGGCCTGGCGGCGGTCCATGTCGATCCATTCCATGCGCACGCCCGGGGTGATCCGCCACTGGCCGATCGCGATGCGGTCGTCGATGTAGAAGGCGTGCGCGTCGGTGGCGTTGTCGAAGCGGGTGGTGGCACTGGCCGCGCCGGTGCGGCGGGCGACGGTGTAGCTGCGGTCGTTGCCGCGCTCGCGCAGGAAGCGGTAGCCGGCGGTGATGTCATGCATCGCGCTGCCCCACTGCAGGCGCTGGGTATAGCGCGGCTCGATGCCGAGCACGCGGTAGTCGCGCGGCTGCACGGTCAGCTGGGTGTTGGCGGCGTTGATCAGCGAGCTGGCACGGGTGCTCTCGTTGTAATAGGCCAGCACCTCGAACTCGCTGTTGGCCGACAGCGTGTTGGTGTAGCCCAGGTCGACGCCGGTGCGGTGGCCCTTCCAGAAATCGGTGGGGCGGGTGTTCTGGAACGGATCGGCCTCGTACTGGGTGCGGGTCAGGCCGCCCGGGGTCAGCGAGCGCACATCGTAGTAGGACAGCTTTGCGCGCAGTTCCTGCTGCGCATCGATGGCGTAGGCGAACTTCAGCGCGAGATCATTGAAGCGGTCATCGCTGCCCCGGCGCCAGCCGCGACCATCCTGGCCGGAGTACAGCAGGGCCGCGCCCAGGCCATTGTCGCCGGTACCGCCGAGGAAGGCGTTGTACTGGGTGCTGTCACCGCCGCCATGGTCGTAGGCGGTGTAGCGCATGCCGGCTTCGCCGTGCAGGCCGGCCTCGGTGGGAATGGAGCGGGTGCTGAAGTTGATGATGCCGCCCACGTTCTGCGGCCCGTAGCGCACCGCGCCGCCGCCGCGCACCACGTCGATCGACTCGATGTTGGACAGGCTGGTCGGCGCGAACGACAGCTGTGGCTGGCCATACGGCGCCACCGCCAGCGGCACGCCGTCCAACAGTACGGTCGAGCGCGGCGAGTAGCGCCCGGTGAGGCCGCGCACGCCGATGTTCAGCGACACCGAACTGCCCGCGGTGCCGGAGTTGTCGGTGACCTGCACGCCGGGGATGCGGCGCATCGCATCGCCGAGGCTGGCCGCGCCGCTGGCCTCGATGCGCTGGCGGTCGACCACGGTGCGCGCGCCGGCGAAGCTCTTCACGCTGTCATGCAGGCCGGTGCCCAGCCAGCTGCCCGAGACCTGGATGCTGTCCAGCGTGGTGGCGCCGTCCTGGGCGAAGGCGGTGGCGGCCGGGAGCAGGCACAGGGTAAGGGCGGCGGCCAGCGGCAGGCGGGCCGGTTGCAGGGCAGGGATGGGCATCGGTGCGGGCTGTGGAAGGCGGTAAATGAGAATTATTGCTGATTCCATTCGCCAATGGAATGCGCCGCCGGTTCACGCTGTTCCCCCGGTGGTAGAGTGGGCGATTGCTTCCTGACTCGCTGAGATCTGCCATGTCCCAAGCCGCCTTCTACCCCGTCGGAACCCCTGGCCAGCCGTGGGGAGCGGCGGAACGGGAGACGTGGCGTGGCCGCCAGCAGCGCCTGCGTCGCTATGACGAGGAAGTGCTGCCGCGCATCGAGGCGCTGGCCTCGCGCTTCGACAAGGTGGCCTACGGCCAGCTCGACTACGCTGGCGAGACCTACACCCTGTTCGCCCTGCGCAGCCGCGATTGGAACCCGGTGCTGCCGGCTGCCCTGGTTACCGGTGGCGTGCACGGTTATGAGACCAGCGGCGTGATGGGCGCGCTGGAATTCCTCGAAAAGCACGCCGCCGACTACGCCGGCAAGGCCAATCTGCTGGTGGCACCGTGCGTGAATCCGTGGGGCTTCGAGCGCATCAACCGCTGGAACTTCGATGCGATCGACCCGAACCGCAACTTCCGCGCCTACGGCCCGGCGCGTGAATCAACGGCGGTGATCGATCTGATCGCGCCGTACAAGGGCCAGTTCGTGCTGCACATCGACCTGCACGAGACCACCGACAGCGACGAGAGCGAGTTCCGCCCGGCGTTGGCCGCGCGTGACGGCAGGCCGTTCGAACCGGGCCTGATCCCCGATGGCTTCTACCTGGTGGATGACAGCGAGAACCCGCAGCCGGTCTTCCAGCAGGCGGTGATCGCCGCGGTGGAGAAGGTCACCCACATCGCGCCGGCTGACGACAAGGGCGAGATCATCGGTTCGCCGCTGGTGGCCCACGGCGTGATCGAATATCCGCTGGTGAAGCTGGGACTGTGCGCGGGCATCACCGGTGCGAAGTTCACTACCACCACCGAGGTCTACCCGGACAGCTCCCGGGCGACCCCGCAGCAGTGCAACGACGCGCAGGTGGCCGCGGTGTGCGCGGCACTGGATTACGCGCTCGCCCATCGTTGACCGGTAGTGCCGGCCGCTGGCCGGCAACTCGTATCACCCCAACGCGTCGGCCCACCACAGTGCGGCCGGTCCCGGCGGCGCGTCGCGGCGCCAGAGCAGGTCGCTGTGGATGCGCCGCGGCCAGCCGGGCAGCGTCAGTTCCACCAGTCGCCCGCGGTCATAACGTTGCACCAGTGCCCGCGGCAGCTCGGCCCAGCCGATGCCGTCCTCGGCCATCTCCATCACCATCAGATAGTCGGTGGCGGTCCAGGCCAGGCCGGTGACGATGTGGGATTGATCGACCTCCGCACTCAATCGCACCTGCCGGTGCCGCGCCAGCTGTGCGGCGCTGCGACGGCCGGCGCTGGCCAGTGGGTGCTCGCGCGCCACGTACACCGACAGTTCGCTGTGATGGGCCAACGGCCGGGCCATCAGGCCATCCGGATAGCTTTCCTGTTGCGGCAGCAGGCCCAGCGCGGCGCGGCCGCTGCCGACCAGCTCCAGCACGTCATCGCCTTCGGCATCCAGCCATTCCAGTTCGATCTCCGGGAATGCTTCGGCAAAGCGCTGCAGCACGCGCTGCTCCGGATCGAGCTGGTACACGTCGGAGAACACCACGGTCAGCCGCGCTTCGACCGGCGCGGCCAGGCGCACACTCAACTGCTGCAGGCGGGCATCGGCGGCGAGGATTTCCTGGGCATGGCCGAGCACCTGGCGCCCGGCCTCGGTCAACCGGGGGTAGCGCCCGCTGCGGTCGAACAGGCTCACGCCCAGGTCGGCCTCCAGATGGGCAATGGCGGTACTGACCGTTGACTGGGTCTTGCGCAGGCGGCGCGCCGCCGCCGAGAACGAGCCCAGCGCGGCCGCTTCCACGAAGGCCTGCAGGGATTCGGGGGAATAGGGCATTGATCCATCGCTCCTGTCGATGGGATCCATTTTGGTGCCACCGTAAAAGGCGATGATACTGGCCGCCGTCGCCCCTGTCTGCGGGCGTTCCGGACCCTCCACGTATGCCGTGGACCCATTGAAGAGGCGGCGCGGTCCCCGCCTGCAAGGAGCTTCACATGTCCCGTACTGTTCCCGCCCGTGGCGCGCTGGCCGCCTGGGCCTGCCTGACCGTGGCGATCATCGCCGAGGTGGTCGGCACCTCGTTCATGGCCCATGCCGCCCGCGACGGCGGCTGGAGCGGCTATCTGATCATGGCCGGCGCGTTGGCGCTGTCCTACTTCTTCCTGGCGCAGTCGGTGCGCCGCATTGCTGTAGGCGTGGCCTACGCGGTGTGGGAAGGCCTTGGCCTGACCCTGCTGACCGTGGTCGGCCTCACTGTGTTCGGCGAGAGCCTGTCGCTGCAGCAGCTGGCCGGCCTGATGCTGGCCGTGGCCGGCATCGTCTGCGTCACCCTCGGGGAGGCGCACTGATGAACACCCTGGCCCTGTTTTTCGTGATCTGCTCGGCGCTGATCGACGTCGCCGCCAACATGATGGTGGCCAAGTCGGAAGGTTTCCGTCGTTGGCGCTGGGGCGTCGGTGCGATCGTCCTGGTCTGGATCGCCTTCGCCCTGCTGGGCCAGGCCGTGCGCTACATGGATCTGGCCACGGCCTATGCGATGTGGGGGGCGATCGGCGTGATCGGCACCGCCAGCTGCGGACGCCTGTTGTTCGGCAACCGCCTGCGGCCGATCGGCTGGGTTGGCATCGCCCTGGTCACGGCGGCGGTACTGCTGCTCAGCACCGCCAAGTAGCAGCACGCCCGGACGCGAGCGGGGCGGCGAGGGTGCAGCGATTTGCGAAGTCGCCCGCGCTCATCGACACTGCGGTTTTCCACATGGAGTGCCCGCATGTTCAGCCACATCACCGTAGGGACGAACGACATGGATGCCGCACGTCGCTTCTACGACGCCCTGTTCGCCGCGATGGACGCGCGTGCGGGCGTATTCGACGAGAAGGGACGGCTGCTGTACTTCAAGGATGGGCGGATGTTCGGTGTAACCGCGCCGATCGATGGGCAGCCAGCGTGCCATGCCAACGGCGGCACCATCGGTTTCAGTCTGGGCAGTGCAGAGGCCGTGCGTGCCTGGCAGGAAGCTGGAGTGGCTCACGGTGGCAGCGCCATCGAAGATCCGCCCGGCGTCCGCAACATGTCCGGTCGGCAGGTGTTCCTGGCCTATCTGCGTGACCCGGATGGCAACAAGCTGTGTGCGGTGCATGTAATGTCGTGATCGGACAGGATGCGCGTGGCCGCGCCGCAGGCGGTGCGCGCGGCCCGCGCAAGCAAGGGTGCGTCGCAGCGCGCGCGTGATACCACGGAATGAGCGGACGGGCCTGCGACCACAGGCCGCAACTTCATGCTCTGTCCACTGCGGTTCAGCCAGAATCGGTCGGCTAACCCTTTGATCTTCCGGAGAACGCCGCCCCATGGAAGTACTGGAGCCGCAACAATCCCCGGTGCGCACCCTTCGGCCTGTGTTCGCCTTCGCGGCGATCGTTGTCGTGGCGTTCGCGCTGTTCGTCAGCCTGTTCCCGCTCGGCGCGGGCCGCCTTCTGCTCAAGGCACAGGACTGGGCCGCCCTCAACGTCGGCTGGTACTACCTGCTGGCCATGACCCTGTACCTGGTGTTCGTGGTGGGCGTGGCGTTGTCCAAGTACGGTGGCATCAAGCTGGGTGCCGACCATGACGAGCCGGAGTTCAGTTACCTCTCATGGGCCGGCATGCTGTTCGCCGCCGGCATCAGCATCACCCTGTTCTTCTTCTGCGTATCCGAACCGCTGACCCACTACCTGCAGCCGCCGCAGGGCGATCCGGCCGCAGGCGAGGCTGGCGCGCGCCAGGCCATGCAGCTGCTGTTCCTGCACTGGGGCCTGCACGGCTGGGGCGTGTTCGCGCTGGCGGCGATGGCGATGGCCTACTTCGCCTATCGCCACAACCTGCCACTGGCCCTGCGCTCTGCGCTGTACCCACTGATCGGCAAGCGCATCAATGGCCCGATCGGCTACACCGTGGATGCGCTGGGCATCGTCGCCACCGTATTCGGCATCGGTGCCGACATGGGCTTCGGCGTGCTGCACCTCAATGCCGGCCTCTCGCACCTGTTCGACATTCCGCACTCCAACCTGGTGCAGATCATCCTGGTGGTCAGCATGATGGGCGCGGCCGTGGCCGTGGCCGTGTCCGGCGTCGAGAAGGGCGTGCGCTGGATGGCCAACATCAACATGCTGCTGGCGATCGCGCTGGTGCTGTTCATGCTGTTCGCCGGGCCGACGCAGTACCTGTTCAGCACGCTGATGCAGAACCTGGGCGACTACCTGGGCAGCGTGGTCGGCAAGAGTTTCGATGTGTACGCCTATGGCGGCCGACCGGAATGGCTGGGCGGCTGGACGGTGTTCTACTGGGCCTGGTGGATCGGCTGGGCACCGTTCGTGGGCCTGTTCATCGCGCGCATCTCACGTGGCCGTACCATCCGCGAATTCGTGTTCGGGGTGCTGCTGATCCCGCTCGGCTTCACCCTGGCCTGGCTGTCGATCTTCGGCAACAGCGCGCTGGACCAGGTGCTCCACCACGGCCAGCAGCAACTGGCGCAGCTGGCGGTGGATGACCCACCGACCGTGTTGTATGCACTGCTGGATGGCTACCCGTGGAGCCGCACGGTGATCGCGGTGACGGTGCTGGTGAGCTTCATCTTCTTCGTGACCTCCGCTGATTCGGGAGCGGTGGTGTTGTCCACGCTGTCGTCGCATGGTGGATCACCCGAAGACGATGGTCCGCGCTGGCTGCGCGTGTTCTGGGGCACAGTGATTGCGGTGCTGACCGCAGGGTTGTTGCTGGCCGGCAGCATCGATGCATTGAAATCGGCGGTGGTGCTGGCATCGCTGCCGTTCTCGGCGATCCTGCTGCTGATGATGTGGGGCCTGACCCGCGCGTTCAGTGACGAGTCGCACCGCAAGCGCGCGCTGCAGTACCGGCCGTCGCCGTTGATCGGAGACGATCGCCATCATCAGGGCTGGCGCCAGCGCCTGAGCCAGGCCATGCACTTCCCGGTGCGCGACCAGGTCTACCGCTTCATGGATGACACCGTGAAGCCGGCGATGGAGGCGGTGGCCGAACAGCTGCGCGGGCAGGGTTGGGATGTATCCACCTGCTTCGAGGCCGGCGACATGGAGCTGACGGTGAACCACGGCGAGCAGCAGGACTTCCTGTACCGGGTGATCCTGAGCGGCTACCTGACCCCGTCGTTTGCCGCGCAGCAGCTGCGCAACCAGCGCTACTACCGCGCCGAGGTGCATCTGTTCGAAGGCAGCCAGGACTACGACCTGGTGGGCTACAGCCGCAAGCAGATCATCAACGACATCATCAGCCAGTACGAACGGCACCTGCAGTTCCTGCACCTGAGCCGGTGATGGTAGTGCCGGCCGCTGGCCGGCAACGCGAACGGGGCGGCGCATCATCGCCGCCCCGTTGGCGCATCAGAACCGGTAGCGCGCACCCAGCGAGACGAACTGTCCGCGCAGGTTGTACTGGCTGATGTCGAAGCCGTTGGAACCGCCAGCCGGATCGAACGGCGGATCCTTGTCGGTCAGGTTCAGCACCGACAGCGACAGCGTGGTATTCGGAATTCCCTCGTACGCCACGTAAAGGTCCAGCTGGTGATACGGCTTGACGCGGTCACGCAGCCCCGGATTGCTGGTCGCCGTCGCCACGCGCTGGTCGTAGCCGCTCACGTACTGCAGGCTCAGCGTGCTGCTCCAGTCGCCCACCGCCCAGTTCAATGAGGTGGTGCCGCGCGTACGCGGCAGTGCGCCGTGGCGGTTGTTGCCGGCGCCTTCGTACGGCGACTGGCCAGCCACCAGCGGCTGCTTGAAGCTCAGCAGATGGGTCCAGCTGCCGGCCACGGTGAAGTTGCCCCAGCCGTCGGTACGGAAGGTGCGGCTGGCGTCCAGGTCCAGCCCCGAGGTGGTCAACTCGCCCTGGTTGGCATACTGGTTGGAGATGAACTGGATGCGTCCCTGCGCATCACGTTGCACGCGGCCCGGGAACAGGGTCGGGTTGTCGACGATGAACTGCGCGCTGTCCGGCTTGACCAGGTTGTCCTGCTCGATGCGGTACCAGTCCAGGCCGATGCTGGTATCACCATCCGGAGACCACACCGCACCCACGTTGAAGTTGCGCGAGCGTTCGGCCTTCAGGTCGGGGTTGCCGGTGCGGATGTTGGTGACGCCACGGCTGCCGCCGGGCTGCAGCGGATCCAGCGGATCGATCACCGAGCCGTAGCTGACGGTCTGGCCGGGCGCGATCTCCGGCAGCGAGGGGGCGCGGAAGCCACGCGAGAACGAACCACGCAGCAGCAGGCTGTCCAGCGGCTGCCAGCGCAGCGCCACCTTCGGCGAGAACGCCTTGCCGAAGTCGTCATAGTGATCGCCGCGGCCAGCCGCCTGCAGCTCCAACGTGCGGTGCAGTGGCACGCTCAGTTCGGCATAGGCGGCACTGACCTGGCGCTCGCCGTTGACCACGTTGATCGCCGGGCGCAGTTCGGTGCCCGACAGCACCTGGGCACTGGTGCGCGCATCCAGCGATTCCTTGCGGAACTCCGCGCCCCAGGCGAAGCCGACCGCACCGGCGGGCAGCTCCCACAGCGAGGTCGAGGCTTTCAGGTTCAACGCGTGCAGCGTGTACCAGCCTGGCCGCTTGGTCTGCAGACGCAGTGCATCCAGCGCGCCCGGCGTGGCGGACGGGTTGAGGAAGTTGTAGCTTCCGTCGCGCAGGATCTGTTCGAACGCATAGCGGTTGACGAAATTGTCGACGTACTCGCGCTGCGCACTTTGCGAGGTCAGCGCCGCGACTTCCCAGTCCCAGCGTTCACCGCTGCCGCGCACGCCGGCCAGGGCACGGTAGAACACCTGCGTGTTGTCCTTCAGGCGCGGGCCGAGATCGAAGAAGGTGTACTCGAACGGCAGCGGCGTGCTGCCCGGGTTGTTCGGGTGGCCGACCGGCAGCACCGCCGGCACGTCAATCAGCGTGCCGGTGGCCGGGTTGTACGCGCGCAGGCCGGGGCCGACGGTCAGCGGCGCGCTGAAGATCTGGTCGGCCTTGTTGTGGCTGTACAGCACATCGGCGAACGCCTCGACGCTGTCATTGAAGCGGTAGGTTGCACTCAACGAGGCCTGCAGGCGCTCGGCGCCGGGTTGCAGGGTCTTGAACGGCTGCGCATTGAAGGCGCAGGCCTGGCCGGGCAGGGTACTGCCGAAGTCGCTGTACGGGCGCAGCTGGCTGCCCTCGGGGCAGTTGGCGAACGGCTGAGGTGCACGTGGGTTGGACAGCCAGTTGCCACCGGCGGTGGACCAGCCGGCCAGGCGTCCGCCGGGCTTGTCGCGGAAATCGCCGCTGCGGGTATAGGCGCGCTGGTCGGCGTCGAGGCGATCACGCTTGAGCAGGTCCAAGCCGAACAGCACGTTCCAGCCCTGCTGCTCCAGGTCGCCGAAGCCGGCCAACAGGTTGGCCTTGCGTTCGTTCAAGCCGCCTTGGGTGGCGGTACCGAAGCCGCCACCGACTTCCACGCCCTGGAAGTTCCTGCGCAGGATGATGTTGATGACCCCGGCGATGGCATCGGAACCGTACACCGCCGAGGCGCCGTCCTTGAGCACTTCGATGCGCTCGACGGCGCTGATCGGCAACGCGTTGAGGTCGACGAACGTGTCCTGGGTATTGAGTGCGAAGCCGAAGTTGGACACGCGGTAGCCGTTGACCAGCACCAGCGTGTTCTTCGGTGACAGGCCACGCAGGCCGATCGAGGCAGAGCCGGCGGCGAAGCTGCCCGTGTACTGCTCGTCGAAGCTGTTGCCGGCATTGGCCGACAGATTGCGCAGCACGTCGGTGAGTGTTGAACGACCGGTCTGCTCGATCTGTTCGCGGCTGACGATCTGCACCGGGTTGGGCCCGGCGGTATCGCTGCGCTTGATGTTGGAGCCGGTCACCAGCACGGCGCCGAGGGTGGTGCTGTCCTTGCCGGCATCGGTGGTTTCAGAGGCGCTGGCGGTGCCAGCAGTGAGGCCCAGCGCGATCGCGCCGGCAAGCAGGTTCAGGGTGGTGCGGTACATGGAAGCGGCAACGCCGAACGGGGGAGGAGCCGTCAGTACCGCATGCAGGTACCTGCGCCTTCCAATGACGAAAGCGCATTCAGTTATACATCACAGGTTCTTAACGACCGGAGCAGGCAGCGGCGGACCTTATCCGGGCGCCGCTACTGCATTCAACCCCGATCCATTCAATCGACTGGGTGAATTATCAGGTCGGAGACGAAAATCCAGAGGCTGTCCGGTATGTCGTTGTGGCAAGCAAGCCCCATATCCGTGATGCTTTCAGGAAACTGGACCAGCACCCGCATGCCACGTTGATGCCTGGTCATGGAAGTCTGGGATTCCTCAAGAACAATGGTCCCGTTGGTACCGATCAACCTCCAGTAGTCTTCGGAGGGCCGAACATCGTCAGGAGGGGATTTGCTCCCGAGAAAGGTCGCCAGCAGCACCTTCCGACCATTCATTCCGCTCAACGTGATTCCTTCTTCAGCAAAGACGATGTAGACATTATCCATTGGGATGACGGCGGCGCGCGGCGCCGCCGGATCCAGTGCCTAGCATCACGGCCGCAGCAGCACCTTGCCATTGCGTCCCGACCCAGCACCGGCCTTCGCTGCCTGGGCGATATCGTCCAGCGCGAAGATCTGCTCCACCGGCAAGGTCAGTTCGCCGCTGGCCGCGCGCTTGAGCAGCTCGCCGACCAGCCGGCGCTTGTCCTCCACCGCCATCGCCTGGCTGACCTTGCTGCCCCAGAAACCCTTCACCGTGGCCTCCTTGTAGATCAGGCCGCCGGCGGGAATGTGCATCGGTTCGCCACTCATCACCCCGAACGACACCAGCGTGCCGTGGTGGCCGAGCAGGTCGACCAGATCGCCACTGGCGTCGCCGCCGATGGAATCCACTGCGGCCGCGGCCTGTGCTTCGCCGGTCGCCTCACGCACGCGATCCTTCCAGCCGTCCACCGAGGTGTCGAATACATGATCGATGCCCAGCGCCTGCAACTGCGCTACGGCCGCGGCATTGCGCACCAGGTTGGCCACGTGCACGCCGCGCGCCTTTGCCAGCATCGCCAGCGACTTGCCGACCGCGCCGTTGGCGGTGTTCTGCACGATCCACTGGCCTGCTTGGACGTGCAGGAATTCCAGCAGCATCAGCGCGCTCAGCGGCATCGCGATCAACTGTGCGGCCATCTCGTCCGGGATCGCCTCCGGCATCGGAATCACCATGCGTGCCGGTGCGACGAAGGCCTCGGCCCAGGTGCCGTGCACCGAGGCGGCGGCTACCCGCTGGCCGATCTGCAGGCCGTCCACGCCATCGCCGAGTGCATCGACCACGCCCAGTGCTTCACTGCCGCCAATCGCCGGCAGCGTCGGCTTGTAGCCATACAGCCCGCGCACGGTCAGCAGGTCGTGATTGTGGATCGAGGCCAGCACAGTGCGGATGCGCACCTCGCCGGGGCCAGGCTCGGGCAGGGCGGCATCGGCAGTGGCGAGGACGTCGGCCGGGTTGCCGAAGGAGGAGTACTGGGCAGCGCGCATGGGGCGGTGTTCCGGGGAAAGTGGATGTTGTACCGAACTGGGGACGCAGGGCATGTCGACAAGGCGTCGCCGCTGCAACACGGCATCCTGCGACTGATCGTCGCGGCATGTCGTGATTACCGCATCTTGTGTTGACGTTGCGCGTCATCCCCACTATGTTGTGGCCGTCACTCCCGGTCAGCCGCCGCCGCCGGACATGCAGCAAACGTCCCGCGGCCCGCCCCTGAAGGCTTGCCGTGTCGACGCGGCCGCCATCGTGCGGACGCAGGTCGCCCCCATGGCCCGGATACCGGCCGCAGGCGCAGGCAGATGCCGACGACCTACGTTCCCGCACCCTGGCAATCCACCCGTTCGCCCCGTGCGCCGGTATCGCGTCCAGGGCCGCCATGGCATCGACCGCCAATGCGCGTGCGAGCCTGGAGTTTCACCACCATGACCGACAGTACCTTCCGCGTGGCCGATCCGGCCGGCGCTGGCGACGCCTTGCGCGCCGGTGGCGAGCGCGTACCGACCTGGATCACCAAGGAGGCCGGCAACCGCCGCCTGCCGTTCGACGCCGAGCGCCTGCAGCGCAGCATCGATGCCGTGCATGCCGAGTTCCCGCAGCTGGATGTGAGCGACTACCGCCGCGTGGTGCAGGCAATGGTCGAGCGCAAGCCCAGCATCAGCGCCGATGACCTGGTCGATCTGTTGATCCGCGAGGCCGAATCGCGGGTGGACCTGGTCGCGCCCGAGTGGGAACAGTTCGCCGCGCGCATCTACCTGCGTCGCCTGTACAAGCGTGCCAGCCGCAACCGCTTCTACGATGTCAGCCTGAAGTACGGCTCCTACGTGGGCCTGCAGGAAAGCCTCGCCGATCGTGGTATCTACAGCAACGACATCCTGCGCTGCTATTCCAAGGAAGAGCTGCAGCAGGCCGGTGAGATGATCGATCCGGAACGCGACCGCCTGTTCGCCTACAACGGCCTGTACCTGCTGGCCACGCGCTATCTGGCCAGCGACCGCAGCCGCGAGGTCTATGAACTGCCGCAGGAGCGCTGGCTGACCATTGCGCTGTACCTGATGCAGGAGGAAAAGCCGCGCGAACGCCGCATGCAGCTGGTTGGCGAGGCGTACTGGGCGCTGTCCAACCTGTACATGACCGTGGCCACGCCGACGCTGGCAAATGCCGGCAAGGTGGGCGGCCAGCTGTCCAGCTGCTTCATCGACACGGTGGACGACAGCCTGCAGGGCATCTATGACTCCAACACCGATATCGCGCGCGTGTCCAAGCACGGCGGCGGCGTCGGTGCCTACCTGGGCTACGTGCGCAGCAGCGGCGCACCGATCCGTGGCGTGGCCAACTCCTCCGGCGGCGTGGTGCCGTGGATCAAGCAGCTCAACAACACGGCGGTGTCGGTTGATCAGCTGGGCCAGCGCAAGGGCGCAGTGGCGGTGTACCTGGACATCTGGCATCGCGACATCGAAGCCTTCATGGACCTGCGCCTCAACAACGGCGACCAGCGCCTGCGCGCGCACGATGTGTTCACCTCGGTGTGCGTACCCGACCTGTTCATGGAAGCGGTCGAGCGCCGCGCCGACTGGTACCTGTTCGACCCGCACGAGGTGAAGCAGGCCAAGGGCTGGTACCTGCAGGACTTCTACGATGAGACGCGCGGTGCGGGCAGCTTCCGCGATCGCTATGCCGAGCTGGTGGCCGATGAGCGCATCAGCCGCCGAACGGTGAAGGCCATCGATCTGTTCAAGCGGATCATGCTCAGCCAGCTGGAGACCGGCAATCCGTTCCTGTTCTACCGCGACGAGGTCAACCGCCGGAACCCGAACAAGCACGCGGGCATGATCTATTCCAGCAACCTGTGCACCGAGATCCTGCAGAACATGAGCCCGACGCGGATGATCCAGGAGATCGTCAGCGGCGACCAGATCGTCACCACGCGCCGTGCGGGCGACTTCGTGGTCTGCAACCTGTCCTCGATCAACCTCGGCCGGGCAATCAGTGCGCCGGATGACCTGCTGGCCACCGATGTGCTGGAGCGCCTGATTCCGATCCAGGTGCGCATGCTCGACAACGTGATCGACCTCAACGCGTTGCCGGTGCCGCAGGCCACGATCACCAACCGCAAGTACCGCGCCATCGGCCTGGGGACGTTCGGTTGGCACCACCTGCTGGCGCAGCAGGCGATCCAGTGGGAATCACCGGATGCCGAGCAGCTGGCCGACCGCCTGTATGAGCGCATCAATTTCCTTACGATCCAGGCCAGCGCGCAACTGGCGCAGGAGAAGGGCAGCTATCCGATGTTCGCCGGCAGCGATTGGCACAACGGACGCTATTTCAGTGACCGCGGCTACAGCGGCGCCGCATGGGACAGCCTGGCCCACGAGGTCGCCACGCACGGCCTGCGCAACGGCTGGTTGCTGGCCGTGGCGCCGAACATGAGTACCGCGCAGATTGCCGGTTCCACCGCATCGATCGACCCGATCTACAGCGCGTTCTACTACGAGGAAAAGAAGGACTTCCGGCGGCCGGTGGCGGCGCCGGGCCTGTCGCTGGAGACCTGGCCGTACTACGAGAAGGGCGCCTACAAGGTCGACCAGTTCGCCAGCGTGCGCCAGAACGCGCGCCGCCAGCGCCATGTCGACCAGTCGATCAGCTTCAACCTGTACGTGCCCAGCACCATCCGTGCGAGCACGCTGCTGGAGCTGCACCTGAGCGCCTGGCGCGAAGGCCTGAAGACCACCTATTACGTGCGCTCCAACGACATCGACATCAGCGAATGCGAGTGGTGCTCAAGCTGACCACCGGCGACCCACGGTAGTGCCGGCCGCTGGCCGGCAACACGATAGAAAGAGAACGAAGGCAGAAGCCCATGGCAACCCCCCTCGACCGCATCAAGATCCTCGAACCGCGCCATCCCAACCGCAGCACCGGCATCATCAACGGCCAGACCAGCGGCATCCTCAACTGGAACGATATCCCGTACCCGTCGTTCTATCGGGCCTACAAGGAGCTGTCGACCAACTTCTGGATTCCCGACGAAGTGGACATGAAGCTGGATGCGCGCCAGTACGGCGAGCTGTCAGGGCGCGAAAAGAACGCCTACGATTCAATCATCGGCCTGCTGGCCACGCTGGATTCACCGCAGACGCGCTTCATCTACAACGTGGCCGAGTACATCACCGACCCGGCCGCGCATGCCAACGCAGCCATCATCGGCCAGCAGGAAGTGATCCACAACGAGAGCTACAGCTACGTGCTGGCCTCGATCACCGACCTGCCGAACCAGAACCGGATCTTCGAGATCGCCCGCACCCATCCGACCATCATCAAGCGCAATGCCCCGATCATGGGCGCGTATGACGATTTCATGCGCGAGAAGACCGCCGAGACCCTGCTCAAGTCGTTGATCCAGTCGTCGATCCTGGAGGGCATCAATTTCTATTCCGGGTTCGCGTACTTCTACAACATGGTGCGGCAGAACCGCATGAACGGTACCGGCAAGATCATCAGCTTCATCAATCGCGACGAGCTGGCGCATACCAAGTTCATCAGTGAGCTGATCCGCGCCATCATCGGCGAGAACCCCGAGCTGCAGACCAACGAGCTGACCGCCTATGTGCACCAGTCATTCGAACATGCCATCGAACTTGAGACGCAGTGGTCGTCAGAGGTGCTGGATGGCATCGATGGCATCGACGTGGACGAGATGGTGCGCTACGTAAAGTACCGCGCCAACAAGATGGCCGGCATGCTCGGCATCGAGCGCCTGTACAGCGACACCACCGACAACGTGATGCCTTGGATCAGGGCCTACGCCGACAACTTCACCGAGACCAAGACCGACTTCTTCGAGATGCGCAATGCAAGTTACAAGAAGACCAACGTCGACAACGGCTTCGACGACCTCTGAGCCCGGCACCGCGCTGAGCATCCTGATGGTGGTCGCCTCCTTGAGCGGCAACACCCGCGAGCTCGGCCGGCAGATCGCCGAGCGCTGCCGCGCCGCAGGTCATGCGGTGCACTGGCAGGAGGCCGACGACCTGCGGCAGGCGCCGCCGCTGGCTGCCGGCGAGGCCGACCTGGTGCTGCTGGGCTGCTGGACCGACAACGCCGGGCGCACGCCAGCGGAGATGAAGGCGTGGGTGGCTGGCATTGCCGAGCGCGGTCAGCAGCCACGCCAGCTGGCGGTGTTCGGCACCGGCGAAACGCAGTGGGGGCAGGAGTACTACTGTGGTGCCGTGCACCGGCTGATCCGCTATTTCCGCAGCGACTACCCGCCGCTGGAGATCGAACAGATGCCGCATGGCGAGCGTCATGCCGAAGCCATCGACGCCTGGACCGATGCGGTCCTGGCCCACTACTGGAGCAACCACGATGCAGATCATCGACGCCACCACGCCTGAGCAGTTCCAGCAGCTGCTGGCTGAGCACCCGCGGGTGCTGGTGGATTTCCACAAGGACCAGTGCCCCGGGTGCCGGATGCTGGAAGTGTCGCTGCACCGCGTGGCCAACAGCGTGGCGGGGCAGGGCACAACCTTGCTTCGCGTGCAGCTGGAAGTGCTGGGTGAGGCGTTCTTCAGGGAACTGGGGCTGCGGCAGACGCCGACGCTGTCCCTGTTCCGTGATGGTAACGAACGCACGCGCCTGGCCGGGTTCCAGTCGCCGCAGCAGATCGAGGCCGCGATCGCGCTGCATTTGTAGAGCCGATCCCATGCTCGGCTGCCGTTCGCACGGTGAGCGATGAGTCGAACATGGCTCGACTCTACAAGGTATCCACGCATGGCGTGGATCTACCGGGGCAGGGTCCGTGGTTTGGCGTCAGGCGCCGCTGAAGGTATCCACCAGCAGCTTCACGTTCAACACCACGATCACCAGCGCGATCACCCAGGCGATCGCGCCCAGCCAGCGCGGGGCCACCAGCGCCCCCATCGTCACCTTGTCGGTCACGATCCGCACCAGCGGGATGATCGCGAACGGCAGCTGCATCGACAGCACCACCTGGCTCAGCACCAGCAGCTTCACCGCGCCCTGGTCGCCGAACAGCAGGATCACCACCACCACCGGAATGATCGCCAGTGCGCGGGTGATCAGCCGTCGCAGCCACGGCGGCATTCGCAGGTGCAGGAAACCTTCCATCACGATCTGGCCGGCCAGCGTCGCGGTCACCGTCGAGTTCAGGCCGGAGGCCAGCAACGCGATCGCAAACAACGTCGCCGCCGCGCCCACGCCCAGCATCGGCGCCAGCAGCTGGTGCGCCTGCTCGATGTCTTCCACGTCGAAACGACCATTGGCATGGAACACCGCCGCCGCCAGGATCAGGATGCTGGCGTTGATGAACAATGCGAGTGTCAACGCGAGAGTGCTATCGGTAACCGCCCAGCGCAGCGCACTGCGGCGGCCTTCATTGGTACGCGGGTAGGCGCGGGTCTGCACGATGGACGAATGCAGGTAGAGATTGTGCGGCATCACCGTGGCACCGATGATGCCGATCGCGATGTACAGCGCGTGCGGATCGGTCACCACCTGCGCGCGCGGAATGAAGCCTCCCAGCACCGCCATCACTGGCGGCGCAGCCATCGCGATCTGCACCACGAAGCAGGCGAAGATCACCATCAGCAGCGCGATCACGAAGGCTTCCAGCGCACGGAAGCCGCGGTTCATCAGCAGCAGCACCAGCAGCGTATCCAGCGCAGTGATCACCGCGCCCCAGAGCAGTGGCAGGTCGAACAGCAGCTTCAGCGCGATCGCGGTGCCGATCACCTCGGCCAGGTCGCAGGCGATGATCGCCGCCTCGCACAGCGCCCACAGCGCCAGGTTCACCGGCTTCGGGTAGCGGGCGCGGCAGGCCTGCGCGAGGTCCATGCCGGTGGCGATGCCGAGCCGTGCCGACAGCGCCTGCAGGATCACCGCCATCAGGTTGGAAATGAGGATGACCGACAGCAACAGGTAGCCGAAGCGCGAACCGCCGGCGAGGTCGGTGGCCCAGTTGCCTGGGTCCATGTATCCGACCGAGATCATGTAGCCCGGACCAAGGAAGGCCAGCAGGCGGAACCACCAATGGCCCTTGTCGGGCACCGCGACCGAGGCGTTGAGCGCACCCAGGCTGGCCGGAGTGGAGGCCGAAGGGTCGCGGGGCGCCAGGGTGTTCATGGGTCCGAATATAGCTCCTGCTATAGTCATTAGCAATGTGAAACAATCGTCTTTATCGCGTTACTGGTCCAGAATTCAGGTTCAACACTGGATCACCCCGGAAGGACAGGCGCAGGCGTGGGCAAGACCGACGATTCGACATCGCTGAAAAGCACCCCCTTGATCGAGGCCGAGCGCCAGGTCGAGAGCTTCCGGCAAGTGCGCGAGGCGCACCGGATGGAACTGGTGGAGGACTATGTCGAGCTGATTTCGGACCTGCTGGCCGATGGCGGCGAGGCCCGCCAGGTCGACATTGCCACGCGCCTGGGTGTGGCCCAGCCCACTGTGGCGAAGATGCTGCGGCGCCTGGCCCGTGATGGTTGGGTGGTGCAGCGGCCGTACCGTGGCGTGTTCCTGACCCCGGAAGGTGAGGCGCTGGCCCATGCCAGCCGCCAACGCCACCAGACCGTGGAGCGTTTCCTGCTGGCGCTGGGGGTGGACGCAGATACCGCGCGGCGCGATGCGGAGGGCATCGAGCACCATGTCAGCGAACAGACACTGGCTCTGTTCGAGGCATTCGTGCGCAGGGCCGAGGGCGGCTGAGCCACGTTTCCTGTAGAGCCGAGCCATGCTCGGCTGCTGTTCGCGCGATGACAGGGAGCATCCACGCATGGCGTGGATCTACAATCCAGGCGGGCAGCGCGCCTGCTGCTGCGCGCACGCGCGTTTCGTCCATTCCTTCAACACCGGCTGCAGGCCTTCATAGCGCCGGCCCTGCCATCCGTTGGCCAGCACCTTCCCATCCGCATCGATCAGCACCAGGTTCGGTGGTGCCAATCCGGCCAATGCCTGCAGTGCCGGCATGCGCGCGGCACGTCGTGGGTCCAGTACCGGCCACGGCATGTCCTGCGCGTGCATGTAGCGGCGAAGCGCGCTCTCGCTCTCATCCTGGCTGACGTACACCACTTCGGTATCGGCGCCGGCTTGGCGCAGGGCATCACGCACGCTGCGCAGCGTGGGTACGAAGGCATGGCACGGTGCACACCAGTCGGCGCCGAAGTACAGCGCCACCACTTTCGGCGGCGACGACCACTGCATCGGCCGTAGCGATCCCTGCTCCGGCCGCATCAGCGAGGCCGAAACCTGCGCGTGCAGGTCCGCAGCCATCGCCGGTGCGGCCAGCAGCACGGCACAGGCCAGCAACAACGCTCGCAGAGCTTCAGAACGCATAGCGCAGGTTGACGTACCACGAGCGCGCGAAGCGCGGCCCGTAGACATAGTCGCTGTCCCGCAGCGCGCCCAATTCCAGGTCTTTCTGGCGCTGGTCGAATACGTTCTTGACGCCCGCAGCTACCGACACTTCCTGCTGCGGCTGTGCGCCCAGATGCCGGTGCCAGCGCGCACCAAGGTCGGTGACCAGGAACGAACGTGTGCGGTGCAGCTCGCCCAGCCGGTTGTTCAGCACCGACATCGGCCCGGTATGGCGCAGCGCGACGAAGGTTTCCCACGGTTCGGCCGGCATCCAGCTGAGCTGCGCCAGACCGGTCCAGCGGGGTGTCTTCAGGTAATCGCGGCTTTCGATCACGGTGTCGCCACCGTCGCCACTGTCGTCGAAGATGCGTTGCGGCTCGCGGAAGCGCGAGCGGTACCATGAGGCACCTGCGGTCAGGCGCCACTGCGGCGAGGGTTGCCAGCCGAGGTTGGTTTCCGCACCCAGCACGTTGGAGCCGGAGGCGTTGTAGCGCAGCTGGCTCAGCTGGCCGTCATCGCCGCGCTGGATCTCGCCCAGCGCGAAGGTGTCGCGGATGCGTGCATAGGAGGCGGTGGCATCCCAGCTCCACACCGGATTGGCCGGGTCCGAACGCCAGTCGAAGCCGAACAGGGTGGTCAACGCGCGTTCCTCTTTCAGACCGTCCGTGTTGCGCACGCGCACCTGCTCGCCACCCAGCGTATCGACATGCACGTCCTCGACGAAGATCTCCGGGGCACGGAAGCCGGTGGCGATGCCGGCGCGCCACTTCAGGTTCGGGGTCGCCTGCCAGGCCAGCGCGATACGCGGCGAGAACACTGCGCTGTCCAGTTCCGAGCTCTTGTCCACGCGCGCACCCAATACCAGGTCGACGTTGTCGCGCAGGCTCCACTCGTCCTGGATGAAGGCGCCGATGTTGTGGAAGGTGGCGTCTTCCAGCACCGCCAGGCGCTGGCCATCACCGGTACGGTTGTCGTCGCCCAGCGCCTCGTGCTTGTACTGCACACCGAAGGCCAGTGCATGCGCGCCCAGCCGCCAGTTCAACTGGCTGTCGATGTAGTGCAGCGGGTTGTGGGTGTGGCCGTACTGGCGCCATGAACGCGAGGCCGCGCTGCCGGCCAGGTTGCGGTCAAGCTGCAACGGGTCATGGCCGGGCGCCGAGGGATCGGTGACCACGTCGCCCAGGCCGCCGTAGAAGCTGTCGCGGTCGATGTCGGCGAAGGCGTAGGCCAGGCGGAAATCGACGTCGGCGGTGATCTCCTGGTCCCACGACACACTGCCGCGGCGGTATTTCGTATCCAGCGATTCGGCGATGTTGGCCAGGTACTCTGGCTGGTCCAGGCGATTGCCGCCGCGGCGGGTTTCATCGGTCACCTGCAGGTCCAGGCGCAGCCGCGTGCCCGGCGTGGGCGCGTACCAGGCCTGCAGCCCGCCGACCTTGAGGTTCTTGCGGGTGATCTCGGTGTAGCCGTCACCGTTGTAGTCGATGCCGTTGTTCCAGTTGCGCTGGGCAATCACCGACAGACCGGCGTCTGCGTCCTTGGCGACCAGGTCCAGGCGAACGTCGGCGTTCTTCTGAGGTGTACCCTCCAGCACATCCACGCCGGCCTGCACATGGCCGCCGCTGCGCGCCGGCAGCGGCGGAATCAGGTTGATCACACCGGCAACCGCGCCCGGTCCGTACAGCGCCGATCCACCGCCCTTGACCACTTCGATGCGGTCGACGAACCCGGCCGGGATCTGTTCCAGGCCGTACACGCTGCCCAGCGTGGACAGCAGCGGGATGCCATCGAACAGCAGCTGGTTGTAGGCGCCGGGCAGGCCCAGCAGCTGTACTTCGCTGGTGTTGCAGTTCTGGCAGTTGCTCTCCACGCGCAGGCCGTTGATCAGCTCGGCGGCGCGCGAGAAGTCGGTGGCCGCGCGCAGCGCGATGTCTTCCTTGCGCAGCACTTCCGTGCGGATCGGCACGTCCGACAGCAGGCGTTCACTGCGCGTGGCGGTGCTGACCTTGACCTGCACACGGTCCAGTTCGGTCGGTTTCGGAGTGTCAGCCAGTGCAGGCAGCGGCAGGGCCAGGGCAATGGCGGCGGCCAGGGGCAGCCGATGGAAGAGGGGCGTGGCAACGGGCATGAGGGCGTCGTCCTTGGGGGAAGAAAGGCGGCGAGGGCGACCTGGCTGATGCATATGGAAGCAGCGGCTTATCAATATAGCAAGTGCTATATAACGAAGCCGCAGCAATTCCGAGTGGAGCGCCGGCCGGGTCAGATCACGGGAGTGTTATAACATTACATAAAACAACCACAAACCTGCCGGTGGTCATGTCCGGAGGATGGAGTTGCCGTGTGGGCAGTGAGGTTGGGGTCAGAGCCCTTTCCTTTGGAAAGGGATCCGACCCCAGGGCGCGATCGTCAGCCGCGGCGGAATGCGGCGGGCGTGCGGGCGCCGACGATGATCATGCGGATCATCGTGGAGATCTGTTCGACCAGCTCCGGATCCTTCTCCGGAGGCAGGTCCATGGCGGTGGCGCCCATCGCGAACACCAGCCGGGTGATGGCCTTGGCTACCAGTTCCGGAGCGTGCAGCACCGCGCCATCCAGTGCGGCCAGGCGCACCAGGTCGTGCTGCAGCTCTTCCTCGAAATAATGCAGCTCGCGCTCGACTGCGTGCTTGAAGTCGTCCGAGCCGACCGCGCCTTCGCGCAACAGCACGTGCAGCAGCTTGTCGTCGGCGCGCAGCTGTTCCATGAAGGTCTCCACCGAAACCCGCACCACGCTGGTGGCGGTGGAGGTGGCGCGCTGGCGGGCCTCGCCGATGATGGTGCGCAGCGAGCGGCCGGCTGCGTCGATCAGCGCTACGGCCAGTTCGTCCATGTCGCGGAACTGCCGGTAGAAGCTGTTCGGCGCGATGCCGGCCTCGCGTGCCACTTCGCGCAGGCTGAGCGTGGACAGGCTGCGGTGCGGCCCGATCAGCTTCAGGGCGGCGGCCAGCAGATCTTCGCGGCTCACCGTACGGCGGGCCGGGCTGTTGGCATCTTCGGGCGTCGACAAGACGGTGGCGGCGGCCATGACGGTTCCGGTGGGGCGAGGCTGAATCATACCCAATCCGGTTCAATATACACATGTATACACAGGTGTATGTGCGCCCGTATAGTGCGCCCATGAGCGCTGTCGTCCGTCCATCCCTGTTCTCTCCGTACCGCTGGGTCTCGCCGTCGCTGTTCGATTTCTGGGCGGGCCAGCTCAATCCCCTGTGGACCCTGCGCGAGCCGGTGGCCCGCCTGGTCCGGCGCGAGCCGGCCGGCGAGGGCGCGGCGACCCTGGTCCTGCGCACCAACCGGCACTGGGCCGGCATGCGCGCGGGCCAGCACGTCACCCTCGGCGTGGAGATTGAAGGACGCCTGTGGCAGCGCAGCTACAGCCCCACCGCGCTGGGACCACGCGAACTGGCGATCACCGTCAAGGCGGTCGACGGCGGCCGGGTCAGCCAGCATCTGGTCAACCATGCGCAGCCGGGTGAGCTGTTCCGCCTGGAGGCTGCGTTCGGAGAATTCCAGTTGCCGGCCGCGGCTCCGGTATTGCTGCTGGCGGCCGGTAGTGGCATCACGCCGATGCGCAGCCTGCTGCGCGACGCCTGCCAGCGCCCGCTGGCCGCGCCGGTGGACCTGTTCTACTGGGAGCGCAGTGCCGCCCAGCTGCAGTTCCGTGATGAGCTGCAGGCGCTGGCCGCGCGCCAGCCGAACCTGCGTGTGCACCTGCTGACCACCCGCGAGGGTGATGTGCCTGCCGCACGCATCGATACTCACGATCTGCAGGTCGCCGGCGATGACACCCCGTTGGCGCAGCGCCACGTGCTGGCCTGTGGCCCGGATGGATTCGTTGCCGCTGCGCGCGAACGCCTGGCGCACCAGGTTGCGGGTTTCCAGGCGGAAGCGTTCACTTCGCCAGCGCCGTTGCGTGACGCCAGCAGCGAAGGCGAAGTGTCGCTGACCCTTGCCCGCAGTGGCCGCCAGCTGAGCGTGCCGCGCGGCCGCTCGTTGCTGGAAAGCCTCGAAGCCCATGGCATCAAGCCCAAGCATGGCTGCCGCATGGGCATCTGCAATACCTGCAGCTGTGACCGTGTCAGTGGCGCCACCCGCCACCTGCGCACCGGCGACCTGCAGTCCGAATCGGCACAGCCGGTGCGGATCTGCGTGAGCGCACCGACCACCGACCTGACCCTGGATCTCTGAGGACGCCTGCCATGACCCGCGCCACCGACCGTGCCCTGAGTACTGCCGAGATGCATGCCTTCGGCGAGGAACTCGACGCGATCCGCGACCGTGTGATCGGCAGCCTCGGCGCCTCCGATACCCGCTACATCCGCCGCGTGGCCGCCGCCGTGCGCTGGTTCGGCGTGGGTGGCCGTGGCCTGCTGTTCCTGGCAGCGTTTTCGCCGCTGTTCTGGATGCCGCTGCTGTGGCCGGCCGCGATCACCGGCACGCTGCTGCTGGCGCTGTCGAAGATCCTGGAGAACATGGAGCTGGGCCACAACGTGATGCACGGCCAGTTCGACTGGACCGGTGATCCCAAGCTCAATGGCAACACCTACGAGTGGGACATCGTTGCCACCGCCGACAACTGGCGCAAGACCCACAATTTCCGCCACCACACCTACACCAATGTGCGTGGCATGGACGATGACATCGGCTATGGCCTGCTGCGCATCTTCCCCGAACAGCGCTGGAAGCCGTTCTACCTGCTGCAGCCGATCATCGCGCCGATCTTCGCACTGCTGTTCCAGTGGGGTGTGGCCGCGCAGGACCTTCGCCTTGGCCGCTGGCTGAAGGGCCGCATGAGTGCCCGTGCGATGTGGCTGCAGACCCGCCCGGTGGCGCGCAAGATGCTGCGCCAGGTGCTGAAGGACTACGTGTTCTTCCCGCTGCTGGCGGGTCCGTTCTTCCTCACCGTGATGCTGGGCAACCTGGTCGCCAACGGCCTGCGCAACATCTGGACCTACGTGATCATCTTCTGCGGGCACTTCACCGCCGAATCGGAAACCTTCCCCAAGGAGTGCCTGCGCAATGAGTCGCGCGGCCACTGGTACCTGCGCCAGCTGCGCGGTTCGTCCAACATCAGCGGTGGGTTCCTGATCAACGTGCTGTCGGGTAACCTCAGCCACCAGATCGAGCACCACTTCTACCCGGATCTGCCGGCCAACCGCTACGCGGCCATCGCCAAGGAAGTGAAGGACATCTGCCGCCGCTACGGCCAGCACTACAACAACGGCTCGCTGCCGCGCCAGTTCGGCCAGGTGGTCTGGCGCATCCTGCGCCACGCGTTCCCGAGCAAGCCGCGCCGCCTGCCGATGCCGGACATCATGTCCGCACCGGCATCGGCCAACGCGGGCTGATCGACTCAGCCCGCCTTCGCCAGGGCCGCCTGTTCGCGGTCCAGGCGGCGCAGGAACACCTGCATTTCCTTGCGTGCCTGCTGGTCGCCCTTGCTGCCGGCCACGCTCAAGCCGCGCTGCCACGCCTCACGGGCCGCCTGTGGCTGGCCACTGGCCAGCCAGGCTTTGCCCAGCAGCTTCCAGGCCGCCGAGTACTGCGGATCAAGCACCACGCAACGGCCCAGGTGGGTTGCCGCGCGTACCGGGTTGCCGGCATCCAGCCAGCCCTTGCCCAGGCCGAAGCGCAGCAGCGCGCCGTCCTTGCCGGCGGCAAGCATGCATTCCAGAGCTTCGATGTTCATCCGCGTACCTCCGCCAGCAGCTCGGCCGGGCCGGGCTGGAAGCGGCCGCGATGGAACAGCAGTGGCGCGCCGCCGTTCTCGTGCACTTCGATGATGCGGCCGGCCAGCAGCAGGTGATCGCCCACCGGCCACTGCGCGTGGCGGGTACAGGTGAGATGGGCGACCGCACCGGTGATGCGGGGTGGGGCGTCCTCGTCGTCATCCAGCAATGCCAGGCCGTCGAAGCGGTTGCGGACCTGCGGATCGGCGAAGCGCCGGGCCAGCGCTTCCTGGTCGGCCGCCAGCACGCTGAGCGCAAAGCGCGTGGCGCGCTGGAAGGTGGACAGGCTCTGTGCGTGCAACGCCAGGTTCCACAGCACCAACGGTGGCTGCAGTGAGACCGGCACGAACGAGTTGATGGTCAGGCCGACCGGCTTGCCCTGTGCATCGCGCGCGCAGACGATGGCCACGCCGGTCGGGAAATGGCCGAGCAGCCGCCGCAGGGCACGCGGCGGCATCTCGACCGATGGCACCGGGGCCGGGGCGGGGAACACCCCGGCCCACGGCCCGGCGTAGGGCAGTGTCTCGCCGCTCATGAGGCCCGGGCCTGGTGGTAGCGCCGGCCGACCTCGGCCCAGTTGATGATGTTGAAGAAGGCGCCGATGTAGTCCGGGCGGCGGTTCTGGTAGTGCAGGTAGTAGGCGTGTTCCCAGACATCCAGTGCGAGGATCGGGGTGTGGCCGGACAGGCCCACGGCCGCACCCATCAGCGGGCTGTCCTGGTTGGCGCTGCTTTCCACCTGCAGGCGACCATCGCGATCGCTGGTCAGCCAGGCCCAGCCGCTGCCGAAGCGGGTCTGCGCCGCCTTGGTGAAGGCCTCCTTGAAAGCATCGAAACCGCCGAGGTCACGGTCGATGGCGGCGGCCAGTTCGTCATCGGGCGCACCACCGTTGGTGCTGAGCACGGTCCAGAACAGGCTGTGGTTGGCGTGGCCACCGCCGTTGTTGCGGATGGCGCCGCGCTGCGCTTCGGGCACGGCATCGAGGTTGGCGATCAGCGCCTCGACCGGCTGCTCGGCGATGCCGGCCTGCTCGATGGCGGCGTTGAGGTTGTTGACGTAGGCCTGGTGGTGCTTGCTGTGGTGGATCTCCATCGTGCGCGCATCGAAATGCGGCTCGAGGGCGTCATAGGCATAGGGAAGCGGGGGAAGCGAGTACGACATCGAAGCAATCTCCGTGGGGAAGGCCAGAGAGGCTGGCCGTGGGGAGATCGTTATCGCACCTCAACATTGGTTGAGGTCAAGGGGCGGGATTGAGGTGCGTGCGCGTTCATCGCTTTGATTCTTCCTGCAGGACAGCACGAGCGGAATGGTAGTGCCGGCCGCTGGCCGGCATGCTGGCAAGGTCGGGTTGCCGGCCAGCGGCCGGCACTACCAGAACCCGCTTTTCTAACCTCACCGGCGCGCTGAAGTGCTGCCCGCGCTCGCAGGAAACCGTCCGGTGGCGGGGGGAGGGGCTGGCCGGGACCGTTGGCGCCATGGATGGCGCCATCGAGCCCCCAAGGATGGGTTTACGGCGTGTCCCGGCCAGCCCCTCCCCCGGCCACAACCGGCATCAACAAAGGCGCCGGCAGGCGAACCAGCCGCCCGCGTTTTCATCAACTCAACTCAACCAGTCCTTGCACGCGCCATCCACCTGTTCACCGCACGCCTGCTGCATCCTCTGCTGCAATCGCGCCAGCGTCTCGGCACCCTGGTGCTTCCCGCTCCACGCCTTCAGCTGCCCGGCCAGGCGCTCGAAACGCTGGCGGGTGCGCTGGTGGTAACCCGACGGCTGCGCCTCCAGTTCGGCGATCAGCGAGGCGGTGGCCTGCTCGATGCGCGGCGCGTCGTTCGGCGCCAGCTTCAGCAACCCTTCCACGTACAGCACGCCCCATTGCACGCGGGTGGCCGGGCCCTGCGCACCGTCGTAGGCACGCTTCAACCACTCCAGCGCACCGGCAGTGTCGCCGCGCTGCTCGGCCAGTTCGGCCAGCTCGGGCATGTAGTAGTAGGGCTGCTCGCTGCGCTTCAGCTCCGCCAGCAACAACGCCTCGGCACCGGCGTCGTCACCGACCTGGCGCAGTGCGTAGACCGCGCTGCTGATCGTGGCCTGGCGTGCATGCGCATCAGTGGCGGTGGCATCGGCCGCGGCCACGCGCTGCTTGACCCGATCAACCAGCGGCGCGGGCAGTGCGCCCTTCGGCTGCTGCTGGCGGGCCAGCGATACTTCCGTCAGTGCGCGCGACAATGCGTCGTCGGCGCGGTCGCCGCGCTCGGCATCTGCGCGCTCCAGCGCGACCAGCAGCTGCTGCCCCAGCGTGTTGCGGGTGGCCGGGCCGGCGCTGGCCTGCTGGACCAACTGTGCGCCTGCATAGCCCAGCAACTCACGGTTGCGGCGGACTTCGGCCGGCTGCGCCAGCACGGCCTGCAGCAGCTCGCGTACTTCGGTAGGCGAGCTGGCGGGCGTGTCGGCGGTGGCCAAGGCCAGCAGGGCGAAGCGGCGTTGCAGCGCTGCGTCGGGTGCGGCCTTGGACAGCTGGCGCAGTACATCCTGGCCCCTGCGCCCGCCAGCCAGACGGTTGGCGTCGACTTCCCAGCCGTAGTCGCCCAGTACCTGCCAGTCTTCTGCAGCCAACTTCTCCGGCGTGGCCAGGGCGGTGGCCAGAGTGGCAGCGATTGCACTGCGGCGCCCGGCGGCGACGGTCAATGCCCGGGTCAGTTCGGCGGCGTCGTTGCCACCGGCCACGCGTGTAAGTTCATTGCGCTGTGGGTCCAGCACGATCAGGGTCGGGTAGCCGCGCACCCCGAAGCGTTCGCCCCAGGCCTGCGCACCTTCCTCGTCGCCATCCAGGTAGACCGGCACGAACTTGCCGGTCAAGGCGATGAAGGCCGGGTCCTTGAACAGGCCGGCCTTGAGCTGGTTGCACGGCGGGCACCAGACCGCGCCCCAGTACAGCAGAACCGGCTTGCCGCTGTCTGCGGCTTCGGCGAAGGCATCATCGACGTCACCCTGGCGCCACGCGATTCCCTTGGCCGGCGCAGGTGCCTCGGCGGAGTTGGCGGTGGAAACCGGGGCCGGGGCGCAGGCACTCAGCGCCGAAGCCAGCAGCAACACGGAAAGCGCGACGCGCATCGGCAGGATCTCGAAGGGCAGGGTGACAAGGCATTGTAGGAACGCGCAGGGAACCCGCTGATTCAGTTTGCTCATGACGGACATGCGCCGGGGCATGACGCCCCGGGCATTGGCCGGGGCCCGTGCCTTCAGGCGGCTGCCCGCACCATCTGCTGGTAGACCAGCCCGTTGAACTCGCCGGCCTCACCGTCAATCACGAAGCCATAGCGCAGATAGGTCGGCACAGCGTTGAGCGATGCGCGTACGGTCAGGGCCGGCTCGCGTACCTGAGGCAGCACCGCCTCGAACAGTGCATGGCCGATGCCCTGTCCCTGGCAGCCGGGATCGACGAACAGCATCGCCAGGTGGCGGCCTTCCTTCAGCTCGACCACGCCGACGATACGGCCGTCCTGCTCGGCCACCAGGATATGGTTGTCGCCGTGCAGGCGTTCACCGAACGCATCGGCGGCGGCGACATTGCCGAACGTGGCGATGCCGGCTGCGCTGAGCGAGGGCGCCACCGCCGCAGTGAACGCGGCCAGGCACACCGCGCTGATCGCGGGCAGGTCATCGACGCGGGCAGGGCGGATCGTCGGCATGCAGTGTTCTTCCCGTGGCGGGCTGCGCGTCATCGCTGCCCCGTGCCTGCACGCTAAGCTGCAGGCATGAGTGATTTCAATCGCGCGTACGCTGCGTTGTTTCCAGGGCAGGGCTTGAGCCTGGGCCTGATGACGCCGGTGGCGTCGCAGGGGCTGGCCGATCCGCATCAGGCGCGGCGCATCGCGCGGTTGGCCGACGATCTTGGTTTCGCCGCGTTGTGGGCGCGCGATGTGCCGCTGATGGTGCCGCAGGGTCCGGACGCGACAGCAAGTGCGCTGGACGATCCTTTCCTGTGGCTGGGCATGCTGGCGGCCGCGACGGGGCACATCGTGGTCGGCAGCGCGGCCATCGTGCTGCCATTGCGCCAGCCGCTGCAGGTAGCGAAGTCGGCGTTGAGCCTGGACCGGATCAGCGGCGGACGCTTCGTACTGGGCCTGGGTTCGGGTGACCGCCCGGAAGAGTTCGCCGCATTCGGCGAGGATCTGGAGAGCAGGGCGGCGACCTTCCGTGAGCGTTGGACGTTGTTGCGGGCGGCGCTGTCACCGGCCGCCGATGAGCGCACCGCCGTATTGCAGGCCACTGGTGGCTTCGACGTGCTGCCAGCGCCGGCAACCCGCATTCCGATGCTGGTGGTGGGTACCGCGCGGCAGAGCCTGCAGTGGATAGCGCGTGAGGCCGAAGGCTGGGCCACCTATCACCGCGAAGAGGCCGCGCAGGAAGGGCGCATCGGCCTGTGGCAGCAGGCGCTGGCGCAGCGCGGCGGGCCAGGCAAGCCGTTCGTGCAGTCGATGCTGCTGGACCTGCAGGCAGATCCGCAGGCGCCGCCCGAGCCGCTGCCGCTGGGCCTGAAGGTCGGCCGCGATGGCCTGCGTGAGTATCTGCTGCGCGTGCATGCGCAGGGCGTGGCGCATGTGATGTTCAACCTGATCGATAACGGGCGGACGATGGATGACGTGCTGCGCGAGATCGGGGAGCAGGTTCTGCCGGATATGCCCGGGTAGGTGTCCACCTTGGTGGACACGCTATCGCCGCTGCGCCCGCTGAACTGCTGAGTGTTTCCTGCAGTTGCCGAGGCACAAGCAGTCGAGCACGGCTCGACTCTACATGCAGCGCGCATCTGCGTATCATTCGCATTTGATACCCCGATGCCGGAGCCCCACGTGTCCCAACGTTCCCCCATGCACCCGACCGGACGCCTGTTCGCTGCGGTCGCTTTCATCGAGGCCGTGACCTGGGCCGGCCTGCTCATCGGCATGTGGATGAAGTACGGCCCGATGGCCAACGTGGCCCTGGTGAAGGTGTTCGGGCCGCTGCACGGCGTGGCTTTCCTCGTGTATGTGGCGGTGACGCTGCTCGCGGCGGTGCGCCTGCGCTGGCCGTGGTGGGCCAGTGCCCTGGCCCTGCTGGCAGCGATCCCGCCGCTGGTGACGCTGCCCCTGGAGTGGTGGTTCAAGCGCCGTGGCCTGCTCGGCCTGCGTGCAATGCGCTGAACCCAGTGTTGCGCGCCCATTCAAGAGAATGGGTATCAAATGCAAATACGAGCCGTTATCATTTGAGGGTGGCATCTGGCCCTGAGCAGGGTCGGTGCCGGGTGGGGCGCGCATGCGCGCCCGGCCAATCCTTTCCTGTTACGGCTGGTGTTTCATGCACGCACGTCCCGTCGTTCCCGGCTTGCCGGCGCTGGTGTTGGCTGCCCTGATTGGCACCATGGCGATGATGTCCTTCGTCGCCGTGATCGGCCCGGTGGTCCGCATGCTCGGTTTGTCCGAGTGGCATGCCGGGCTGTCAGTCACCGCCGCAGGCGTGTTGTGGATGCTGGCCGCGCGCCCTTGGGGCCAGCTCAGCGACCGCATCGGCCGCAAGCGCGTGCTGATGCTGGCGATGAGTGCCTACACCGTGGTCTACATCGCGCTGGCGGTGTTCATCGACGTGGCCCTGCAGGCGGTGCCGCCGGTGCTGGTGTCAGTGCTGGTGCTGGTCGCTGCGCGCGGCCTGATCGGCCTGTTCTACGCAGCGGTGCCTCCTGCCGCAGCTGCGCTGATCGCCGACAAGGCACCGACCGGGCAGCGTGCGAAGTTCCTCGCCCGCCTGGGCAGCGCCAACGCATTGGGCATGGTGCTGGGCCCGGCTGCCGCGGGTTGGCTGGCCTATACGAACCTGTCGCTGGCGCTGTACGTGGCCGCACTGTTGCCACTGCTGGCGTTGGCGCTGCTGGCCTGGCGACTGCCGGCCACACCGCCTGTTATGGGCGTTTCCGCCCAGCGCCGCGCGCCGATGAGCCGCCTCGACCCGCGCCTGCGCCTGCCGCAGCTGGCGGCGTTCATCGCCATGGTTTCCGTGACCATCGCGCAGGTCACGGTTGGCTTCTTCGCGATTGATCGCCTGGGCCTGGATGCGGCGGCCGGTGCGCGCATGGCCGGCATCGCGCTGACGGCGGTCGGCGTTGGCCTGATCCTGGCGCAGGCGCTGGTGATGAAGCTGGAGGTTCATCCGCGGCGCTGGATCGTCCTCGGCGCCGTGATCTCAGGCATCGGCTTTGCTTCGGTGGCGGGCGTGCAGCAGGCCTGGCAACTGCCTGCGGCCTACGCACTGGCTGCATTCGGCATGGGCTTCGTATTCCCTTCGTTCCAGGCGTTGGCCGCCGACGCGGTGGAGGCGCACGAGCAGGGCGCCGCCGCCGGTACTGTCGCTGCCGCGCAGGGACTGGGCATGGTGGCCGGGCCGATGCTCGGCACGCTGGTGTATCGCGGCGGGCCCAGCCTGCCATACCTCCTGGTCGGCGCGTTGCTGCTGTTGCTGTGCGCGCTGGCCGCAGTGCATCGGATGAAGGAGACCCCATGAACGATTCCCTGATGCAGGGCGCGTGGCCGAAGGCTGCGCCAGCGCCGCAGGAGAGCAGCGACGACGCGACGCTGTTCCTGCTGCAGCACGCTGGCCAGCACGTGCACGCACGCGGTTGCCGCGCCACGCTGCCGGCAGGTGCGCTGGCGACGTTGGTGGAACGCGTTTCGGTGTTCTTTGCCCAGCAGCGCGGCGGCCCGGGCCTGCTGGTCGGCGCAGTCCCATTCGAACCCCGTGCCGACGACGCGTTGTACCAGCCCGAGCGCCTGCTGCCAGCGCTGGCACTACAGCCACAGGCCGCGCCAGCGCTGGAGGGTGCCCTGCAGGCCGAGCCTTCGGCGCAGGCGTACGCGGCGTCGGTGGCTGCGGCGGTGCAGGCACTGCGCGCGCCCGAACTGGACCTTCAGAAGGTGGTGCTGGCGCGCAGCCTGGTGGCACGCACCCACCGGGCGCTGTCTCCGGACGTGCTGCTGGCACGGCTGGGCGCGGATCCGTCGGTGGCGACCTATGCGGTTCCGCTGCCGGTGGAAGTGGGTCAGGCGCCAGCGTGGCTGGTGGGCGCGACCCCGGAACTGCTCCTGCGCAAGCGTGGCGCCGAGCTGTTGTCGCACCCGCTGGCGGGGTCTGCGCGGCGCTGCGCCGATGCTGCCGAGGACGAGCGCGCCGCGCAGGACCTGCTGGCCTCGACCAAGGACCATGACGAGCACCGTCATGTGGTCGAGGCGATCGTCGAGGGTCTGGCGCCGTATTGCAGCCACATCGATGCACAGCCGCGGCCGGCGCTGCATGCCACCGCCAGCATGTGGCATCTGGGCACACGCATCCATGCCACGCTGAAGGATCCGCACACGTCGGCCGCCGAGCTGCTGGCGCAGCTGCACCCTACGCCGGCGGTCTGCGGTACGCCGCGGTTGGCGGCGCTGCAGCGCATCCGCGAGCTGGAAACGGTGCCGCGCGGCTTCTATGCCGGCGCCGTGGGCTGGTTGGATGCGCAGGGTGACGGCGACTGGTATGTGGCAATCCGCTGCGCACGCCTGCAGGGAATGCAGCTGCGCCTGTTCGCCGGCGCCGGCATCGTTGCCGACTCGCAGCCCGAGGCCGAGGTGGCCGAGACCGCTGCGAAGTTCGCCGCCCTGCTGAATGCGCTGGGTGTCCATGAATCCGCGCATGCGATCGAGCCTGCCGCATGACTACCTCCACTGACGCTTCTCGCCTGGCACTGCAGCAGGTGTGGCCGGATGACCTGATGGCACGCTATCGCGAGGCTGGGCATTGGCGTGGCGAGACCTTCCCGGGGTTCCTGCGCGAACGTGCAGAACGCTATGCCGATGACATTGCGGTGGTCGCCGGCGACGTGCGCCTGAGCTATGCGCAGCTGTGGCACGAGGCCGGGCGGATCGGTGCCGGCCTGCTGACGCTCGGCCTGCAGCCAGGGGAGCGGGTGCTGGTGCAGCTGGGCAACACGGCAGGCTTCGTCACAACGGTCTGTGGCCTGTTCCGCGCCGGACTGGTGCCGGTGTACGCGTTGCCGGCACACCGCATCACCGAGCTGGTGCACTTCGCCAGCAAGGCCGAAGCCAGTGCCTACATCACCACCGGGCTGCATGATGGCTTCGACCATCGCGGACTGGCGCGGGCGCTGCAGGCCGACGTGCCGGCGGTTCGCCATGTAGTGATCGACGGCGATGCGGCGGAGTTCATTGGGCTGGAGGCATTGCAGGGCGATCGCAGCCGGTTGCCGGCCGATCCGGACCCGCAGTCTGTGGCGTTCCTGCAGATTTCCGGTGGGAGTACCGGGCTGTCCAAGCTGATTCCACGCACGCACGACGACTACATCTATTCATTCCGTGCCAGCAATGAAATCTGCGGCATCGACCGCGACAGCGTCTACCTGGTCGCGCTGCCGGCCGCGCACAATTTCCCGATGAGCTCGCCCGGCTTCTTGGGCGCGTTGTACGCCGGCGCCCGCGTGGTGCTCAGCCCCGGCCCCGGGCCGGATGCCGCATTCCCGCTGATCGCCCGCGAAAAGGTGACCTGCTGCGGCCTGGTGCCGCCGCTGGCGCTGCTGTGGGCGCAGGCAGCCGCTACCGGAAAGCATGACCTGTCGAGCCTGCGGGTACTGCAGGTGGGCGGCGCCAAACTGGTGCCGGAAGCCGCACGGCGGGTGATCGACGGCCTTGGCTGCACGCTGCAGCAGGTGTTCGGCATGGCCGAAGGCCTGGTCAACTACACACGGCTGGATGATCCGGAGGACCTGATCGTGGCCTGCCAGGGCCGGCCCATCAGTCCGGACGACGAAGTGCGCGTGGTCGATGACCATGACCAGCCGGTGGCCGAAGGCGAGGTGGGGCATCTGCTCACCCGTGGCCCGTATACCATCCGTGGCTACCACAACGATGCGGTGGCCAATGCGCGCTCGTTCACCGACGACGGCTTCTATCGCACCGGCGACCGTGTGCAGCAGCTGCCCGGAGGCTACCTGGTGGTGCAGGGCCGCGCCGGTGACCACATCAACCGTGCCGGGGAGAAAATCTCCGCCGAAGAGATCGAAGATCATCTGCTGGCGCACCCCGGCGTGTTTGATGCCGCCGTGGTCTCCATTCCCGATGAGTATCTGGGCGAGCGCAGCTGCGCCTTTGTGATCGCGCAGGGCGAACCGTTCAAGGCGCCGGCACTGAAGGCCTGGATGCGCGGGCGCGGCCTGGCGGCGTTCAAGGTGCCCGATCAGGTCGTGTTCGTCGACAGCTTCGATACCACTGCGGTCGGCAAGATCAGCCGCCGCGAACTGCGTGCGCAGCTGCGTGCGCGTCATCTGCAACAGACAGGAGGAACGCGCTGATGGCGCTGCCCCGTATCACCGATTACCCCTTGCCGACCGCCGCTGAGCTACCGCAGGCGCGCGGACCGTGGCGTCCCCGGCGCGATCGTGTCGCGCTGCTGGTGCACGACATGCAGCGTTACTTCCTGGCCGCATTCGACGCAGGCAGTACGCCCTTGCGGCCTGCGGTGGACAACATCGTGCGCCTGCTGGCGCATTGCCGTGCGCAGGGCATTCCGGTGTTCTACACCGCCCAGCATGGTGACCAGGACCGTCGCGACCGTGGCCTGCAGGCCGACCTGTGGGGGCCGGGCATGCGTCGCAGCGCCGACCATGAGCCGATCATCGAGGCGCTGGCACCGCAACCGGGCGAGCACGTGCTGGTGAAGCACCGCTACAGCGCATTCCAGCGCAGCAACCTGGAGACGCTGATGCGGGTGCGTGGGCGCGACCAGTTGCTGGTGACCGGCGTGTACGCCCATATCGGCTGCACCGCGACCGTGGTCGATGCCTTCCAGCGTGATATCGAGGCCTTCATCGCCGCTGATGCGGTGGCGGACTTCTCGCGTGCCGATCACGATCAGGCGCTGCACTGGATCGCGCGCACCTGTGGTGTGCCGATGACCACCGATCAGCTGCTGGAGGTGCTGTGATGGCTGCCATGGGTAAGGCGCTGGATCTGGAGCGGATGCGCGCCGACGTGGCGCGCGTGCTGGAGTGCACGCCGGCCGAGATCGGTGACGACGACAACCTGATCGACCTGGACCTGGATTCAATGCGCATGCTCGGCCTGGTCCTGGCCTGGGGCAACACTGGCCTGCCGCTGGAGTTCTCGCAGTTGGCCGAGCACACCACGCTGCGCCAGTGGTGGGGTGTGGTGCAGCAACTGCAGGCCGCGCAGAACGCATGAACGCCGCAGCGCTGGCCACGCCGGTGGCGTTGACCGAGGCCCAGGCGGGGCTGTGGTTCGCACAGCGGCTGGCACCGGACAATCCGTCATTCAATACCGCGCACGCGGTATGGATCGACGGCCCGCTGGACGTGGACGCGTTCGTCGCAGCCGCAGACCAGGCTGCGCGCGAGGCCGAGGCTTTCGCATTGCGCTTTGCCGAAGGTGCCGATGGCCAGCCGCTGCAGTGGCATGACCCGGTACACGTGCCGTTGCTTTCGGTACGCGATGTGTCTGCCGAGGCGGATCCCGCCGCTGCGGCACGCAACCTGATGCACGCCGACCGGCTGAGCGCGGTCGATCCCACCCGGGACCGGATCAGCCAGCAGGTGCTGTTCGATCTGGGTGGCCTGCGCTGGGTCTGGTACCTGCGCGTGCATCATCTGGCGGCCGATGGCTACGGCATGGCGCTGTTCACTGATCGGGTGTGCGCGTTGTATGCCGGTCGTACCGGTGAGTCACTGCCGGGGCTGGCGGGCGTGCTGGCCGATGATGCCGCGTTTCGTGCCGATCCGCGCCGCGTGCAGGCCGGGCAGTGGTGGCGTGAGCACATGCAGGGCGCACCGGCAGGCGCAGGCCTGGCCGGCACGCTCGCGGCCAGTGTCGACGCGCTGCGCTGGGTACAGCCGCTCGATGCGGCCTTCCGTGAGCAGTTGCTGCAGGCTTCGGTGCGTTGGCTGCAGCCCTGGCCGGATGTGCTGGTCGCGCTGGCGGCCGAGTACCTGCGGCGGATGAGTGCCGCCGATGAAGTGGTGCTGGGCGTGCCGTACATGGCGCGGTTGGGCAACGCGTCGGCGCGGGTGCCGGCGATGGTGATGAATGTGTTGCCGCTGCGCGTGGCGGCCGGCGAGGGCAGCGTCGAGGCCTTTGCCCGGGGCCTGGGTCGCCAGCTCAGTCAAGGCCGCAGGCACGGCCGCTACCGGGGCGAGCAGCTGCGCCGGGACCTGGGCCTGGTCGGCACGCAGCAGCGCCTGCACGGCCCGCTGGTGAATGTGCAGCCGTTCTACAGGCCGCTGGCGCTGACTGGCGTGCAGGCGGCGCTGGAGGTGCTGTGCACCGGGCCGGTGGATGACCTGGCGCTGGGTTTCCGTGGCGATGGCCAGCGCCTGCTGGATCTGGAGATCGAGGCCAATCCCGCGCTGTACAGTCGCGAGGATGTCGAGGCGCACGCGGTGAGGCTGCTGCATTTCGTGTCGGCGGCGCTGCAGGCTGACGATATCGCCGCCGTGCCCCTGGCGACGCCCGCGGAGGCGCAGCAGCTGCTGCAGGGTTTCAACGCCACCGCGCACGCGCTTCCTGAGACCACCCTGGTTGAATTGCTGCAGCAGGGCATGGATCGGGACCCGCACGCGCCGGCACTGGTGTTCGGCGACACTACGCTGGACTACGCAACGCTGGAAGCGCGCAGCTTCGCGCTGGCGGCACAGCTGCGTGCAATGGATGTCGGCCCAGGCAGCGTGGTGGCGGTGGCATTGCCGCGCTCGCTGGCGCTGGTGATCGCGCTGGTCGCGGTGCTGCGTGCAGGCGCGGCCTATCTTCCGTTGGACCTTGCCCATCCCGATGAGCGGCTGGCGCGCATCTTCGCCTCGGCGCAGCCGGTGTGCGTTCTGGCTGCGGCGGAGATTTCGGCGCGCACGGCCGGCGTACCGGTGCTCGCGCCGGAGCAGTGGACCGCGCTGAGCTTCGCCGCGCCGTGGTCCGATCCGGCGCCCAGCGATGCGGCCTATGTGATCTATACGTCCGGTTCGACCGGGGAACCGAAGGGCGTGGTCATCGAACACCGTGCCATCGTCAACCGCCTGCTGTGGATGCGCGAGCACTACGACATCCGCGCCGATGACCGCGTGCTGCAGAAAACCCCGGCCACCTTCGATGTCTCGGTCTGGGAGTTCTTCCTGCCGTTGCTGTGCGGGGCCACGCTGGTGGTTGCCGGGCCCGATGCGCATCGCGACCCCACCGAACTGGCGCGGCTGATCCGCAGGCATGGCATCACCACGGCGCATTTCGTGCCGTCGATGCTCGATGCCTTCCTCGCTGCACCGGCCTCCGAAGGCCTGCAGCTGCGACGGGTATTCACCAGTGGCGAGGCGCTGGACGCCGCGTTGCGCGACCGCTTCCACGCGCGCATGCACGCCGAGCTGCACAACCTGTACGGCCCGACCGAAGCCGCGGTGGACGTCAGCTACTGGCCGGCGTCGGCGCAGGATCGATCGCGGCCGGTGCCGATCGGCTTCCCGGTCTGGAATACCCGCCTTTACGTGCTGGACGCGCGGATGCAGCCGGTGCCGGTCGGTGTGGCCGGTGATCTTTATCTGGGCGGTGTGCAGATGGCGCGTGGCTATCTCGGTCGCGAGGACCTGACTGCCGAACGCTTCCTTGCCGATCCTTTCCTGGCGGGCGAGCGCATCTACCGCACCGGCGACATAGCGCGCTGGCGCAGCGATGGCGCGGTGGAGTACCTGGGCCGCAGCGACCATCAGGTGAAACTGCGCGGCCTGCGCATCGAGTTGGGCGAGATCGAGGCGGCTTTGCGCGAACTGCCGGGCATGGAGCGGGTGGAAGTGCTCCTGCGCCACGACGCACCCGGCGATGCCCGGCTGGTAGCCTATGTGCCGTCGGCACTGGCCGACGCCAGCATGCTGCGCAGTCATCTGGCCACACGCGTGCCGGATTACATGGTGCCGTCCGCCTTCGTTGGCGTGGATCACTGGCCGGTGACCGCCAACGGCAAGTTGGATCGCAACGCGCTGCCCGTACCACCGCGGCAGGAGATCGCCGGGCTGGCGCCGCGCACGCCGTTGGAACAGGAGCTGGCGTCGCTGTTTGCCCAGGCACTGGGGCGAGAAGCGCCGGTGGCAGTGGATGCAGATTTCTTCAGTCTCGGCGGTGACTCACTGTCGGCGGTGCACCTGCTGCTGGCGATCGAACAGCGCTGGCGCTGCGATCTCGGTCTGGGGGCCTTGTTTGCCCAGCCCACCGTGGCCGCGCTGGCGGTTCGTATTGCCGAGCCGCCGGCGCTGGCCGATCACGCACTGGGGCCGGTGATCGCGCTGGCCGCGACCGACGCTGCCGGGCCTACGCCGCTGTTCGTGCTGCACCCGGCCGGCGGCATCGCCTGGAACTACCGCGCCCTGGCCCGGGCACTGCAGCCGGCACGCCCGGTATATGGCCTGCAGTCGCCGGCACTGGACGCGCGGCAGCGGCTGCCGAGCAGTATCGAGGCGATGGCCAACGACTACGTACAGCGTGTGGTCGCATTGCAGCCGACGGGGGCGGTGCATCTGCTGGGCTGGTCGGTGGGTGGCATCCTCGCCCAGGCGATGGCGGTGCGACTGCATGAGATCGGGCGCGAGGTCGGCGAACTTGTACTGCTGGACGCCTATCCCAGCGAGTGCTGGCGGGCCGAGCCGGAGCCCGATGCCATCGCCGCATTGCGGGCACTGCTGGCGATTGCCGGTCATGACCCGGATGCGCATCCGGAACTGGACAGCCGGGAACGCATTCTCGCGTTCCTGCGTCGTGGCGGCAGTGCGCTGGGTAGCCTGCCGGATGTCGTGCTGGATGGCGTGGTGCGCGCCGTGACCGGCACCAATCGACTGATCCGTGAACATATCCACCGGCCGTTCGATGGCACGCTGGTGCATGTGCGTGCCGGTCGAGATCACCAGGCGCGGCCACAGTTGCGGTCGGCGTTGTGGCGGGCACACGCGCGCAGGGTGCAGTCGTTGGAACTGCCATTCCTGCACGCAGAGCTGACCGGACGCGATGCAGTGGCGCAGCTGGCGCCGTGGTTGTCGGCACGCTTGCGCCAATGGGACGAACAACAGGAGATCGCAACATGCAGTTGACCGGTTTCAAAGGCCGCGTGGCGTTGGTGACCGGCGCTGCCGGTGGCATCGGCGAGACACTGGTGCGGTTGCTGGCCGAGGCCGGTTGCACCGTAGTGGCGACCGATCGCGAGGCGCCTGTTACGGCCGATGTGCGTGTGCACACCTTTGCGCTCGACGTGACCGACAGTGCCGCCGTGGACGGCCTGGTGGATCAGGTCGAGTCCAGCATCGGGCCGATCATGCTGGCCGCCAGCGTAGCCGGTGTGCTGCATGTGGGCGGCGTGACCGAGACCGGCGATGACGACTGGCGCCGGGTGTTCGCGGTGAACACCGACGGGGTGTTCCATGTCGGGCGTGCCCTGGCGCGGGTGATGTCGCCGCGCGGGCAGGGCGCGATAGTTACCGTCAGCTCGAATGCAGCCGGTGTGCCAAGGCATGGCATGGCCGCCTATGCGGCATCCAAGGCCGCCGCCACGATGTTCACCCGCTGCCTCGGGCTGGAGCTGGCGCCGTTGGGCATCCGCTGCAACATCGTCGCCCCGGGCTCGACGCTGACCCCGATGCAGACCGGCATGTGGCAGGACGAGCACGGCGCCGAACGGGTGATCGCCGGCAACCTGGAGACCTACAAGGCCGGCATTCCACTGCGCAAGCTCGCCACCCCGGAGGATATCGCCCATTCGGTGATGTTCCTGCTCTCCGAGCAGGCCGGGCACGTAGCGATGAGCGACCTGTACGTGGACGGCGGCGCCACCCTGCGCGGCTGAGGTCTGGTAGTGCCGGCCGCTGGCCGGCAACCCATGGCCCCGGTAGTGCCGGCCGCTGGCCGGCAACCTCATTCAACTTCAGACATCTCCCAACCCCCATCGAGGCTTGGCCTGAAAGCCAACGCCCAATGATCGACCCACCATGGCGCATGAGCAGCCATCGCCTCCGCCTGGGCCGTCACTCGATCATCGGCCAGGCCTATGTCCTGACAACCACGACCCACCAGCGCCGCCGGCTCTTTGAAAGCGAAGCTGCAGCAGCATGTGTAATCGACCAGTTCCATTACATCGAACAGCGCGGGCTCGTATGGTCACACGCATGGGTTGTCATGCCGGATCACGTCCACTGGATGTTCGAGCTGCGTGCAGTTCACCTTCCAGACGTCGCGCGCCGGATGAAATCGTCGAGCGCACTTGCCCTGAATCGCCTGGCGGGCCGTCGAGGTACGGTGTGGCAGCCCGGCTACTTCGATCATGCAGTAAGGACCGAAGAGTCGCTGGCGCGGCAGGCCCTGTACATCCTGGGGAATCCGGTGCGCGCCGGTCTTGCTGGGCAGATTGGCGAGTATCCGTATGCGTGGTCGGCCTGGGGGTGATGCCGGCCAGCGGCCGACACTACCACAGCGCAGATCCCGTTCCGGTGCACAGAGCATCCGTAAGGGTAGTGCCGGCCGCTGGCCGGCAACCGCAGGAACCCGCGAGGAGATGCGTAGCTGCCGGCCAGCGGCCGTCGCTGCCATTCATTGTTCAGCGCGGCCATTCGCTGTTCAGCGGCGCTTGCGCGCGCTTTGGGCGTGGTCGGCCTGGATGTGATGCCGGCCAGCGGCCGGCACTACCACAGCGGAACCGAAGCGCAGCGCAGATTCCGTTACTGCGCACAGAGCACCCGCGATGGTAGTGCCGGCCGCTGGCCGGCAACGACATGACCCGCGCGGAGGTGCGTAGCTGCCGGCCAGCGGCCGGCACTACCATTCAACGGTCAGCGCGGCTTTCGTGTCCGTTTCGGCCTTGCGGTCTCATCGCCGCTGGCGGCGCCATCCTGCAGCGCCTGCAGCCAGGACAAGGTGTCCACATAGTCGATGAAGTGGCGCAGGTAGCCGGGGCTGGTGGCCTGCATCGTGTCGAGCATGCGTTGCACCAGTACTGCCGAGTTCAGCGGGCCGCCATCGGCCGGGGCCTCGGCGCGCAGCGAGCGGCGCACCTGCAGTTCGCTGCGCAGCTCCGACCACTCGCGCTGCACCTGCTGCAGCATCGGCACCTGTGGGTAATACGGCAGCGAGCGCGACCCCGCATTGAGGTCACGCACCAATGCGCGCAGGCCTTCCAGCGCGGGCGGCTTACTTGGCATCCGGGGCCTTGGGCTTGGGAATCGGCGCGATCTCCACGCGACGGTTGCGCGCGCGGCCTTCCTCATTGGCGTTGGAACTGACCGGCTGCTCGCTGCCGAACGCGGCGGCGAACACGGCGTCAGCCGGTACGCCATCGGCGATCAGGGTGCGGGTCACGGTCAGCGAACGCTGCGCGGATAGCTCCCAGTTGTCGGCGAAGCGGCGGTTGCCTTCGCGCACCGGCGCATCATCGGTAAAGCCGCTGACCATCAGGATCTCTTCGCGGCTGCCCAGATAGGCGGCCAGCGGTGCGGCCAGACTGCGCAGCAGCTCCTGGCCTTCCGGCTGCAGCTGGTCGGAGTTCAGCGCGAACAGCACGCTGCCGCTGATGCCGATGCGGCCATCGACCAGGGTCACGCGACCGGCGGCCAGTGGGCCGGCCAGCGCCTGTTCCAGGGTCTGCAGGCGCTTGGCTTCGGCCTGGCGCTGTTTCACTTCCTGGTCCAGCCGCTGCGACAGCTCCAGCTGCACCGCGACCACACCCACCAGGATCAGCACGAACGCACCCAGCAGCACCGACATCAGGTCGCCGAAGGCGGCCCAGATCGGTGCGTGCGAGCCGCCATCGACCTCCAGCTCGTCGCTCATGCGCTACCGGCCTTGCCGCGGCGCGTGGCCAGCTGCTGCAGTTCTTCCATCACCTGCTTCTGCGACAGCAGGCTGAGGTCGACCACCTCGCGCGCCTGCGCCACGTAATAAGCCAGCTGCTCATCGCTACGGGCCAGCGAGGCATCCAGTGCGCCACCGATCTGTTCCAGGCGGCCGGAAAGCTCGGTGGAGGCGTTGCTGAACTGCGCGACCGCTTCACCGAAGGCGCCGGCCAGCTGGCCGACGTCACCCGCGCTGCCGGTGAGTGCTGCCGCAATGCCATCCAGCTTGCCGGTCTCGGCCGCGATATGGTCGGTAAAGCGGTTGCCGACACGCTCCAGCAGCTCGGCCGAACCGCCAACCAGTGCGTCCACCGCGGTGCGCTGTTCGTGCGATGCGTGGTTGATTGCATCCAGCAGGGTCTGCACGGTGGCCAGCAGGCGACCGCGCTCTTCCAGCATCGCGTTGTCACGCACCAGGCTTTCAGAGAGCGTGCTGCGCAGCTCGTTGATGACGTCGGCAGCAGCTTTCGGTGCCGCTGCCGCGGTCTGCAGCAGGGTGGACACTTCGGCCAGCGTGGCGCTGGCCTGCGCGCGACCGTTCTCGCCGATCTGCTGTGCGGTCGCCGCCAGCGTGTCGCAGACCTGTTGCTGCTGTGCAGCCAGGCGTTCGCCATTGGCCTGCAGGCGCTCGGCCAGCTCGGTGGAAACGTGCTGCAGGGCATCACTCCAGCGCTGCAGGCGCTGTTCGTCGCCAGCCTGCAGTTGCGCCTGCAGGGCGGCGTGGGCCTGCTGCAACTCGGCGCTGACCGCGTCCCAGCGCGCTTGGCGCTGCTGCTCGCGGCTGTCCAGGCTGGCCTGCAGTTCGGCGTGCGCAGTCGCGGCGGCAGCCTGCGCGGCCTGCCACTGCTGCGAGCGCTGCGCTTCATGATCCTGCAGCAGTGACTGGTTGGCGCTGTGCTGCTGTTCCAGTGCCTGCAGCAGCGCCTGCGCACGCGCATCCAGATGTTCGCTGGCGGCGATCAACGCCTGCTGCTGGCGCTCGACCAGCGCGCTGTTGAGGGCCTGCTGCTGCTCGGCGGCGGCACGCAAGGCGTCTGCATTGCTCTGTGCATCGGCCTGCAGGCGCTCGCAGATGCGCGCGATCAACGCTTCGGCATGCGTGCCCTGGCCATCGCTGAAGGCCTGCAGGTGCTGGCGCAGATCACTCACCAGCGCCTGCTGTGCCTGGGTCTGTTCACTCACCACCTTGGCCCAGCTGGCTTCGGTGGCGACCCGGCTGCGTTCGAAACCGTCGCTCAGGCCCGCCAGCTGCTGTTGCACGGCGCGCTCGACACGGGCATGCAACGCTTCGCCATGGTGAGCCAGACCGGCCAGGGTGGTTTCAGCCATCGGCTGCAGCGCGCCACCGATGGCCGCGGCACTGGCTTCGGCACCTTCGCGCAGCGACTGCTGCAGCGACAGGGCCAGGCGTTCCTGCAGCGCTTGGCTCTGGGTCAGGAACTCGGCCTGGCCAGCCAGCAGGCGCTCATTGGCGGCCGCACTGTGCTGTTCAAAGGTGCTGGTCATCGCCTGCAGGCGGTCGACCAGCGCCGGCAGCGCGGCGGACTGTGCCTGCAGCAGGCGCAGCGATTCGGCGCGCTGCCAGGCCTGCGAGTACGGATGCAGGTCGCTGGAAATGGCGCGGTCCAGCTGCTGCACGGCCAGCAGACGGTCACGACGCAGCAGCGCCGCCAGCAGGCCGAGCATGGCCGAGCTGGCCACACCGGCGATCGAGGTGCCGAATGCCACCGCCAGGCCCTGCACGGGCGAGGCCAGCGAGCCGCGGATCGCGGCCATGTCGGTCGCGCTCTGCAGGGCCAGGCCGGTGCCACGCAGCGTGTCCATCATGCCCAGCAGGGTACCGAGCATGCCCAGCAGCACCAGCAGGCCGACCAGGTACGGGGTCAGCACCGGTGCGGGCAGGGCGGTGCGCTCGCCTTCCACGCGCAGGCGCACGGCGTTGCGCAGGCCCATCGGCACGCGCTCCAGCCAGGGGGCCAGGCCTTCCTTTGCGCTGGACAGGTCGTTCAGTGCGGCGCGCAGGCCGTTGCTGGCCTGGCGGTAGCGGTACAGCTCCACGCCGCCGGCGATGTAGCAGGCCGCGATGATTGCCGCCACCGCTGCACCCAGCGGATGCACCGAAACGTAGCCAATGCCGATCCAGCACACGGCCAGCAGGCCGACAAGGAAAACAACGACATGGAGAGCAGTTCTGGACATGGTGTTCCGGTCAGTGGGAGCGCAGGGCGTCTTGCAGCCCTTCGATCGGGTGGAAGCGCAGCTGCAGCTCGGCGAGCAGCAGCGTGCGCATGTCATGGCGGAAGGCCGCGCGCCAGCCGGGCTGGCCATGCACGCGTTCAAAACGGGCGCCGAGCACCGCCGGCGCGGTGGCCAGCAGGCTGTGTTCGCGCGGGGTGAGTGTCTGTTCCATCACCGCATCAACCTCGGCCAGTCGCGCCAGCTCCGGCGAGACCTGTACCAGCTGGTCGCGCAGGCGGCCGCGCAGGCGCCCGGTGGCGGTCTGGATGGCCTGCTGCAGCACCCGGTAGCGCTGGCGCAGCGAAGCGAAGTTGGGTGCGGCAGCGGCCTCGGCCAGATCCAGCAGGCGCTCGGCCTCGGCGTCCTCGCGGATCGAGGCCAGCAGGCTGGCATGGGCCTGGGCGCAGTCGGCCAGTACATCCTCGGCCCCCTCGGCAGCTTCGCCGGGCTCGGGCAGGCGTCCGCCCAACGCGCCGGACAGGGCCACGGCACGGCTCCAGTCCACCCACTGGCCGAGGCGATCGGTCAGGGCGGGACTGCTGGCCGGCATCGCGCCGTCGCTGAGACGGGCGAGCAGGCGGAGGAACTCCGGTCCACCCAGGACCGGCTGCGCTGCGTTCGCCATCAAGGGGTGAGGGGCCAAAAACCGTTGATTTTACAACCAGATGACCCCGGCTGGATGAAGGCGGGGCCTGGGTGGCGGTACCCACAGGCGCGACAAGGCTTAGAATGTCCGGCTGCATCCCCCCGTTCGACCCCTGGAGTACCCCCATGACTGTTGCGCAGTTCTACCCGATCGGCACCCCCGGACAGCCCTGGGGCGACGCGGAACGCGCACAGTGGCGGGCCCGCCAGCAGCGCCAGCGCAGCTACCACGATGACGTGGTGGCCGCCCTTGAGCGCCTGGACGACAGCGTTTTCGACGTGATCCAGTACGGCCAGCTGGACTATGCACCGGACCATTACCCGCTGTTCGCCGTGGTCAACCACGACTGGAACCCGGCGCTGCCGACCGCGCTGATCACCGGCGGCGTGCATGGCTACGAAACCAGCGGCGTGCACGGCGCCCTGCAGTTCCTGGAACAGCAGGCCGAGCGTTACCTGGGCCGGCTGAACCTGATCGTCGCGCCGTGCGTCAGCCCGTGGGGCTACGAGCGCATCCAGCGCTGGAACCCGGATGCGATCGATCCGAACCGCAGCTTCCGTGACGGCGGCCAGATCAAGGAAGCCGCCGCACTGATGGCCTGGGTGGGCGAGCGCAAGGCGAACCTGCTGGTGCACCTGGACCTGCACGAGACCACCGACAGCGACCTGAACGAGTTCGATCCGGCGCGCTGCGCGCGCGACGGCAAGCCGTTCGAGCGCGACACGATTCCCGATGGCTTCTATGTGATCGGCAACAGCGAAGATCCGCAGGCCGAGTTCCAGAAGGCCCTGATTGCCGCAGTGGCGCCCATCACCCACATCGCCCCGGCCGATGCCGACGGCAACCTGGTCGGCCTGCCGCTGCAGTCGCCGGGCGTGGTCTGGGGCGAGTCGCGTTCGATCGGCGCCTGCGCCGGCTTCACCGACGCACGCTTTGCGACCACCACCGAGGTCTACCCGGACAGCCCGCGCACCAACCCGCAGGAATGCAACGACGCCCAGGTGGCGGCGGTGTGTGCGGGCCTGGATTTCGCCCTGGCGGCGCAGTAGCGCGCCACGTTGCGGGCGGTGACCGGCATCAGCCGGTGCCGCTTCTTCGCCGGCGTGGCGGCCACAGCCGGCGAACCCGACGGGCGGCATCCGGCAAACACATCCAGATTACGCTGGTACACCGTGCTGCTGAGCCCGAACAGGCCCAGCAGCGAGTGGAAGATGTTGTCGTGGCTGTGCGCCCGTTGCAGCGCATTCCCACGCAGGCAGGCCATGTCCAGGCCCGCGTTGCGGCCGAAGTCCGATGAGAACCACATCACCATCGGCACCTGGGTCTGTTCGCGCGGGGCGATGAAGTAGGGCGTGCCATGCAGGTACATGCCGCGTTCGCCGAGCGACTCGCCGTGGTCGGACACATAGATCAGCGCAACGTCGCGCCGGTCCGAATAGCCTTGCAGCAGGTCGATGGTCTCCGCCAGCACCCGGTCGGTATGCACCAGGGTGTTGTCATAGGTGTTGACCAGCGCCTCGTTGCTGCAATGCTGGATCTGGTTGCTGTCGCAGGTCGGGCTGAAGGCCCGCGAGGCAGCCGGATAGCGCTCGAAGTAGGTCGGGCCGTGGCTGCCCAGCTGATGCAGCACGACCAGGGCGTCGCCACTCAATGCATCGATGTGTGCACCGAGCTGGTGCAGCAGCACCTCGTCGTAGCACGTACCGTCGGTGTTGACGCACTGGCCGGCCACCTTCAGCGCAGGCATGTCCTCGGTCGGCACGCGCTCGCACACGCCCTTGCAGCCGCCATTGTTGTTGTTGCGCCAGAGCACGCTGACGCCGGTACGCTGCAGGATGTCGAGCACGTTCTCCTCGGTCGCCGCGCGAACGTCGTCGTATTGCTGGCGGGTCATCTGCGAGAACATGCACGGCACCGAGATGGCCGTTGCGGTTCCACACGAGGAGACATCACTGAAGCTGATGACGCCTTCCGTGCGTGAGAGCCGGGGATTGGTTGCGCGTGGGTAGCCGTTGAGCTGGAAGTTCTGTGACCGCGCGGTCTCGCCGACGACCATGACCACCAGCTTCGGGCGCGGGCCGGGTATGCGCCGCGCGTCCGTGCCGATCGGGCGCAGCGGTTGCTGGCGGGTGCTATGGAGGCTTTTCAGGTAACCGTGGGTATGGCGCATCACGTTCAACGGCAGTACCTGGTCGCGGATGTGGCGGTTATTGCGCAGCAGTGAGGAGTAGTCCTTGTAGAACGCAAAGCCGATCACCAGCAGCATCACCAGTGACGCCAGAACGTTGGCCGGCCACACCAGCAGTGACCGTATCGAACCCGCTCCGCTGGCGGTGCGCACCAGGGCAAGCCCTGCAGCGGGCATCGCGCCCAGCGCCAGCAGGGTCAACAGCAGCGGCAGCGAGAGATAGGCGTTCAGTTCGGCCTGATTGGTCTCGAACACGTTCTGCACCATGCTGCGATCGATCAGCACGTTGTAGTGCAGCATGAAATAGCTGCAGGCGGCGCTGGTGACGATGAGTACGGCCAGCAGCGGCTTGCGCACGAAGGGTAGTGCCAGCAATGGCGTCAGCAGCAGATTGAACAGGCAGAACAACACCAGCGGCAGGCTGGCCAGGAACAGGATGCTGCGCACACCGTTGAGATCGGTCAGTTCCCACAGCGACTTCCAGAGGGCGATGTTTCCAATCGTGGTGAAGAAAAACGCTGCGGCCCAGACCAGGATGATCGGATGGGGCCGTGGAAAACGGAGGCATTGACGCACGAGCAGGGTCCGCGGAACAGGAGTGCGCGCAGTATCGAAACGGCCTTATCAGGAAGTTGTCAGGATTGCCGGCCTAGCCCAGCAGGATCACGCCCCACACCGCGCCGACCATCAACAACGCGGTGGTCTGTGCGGCGCTGCCCATGTCCTTGGCGTTCTTCGACAGCGGGTGCTGCTCCAGCGAGATGCGATCAACCACGGCCTCGATTGCCGAGTTGAGCAGTTCCACCAGCAGGCTGATGAAGCAGACCGCCAGCACCAACGCGCGCTCGGTTGTACTGATGTCCAGCACGAACGCCGCAGTGATCAACAGCGCGTGCAGCAGCAGCAGCTGGCGAAAGGCGGCCTCGCCGCGGAAGGTCGCGATGAAGCCATCGCGCGAATGGACCAGGGTGTGCAAGATGCGGCTCAGGCCGGTCTTGCCGTGCGGATACTTGCCGCTGTGCTTGGGGTGCTGCATGCCGTTCTCGAGGTTGGGGCAACCCCGAGCATGTGCACGCCGCTGTCAGGAATACGTCAGATGCGGGCCGCAGGCCAGTGCAGGGCGAACCGGCAGCCGCGCTCCGAGGACTGTACCGTCATTGTCCAGCCAAGGTGTTCGACGATGCGCTGCACGATGGATAGTCCCAATCCTTCGCCGCTGTGCGGTGCCCCGGGCACGAATCGTTGGAACTGCTGCGGGTCGATGCTGGAGGGCAGGCCGGTGCCGGTGTCTGCGATGATCAGTGCGGTGGTGTCCAGGGTGATCCGGACCTTGCCCTGTTCGGTGTATTGGCAGGCGTTGCGCGTCAGGTTCCAGATCACGCTGTGTACCAGGTCCGGATTGGTGTGCATCGTTACCTCGCGACCGGGATCAACGGTGATGCCGACCGGCTTGCCGGCCAGCCAGGGCTGGCAGCGCTCCACGCAGGACTCGATCAACGGACGCAAAGCCACCTCGCTGCGCGGGACTGAGCCGGGGGAACGTGAGAGCAACAGCAGGCAGGACAACTGGCGCTGCATCTCCTGGGTGGTACGCAGGATGCGCTCCGCGCTGGGAACCAGATGGCTGTCAGGAGGAAGCTGGCAGGCAAGGGTTTCCGCAGCGCCGCCGATGATGGCCAGCGGCGTACGCAGCTCATGGCTGGCATCGCCGCTGAAGCATTGCTCGCGGTGAAGGAAACGCTCCAGTTCATCACTGTGCCGGGCAAAGGCGCGGGACAGAACACCGATCTCGTCGCGTGCGTCCTGGCAGGGAAAGGGCTTCCGCCCGCTCTGCACGGCATCGGCCAACTGCGTGATGGGCGCGATGACGTGCGACGCCACCTTGCGACCGATCAGGAAGGCGCCGAGCACGCAGATCGAAATGACCAGCGCTGCAAAGGCGTTGATCAGGTATTCCAGATAGCCATAAGGCGCCGCGTCCTGCAGCAGGTAGTAGCGCTGTCCGCCACTGTCGAACACGCGCAGGTGCCACTCGTTGGGTGCTGCTTCGCCGTGGTAGCCCAGGCCATACTGGCGCAGCACCACAGGTACGTTCCGGGCATCGTACAGTGCGCTGCCGGAGGGCAGGGCGGGGCGTTGGCCACGAGCCAGTTCGTCCTGCAGGCGGCGTACTTGGCTGTCCTGGGTGCGTCCAACGACGGCGGCCCGTACCTGGTCGTAGTCCACCTGTTCGGCCAGAACGATGAAGCCCATGGCGCCGGCCATCAGCAGCACGAACGAAATCGTGATGCGGGTGCGCAGGGTCAGGCGCCGGTAGAGAGCGGCGGGGGTCACGCCGGCATGCGCCAGCCGACGCTGTGCACTGTGGCGATCAGCGTGGTGTCGAAACTGCGGTCCACCTGCAGGCGCAGCTCATGGATGTGGGTACGCAGCGCGCCGCCGTCCGGTGGCTCGTCGCCCCAGACCAGGTATTCCATCTCCTGCTTGCGGACCACGGCGGGTGCCGCGCGTACCAGGCACAACAGGAGCTTGTGCGAGGTGGGCGTCAGCGCGATGCAGCGTCCCTGCCGCCAGGCCTGCGGCGACCGCGTATCGACCTGCAGGTCCTTCCACGCCAGTACGCTGTCGACCTGGCGGCCCTGGGCGCGTCGCACCAGGGCCTTGATCCGCGCATCCAGCTCCTTCAGCGAGAAGGGCTTGACCAGATAGTCATCCGCGCCCAGCGCCAGGCCCTGCACGCGGTCTTCGACCGGATCGCGCGCCGTCAGCATCAGGACCGGCACCGGATTCTGGAACTCCTGGCGCAGCTTCCGGCACAGCGCCATCCCGTCCAGGCGTGGCAGCATCAGGTCCAGCAGGATGGCATCGTAGTCGTTCTGCGTGGCCCGACGCAGGCCACTGGCGCCGTCACGGGCGTCGTCCAGCACATAGCCGAGTGGCTCAAAGAAGGCGTACAGGTTGGCAACCAGTTCGGGGTTGTCTTCGATGATCAGCAGGCGGGTCATTGCGAGCGTCCTTGCGCGTGGCCGAACTCTGCCCGATCCCTTGCCGGATGCCAATGCCCTGGCTGAATGGATCGCAATCCGCGCTCGGCGTCCTCAAGACGTTCAATCGGCCGGGCTGCGTGAATCGCGGATCGAGTAGATCACCGAGAAGATCTTCCAGCCTTGCTCGGTCCGGACCAGCTGCCACATTTCCCTGCCCCAGTTGGTCTTCACCCCATCGTCGTGGAAGCTGTAGTCGAACGACACCGAAGCCACATCGCCGTCCGTTTCGATCTTCGTGTTGGAGAACTTTTCCTCCTTCGGCTTCGGCGAGGCGACCGCCCCGTCAATCAGCGCGATGAAGTTGTTGGCGGGAATCTGCCGCGCCTTGATCGCATCGGGCTTGGCCTTGCGGATGTCCTGCAGGCGCGCGTCCTCGGAAACGAACTGCCAGCCGATATCTTCCGGCTTGTCAGAGAAGAACAGGCTCATGTAGGTCGGCTTGTCCTTGTTGATCAGCGAGGTGCGGAACGATTCGACCACCTGTTCGATGGCCTTGACGTCGGCAGGGGCGTTCTGCGCGGCTATGACTGGCAGCCACGCCGGGAGCAGAAGGGCGAGGGCGGCGGAGCGTGCACGTGCCTTGGGCATCATGGGGGTCCTGGGGAGGAGTGAGGTGGCGCTCGCGCATCACCGCGCGTCGGTTCGCCAGAAAAGCACGTGGTCTTCGGCCGTGTTGACGGCGAAGAAGACGGATTTTCCGGATTCGGGCGCGCAGCGAAAGACACGGTACGACGCACTGAGCGTCGCGTTGCCAGGCCACCAGTATCGATTGAATGCAACAGGATCACTGTTGTTGAATGTGGTCGCCTGGCAATCCGCAGGCAGCTGCAGTGGTATCGCAGGGGGCTTGGTGAAGGCCAGCGCGCTGGTGTTGGAGTCGAGGTCATGGACCTCGCGCAGATCGGTTGCCGCTTGCGGCACCCAGCCGGGAATCCACCCCTTGTTCACCCTGTCGGAGTCAAGCGCCTCCTGCAGGGTGTCGAACGAACTGTCCATCACCATACCGCAGGCGCATAGCGCGCTACAGAACGTCACGACAATGGCGCGCCTGGCCCATGCAACGGGGCTGGTCATCCTCGTCATGCTCTGCGGAAAGCAGCCTACCCACTTCCTAGGGCGGCAAGCGCTTGAGCCGCTCTCCCAGCCCCGGTCGTACGGCCGGTCGCAGGGTTCTGCATGGCGCTGCGCCTTGCGCGCGTACTGCTGCATGAACAGGCCGATCTCCTGCGCGATCCTGTCCTTCCGGCTCTTGCCTGCCATCGACGGGCGTCCCTGTGTTCATCCTGAATCATCGGTCGGCGCACGCTAGCACGGATGACGGGCGCCGCAACAGGCCGGTTTGACGTTGAGGAAGGTCTGCGCGGATGATGCGCGGGCGCGCGGCGCAGGAGGGGATCTGTCAATGAGGACATTGATGTGGGGGCTTGCCGGCCTGTTCCTGGCGTACGTTGCCGGTTGCTCGGCAATCTCGGCGTGGCATTCCCGCGCGCTTGCCTCGGTTCGGCCGGGGGCGGGCAAGGCCGGAGTACTCCAGGCGCTGGGGCAACCTGACGTGGTGGAGCACGCCGCTGCTCCCTTTACCCGCTATGCCAGCCGTGGATGCAGTGGTCGCTGTGCGCAGCGATGGTGGTATGAGAACCGGCTGGGCCTGGATACCGAAGCCTGGTCGGTGGAGCTGGATGCTTCCGATCGCGTGCTCACAACGTCGCGCTTGACGTCACCCTAGAAGACCGCGACGAACGCATGCGCATCCATCGACCTTTCATCTTCATCGCAAGCCTGGCCCTGATGGCGTTGTGCGGGCTGATGGGCGTGCTGGTGCTCATCCATGGCTTCAACGAGCAGGGCCTGCGCTGTGGCAGGCTGTGCTCACTGGAGGTCTCCCTCCGCCTGCTCTTCGGTGATCGGGGATTCGAACTGCTGGTGGCGATGGGACTGTTTGCCACAGCGCTGATGTGCGCGTATATCGCATTGCGGGAGGGCATGCATGCCCGGCGGCCGCGAAGGCAGGTACAGCGTCGGGGGCATAAGCGCCGCCGATCGTCACAGCCCAGGTCGTGAAGTATCTCTCCGCGCGGCGTTCTGCCGCGCGGAGGGACACCGCAGGAGGTATCAGCGATGCAGCGCGTCGATGATCAGCCCGGTGGCGATCTCCACCAACAGGTACTCGTTATCGGACTGCCGGACCCAGCGCCGGTCGCGGCCCGGCTCGCGCAGGTCATAGCGCGCGTAGTCGTCCACCCAGTAGCGGCGGTCCACTTCGGCCCAAGGGAGGCGGTCGCCACGACGCCAGGCCTTCTTCTGCCAGCCCGGCGGCGGCGCATCGCGGTTGTGCGGGCCACCTGCATGCGGCGGCGGGCCGTTGCCGCGGGCGTGGTGCGGCGGATCGGCGAAGGCGGGGGCCGCAGCCAACGCGGTGGCGGTGGTCAAAGCGATGGCAAGCAAACGTGTGGTCTTCATGGATGTGCCTCCGTCATGGCCGCAGCATGCGGCGCTGTGGCGGGAATATAGGGCAGACAACGTGAATGAATACGGGTGTGCGCGGCACTTTCCTGAACACACAGCGTGACGTGCAGTCGCCGCCCCGGAAAGGATCAACGGGCCCCGTCCGGGGCCGGACCCAATGCGCCCCAGCCGCCGCCCAGTGACAGGAACAGATCCATCTGGCGATCGACCCGGTCCGCGCGCGATGCGGCCAATGCGGACTCCGCATCTGCCAGCGCGGCCTGGGCCGAAAGCACATCGAGAAAATCGATCCTGCCGAAACGGTAGAGCAGCTGCGCCTGTCCCGCGGCCCGCGCTGCGTCCCCATGCGCCTGTGCCAGGCTGCGCTCGCGTTCAAGCGCCTGCGTGCAGGCAGAAAGCGCAGTCTCGGTCTGGCGAAGTGCCTGCAGCACCGCGCCGTCAAAGGAAGCAAGAGCCGCATCTGCATTGGCACCGGCCGCTGCGATGCGGGCCTTGGCCACGCGGCGGTTGGGCCAGTGCCATGACAGCAGCGGCCCGACGCTCGCCCCGAAACTGTCGGCGGAAAGCAGATGCGCCGGTGTGCCAGCCACGCCCGAAGAGGCGCCCAAGGTGATCTGCGGATAGAGACCCGCCGTCTCGACACCGATCATTGCAGTCGCGGCGGCCAGGCTGCGTTCGGCTGCGCGTACGTCAGGGCGCCGCTGGAGCAGCTGCCAGCCGTCACCGACCGGCAATGCCTGCTGCAGCTCAGGGGGCTGTGGGCACCCTCCTGCTTCCTTGGGATAGTCTGCCGGGACTTTGCCCATCAGTGCGGCCAGTTCGAACAGTGCGGCCTGGCGTTCTGCCAGCAGGTGCGGTACCGCCGCCGCGCTGCGGTTGACCGCGGCTCCGGCACGGCTGACATCGAAGTCCGTTCCACGCCCGCCTGCAGCCAGGCGACGGGTTGCCTCCAGCGTGGCGCGCTGTATCGCCAGCACATGCCGGGTCGCAGCGAGCGTGTGATTGCTTGTGCAGATCTGGAGATAGGCACGGGTGACAGCCGCAGCGACCACCACGCGGACCTGGTCGCGTGCCGCAGCGATGGCCTCCGCGTCGGCGTTGGCGGCTTCGATGCCGCGGCGGATGCCGCCTGCAAGATCCAGTGGATAGGAGAGGCGAAGGCCCAGCGCATAGGATTGCGGCGCGGCCGACGCCTGGGTGTAGCCACCGGCATGGACGAGCGTGCCCGATGCATCCACGTCCCCTTGCACGGCACCGCGCGCGCGGTACTCCAGCACGGTCGCGCTGGCGCGCCGAAGGTTGGCATCGGCGGCGCGCAGGTCGGTATTGGCCGCCAGTGCTTCGCGTACGTAGGCGTCAAGCTGAGGGTCGCCATACAGTTCCCACCACCGATCCGGTGGTGGGTCGTGGCTGAACGATGCCTCCTGGCCCGAGACGAACGCCTGCGCCGCGCGTGTGGAGGCAGCGACGGCATTCGCAGGCAGGTGATAGTCGGGGCCGGACACGCAGGCCGTCATCGGCAGCAGCAGGGCAAGCAGCCCACCGCGTAGTGTTCGCAGGCTCACTTGCAGGTTCCCTGTGCCGAGGGCGTGATGGTCACACTCGCAGTGCGACCGACGATCAGGCGGGTATCCGGCCGCTCATCGTCAATGCGGATGCGTACCGGGATCCGCTGTGCCAGCCTCACCCAGGTGTAGGTCGGCGCCACCGCCGGCAGCAGGTTGTGGGTGCTTGAGCGCTGATCGTCGGCAATGCCGGCGGCGATGGTATCCACGTGCCCGCGCACGTCGTGGTCGTCGCCCATCAGCCGGGCCACGGCGGCATCGCCCTCGGTGATGCAGGCCAGCTTGGTTTCCTCGAAATAGCCCTCGATGCGCAGGCTGCGGGTGTCGATCAGCGCCAGCGCCTGTGCCCCCGGCTGCAGGTAGTCGCCCGCGTGCAGGTCCAGGTTGGTGACGATGCCATCGGTGGTCGCACGCACCTCGGTGCGTTGCACATTGAGCCGGGCAACGCGCTGTTCGGCCCGCGCCTGCGCCAGGGCGGCCAGCTCGGTATCGACCTTGGCGGCATTGCGTTCGCGGGTTTCCGAAGCGACCAGGTTGCCCAGTGCGTTGTCCCGCGTCGATTCGCGGCGGGCCAGTGCCAGCGTGGCGCGTGCGCTGCTGGCCGCTGCGTCGGCCTTCTCAAGTGCGGCAGCGAAGCGCGGCTGGTCCAGCACCAGCAGCAGCTGTCCGGCGCTGACCCGCTGGTTGTCGTGCACCAGCACCTGGGTCACCAGCCCCCCCATGTCCGACGCAACGCGCACCACGTCGGCGCGCACCCGACCATCGCGCGTCCACGGGCGTGTTTCGTAGCGATGCCAGATGGCCAGTGCAGCGACGACGGCAATTGCGAACACCATCAGGGTTGCGCTCCAGCGCCCGATGACAGCAAGCGTGTGTTTCATCTCATTTCTCGAACAGGGGCGCGAGCCGGATCATCAGCTCCGCCAGGATCACGAACAGGGACAGGCCCACCAGTGGCCACGCGGCGAACAACCGGTACAGACCGAGGCTGGCGAGGAAACGTGAGGTCAGTACCGACAGCGCCAGCGCGGCGACGGCCACCGCAAGCAGGCCGGGAATCAGCACGCCGTCAATCGAAAGATCAGGAAGCATGAGGTCAGCGCCGGTGGGTGAACAAAGGTACGAGAAGGTCGCGGCGCAACCCGCAGAGCAGGTGCGACAGATGCTCCCGATCAGCCCCACTGCTGGTAACCACTGCTTCGCGCATTCGGTCCAGCACTTCCAGAAGATGGGTGTCGATACGGCGCGGCGGGTGGGCACGAACCCTGAAATGCTCGGCGATGCGTTCGATCAGCAGTGCATGAAGCGCCCGGACCTGCGGATTGTCCCGGCACTTGTCCAGTGCGCGGAGTTGGCTGGATGCACGTGCCGCACGAACATCCGCAAACAATGCCCGCAGGTCGTGCGCGGCGCTGGAACGGCCCTGCAGCCTGGGAGCGAGCAGCCCGATTCGATCCAGCATGCGGCTGAGCCAGGCGCGTGTCACATCACCTTGTCCGGCGGCGTGTCGTGCGATATCCCGACGGATCGAACGCTCCAGCCGTGCGCGGTTGCGGCCCGCATCGGCGGTCTGGAACAGCTGCATGCTGCACAGTGCCACCGTCGTACCGATGAACAACGCAACGCTGTTGTTGAGTGCGCCGACGATGTTGACCGTATTGGTCGCGCCCAGGCCGGCGATGAGCGGGAAGGTCAGTACCACACCCAGCGCAGCCATGATGAAGGGAGGCCGGGCCAGGAACGATCCGCACAGCAGCAGCGCAGGCGCCAGCGCGGCAATCAGGCCGACGAAATCGGACAGCGCGGGGAAGATCAGCAGACCGTAGAGCAGGCCGACGGCAACGCCGATCAACGACCCCACCAGATAGCGCATGACATGCGGCGCAGGCGCTTCGATCGTGCCGAACAGCACGCACGCCGTGCCGATGATGGACACCGCCGTGGCGCCGTCCGACCAGCCGGTAACGATCCACAGAACGCAGCTCAGCAGGATGCCGACGAACGCGCCCAGCGCGCTGCGCAGGGCAAGCCGATGATCCCGGTGAAGTACCGCACCCTGCACATGTCGCGCAAGGCGGGCAGGTACATGCAGACGCCAGTCGGGGCGGGCAATGTGCAGTTGTGCCTGCAGCACGCGGCAGTCGGCGTGGGCCAGGTCGAGCTCGGCCTGTTGCACGGCAAGGCCGGTCTGCATCAGCTCGCGCCAGCCAGGCGAATCCATCGCGCGGGCCTGGGGTGAGCGCAGCCGGTCGATGGAATCTTCCACCGCGCTGGACAGCGTCAGGACGTCCAGCATCCGGTCGTGCAGGGCGCGCAGGATCTGCACCTGCGCCACGCCGTGGGCGCTGTCGTAGGGCAGGTGGATCGACAGTACATGCAACTCGAGCAGGTCGGCGGCCACTTTCGAGCGGTCCGTCGCCAGCACCGTGTCCGATGCGCCGGCGCGCATGTCCCGTGTCCATCGTTCCGCGTCATCCAGCACGGCAGCGACCCGTGCGTGCACGCGCGACGAAACCCGGCGCGGCAGCACCAGCCCATGGACCAGCGTTGCGGCCAGGATGCCGATGGCGATTTCCTGCACCCGCGTGATGGCGATGGTGAACACGTCTGCCGGCACCATCACCGCAGGAAACCCGATCAGGCTGGTGGTATAGCCGGCCAGCAGGAACGCATAGGCACGTGGCGTGCGGTCGAGCATTGCCAGATACAGGCAAAGTGACATCCAGGTGGCGAGCGCGGCGCTCAGCACCAGGGGGGCATTGGCGAAGCGTGGCACCAGCGCGACGGTGGCGACGGCCCCACCCACGGTACCGAGCAGGCGAAACAGGCCGCGGCTCAGTGTTGCCCCGGAAAGGGGCTGCGACACCAGATAGACCGTGCCGATCACCCAGAACGGGCGATTCAGGCCGATCCGCAGAGAGACATACAGCCCCAGTGACGCGGCGAGCAGGCATTTGAGCGAGAACAGCACTGCTTCCTGGTCGGTCCTGAGGGCAGGGCTTTTCAACCGGGCGAATGCCTGGAACACATGGGGACGGAAAGGGGTAGGGGAGGGCATGCGGCTCATGCTAGTGATCGGCCGCACTGGCGAATTTCGCTACAATGACAATCAATCGCTAAAACCGGTCAATGTGAGAATGGCTCGCATTTCGCTCCCCGGCTTTGACCTGGACCCGGACGAGACCGATCGCCCGGCGGTCGCCAGCCGCCTGCAGGTGGCCGAGCACGACGCGGAAATTCCGGTGCATGAGCATCGAAAGGGCCAGCTCATTCTTGCGCTGCATGGGGCGGTGACCTGCGAAGTGGCCAACGCGCTGTGGATCGTGCCGCCCCAGTGTGGCGTCTGGATCCCGGGCGGCATGCCGCACAGCAATCGCGCCACCGCCAACGCGCGCCTGTGCTACCTGTTCGTCGAGCCCGGCGTCGTCGACCTGCCGGCGCAGTGCGTGACGCTGGCGATCTCGCCGATGCTGCGCGAGATGATCCTGCACCTGGCCGACGCGCCGCTGGACTACCCGCATGGCAGCCACACCGACCGGTTGGCGCGGGTGCTGCTGGACGAACTGGTGCAGATGCCGGCCGAGCATCTGTCGCTGCCGGTCAGCCATCACCCGAAGGTGCGGGCGTTGGCGGCGGCGCTGTCGGCGGATCCGGCAGATCGCAGCACTATCAGCCAGTGGGCGGTGCGCCTGGCCCTGGGCGAGCGCACATTGACCCGGCTCATCGAACGGGAAACGGGCTTGTCCTTCGGGCGCTGGCGGCAGCAGCTGCACCTGCTCATCGCCATTCGGGAACTCGCCGCCGGTGCACCGGTACAACGCGTTTCCGAGACGCTGGGCTATGAGTCGGTGACGGCCTTCATCACGATGTTCAAGAAAGCACTTGGCCTTTCCCCGGCGCGGTACTTCGCGGTGCGCCTGCGCGGGCAGTAGCGGGGAACAACGGGGGAAGCCGTTGCCTGGAACGGCTACTTGGAGGTGTCGGAGACCGATTGAATCGCGGCCACCACCGCAGCAGGGTCCTCGCGCTGGAGGGTGTGGCCGGTTGCCAGGTAGCGATGCGTACCGCGCGTGAACCCCGAGAAGAGCAGGGCGTGCTGTGCTTTCCAGAGCGCCTTGCCCGCTGCGGTTTCTTCGAAGAACAACGGTTCGGCAGCCAGCTGGGTTGCAGTCAGCAGCACCACCGGCACGTCCGGCATTGTGCGCGGGGTCTCCGCACCGGGTGCATCCAGTTGTTCGGTCAGCACGGCGTAGTCGGCGGCCATGGCCGGCGGCAGCATCGCCCGCAGCTGGGCATCGTCTGCCTGCACGCGGGCACTGTCGGCCTGCTTGAACGCATGGCGCTGCCCCATCGTGGCCGGGTCCACCAGCACCAGGCCCTGCAGGCGCTCCGGATGGCGGCGTGCAAACTCAGTGGCCAGCAGGCCGCCATAGGAATGACCCACCAGCACCACGCGGCGACCGGGAGCGAGCGTATCGATCACGGCCGTGAGGTCGGCCAGATGCGCATCGATGCGCTTGGGGTGACCGTCGCTGCCGGACTTGCCGAGTCCTGCACGGGCGTAGGTGATGCTGTGATAGTTGCGCCCCAGACCCGCGACCACCTCCTTCCAGGCGCCCGCGCCCTGGCCGAAACCGGATTCAAAGACCACGGTGATCGGGCCTGACCCCGTTTCTTCGGCCTGCAGTGCGTAAGCGCCTCGATCCACCTGGATTTCCCCTGCGTGCGCGGTGCCCACTGCGGCCATCATCGCGGCCAGCGCCCACAACGTCACTCGGCTGCTCTTCATTGCCGTTCCCCTGGGCCGTGCGCGTGCCAGTCCTTCCGATGGGTCAGGTCTGCAGCGGAGTGCCACAGCCTGCCGACCTCGCGACGGGTCGTGCTGGTAATGTAGTGAGGTATAACACCTACTCCCTGTGCAGGAAGTCATGGTGCATGAGGTCGCTGCGCCTGCGCTGCGGGTTCTTCCGCCCCCCCCTATCAACGCGGCTGACCTTGCCGGCATCTGGTGCGTCGGATCTGACGCTGCTTTTGCCCTTTGTCGCCGGCGTTGCAGCAGTTGGAGGAAGGGATGCCGGCAATCTATTAGGTTGCATTGGGTATCGTCTGCGCTATGGTTGGAATTCAAACTGTGTATTGAGCCCTATGAAGCTGACGCGCGGATGGTTTCTTGCACTATCTGTAATGTGGCTGGCCATTTTCACTTTGATGCTGTGGCTTGACCGAATCTGGGATGCGTGTGGCGCGTTGCTAGCTGCGACAGCCTTCTTTCTCGTTGCCTTGAGGAGAAAGCAGCATTTGGCTGGTGGATCACAAGAGTAGCGTGCCTTCTCAGCCCCCTCTTCGAAGAGGGGGCTTGAGAATTTTGACTCCACCGGTAATCGCACCCCGCTTTCCACTTCGGCAGGCACCGCCAGCTACACCTATCCCCCAACCAGCCATCGCCTGGCTGCGGTGGATGGCGAGGTGCGCAACCATGACGCAGCGGGGAATACCACCAGCATCGGCAGCAAGACGTTCATCTACAACGATGCGAACCGCATGAACGCGGTGAGGCAGGGTGATGCCGTGCTGGAAAGCTACGGTTACAACCATCGCGGTGAGCGCGTGCTGCGCACCCCGGCCGGTGGCGCGGCGCAGATCACGCTGTACGACGAGGCAGGACAGTGGCTGGGCAACTACTCGGCCACGGGCCAGGCGCAGCAGCAGGCCATCTGGCTGGATAACTACCCGGTGGCGCTGATCAATGTGCCGGCTACCGGCGTGCCGGAGTTGGCCTACGTCCAACCAGATCATCTGGGTACGCCGCGCGTGGTGATCGATCCGGTGCGGAATGTTGCAATCTGGGAGTGGAGCAACAAGAGCGAGGTATTCGGCAACCAGATTCCGAGTGCCGACCCGGACGGGGATGGTGTGGCGTTCGAACTGGCACTGCGCTTCCCGGGCCAGCAGTCCACGGATGCGAGCGGGTTGCTTTACAACTATAGTGGTTCGATCAAAACATCAAGGGTGACTCCACCGCTGACTCCGCTGCGGATCAGCTGGCAAACCGCCTCGGACGATCATCTGGACAAATGAGCCGTACGCGGAGTTGCTCGCAGATGTGCGGGAGCTATCGACCCGGTGGAAACTTCCCTTGCTGATGACTCGGATGCCTCAGATGTACGCCCCCAAGCTGCTCCCAATCGTGACGCTGTCAATCGCACTTTCTGGTTGCATGGAAGTTGCCAGCACCGAGTATGCAGACCGCAATCAAGCCGTCTCAAGGCAAGCAATCGGTGAATCGAAATGGTTGCCTTCATGGTTGCCAGAGGATGCAGTCAACATACGCGAGTCGCACGACATGGACACAAATGAATCGTGGCTGGTTTTCCGCCTGACCAGCGGCGTTCTTGCTTTGCCCGAAGAATGTAGGCTGGTGAGCAGGCCGGAGATGTCCGACGCGCGAGTCATGCGGAGATTTCCTCAGTTTGCCCGCAACGCGTGGTCGCGAGCGTCAAGCCATGGCGGCAAGTTCTATCTGTGTCCGGAGGGAAATGTTGGCCGCTGGGTCATGCGCGATGAAGAGCTGGGCCTTGTTTACAGCGGAATAGCGCTATAAGTGGCTGGGCGGTCTCGCCTGGGAAGCGAAATGCGTGGCTGGCACCTTGCGATGTCCTTTCCCGGTGCCTGATTCGCTACTTTCCGGCCGAGCGTCGAGGTCGGGCATGGGTCACATCGACCTCGCCACTGACCATGTTCGCGAATGGGAAGGCGCTGTCAGAGCATCGCAGGTTCCGGCAGGTCCTGGGGCGCGTGGCCGTGGTGACGACTGTATGGGAGGGGATCTGGGATATCGGCTCCATGCTCTATTGTGGCTGCAGCGCAGGCGGTGGATGGAGGCGAATGGAAATGAAAGAAAAAATGAGAGAAAGAGAGGCGCTGTCGCCAACTGGCTTCTATGACCAATACTATGCGGACAGTGGCCTGGATCAGGAAACCGTAGTGGAGCTGCTGGAGCATGTTGCAGACGAGCTTCGTTTGCCCTCCGGGAAGCTCCGTCCTGGAGATCGATTTTCGAAGGAACTGTCGCCTGGTGAAGCTGATGGCTGGGACTCGGGGTATGGAGTTTTAATATTCGAGCTTCAATCGCTCGCGAAAGAACGGGGTATTGCAGTCAATCGGCGGGTGGATTCGCTCGACGACTACATTCGTATCATGGCGGGTATCTATTGATGAGGTTGATGCGTACCTGAATGGTTGTATGCGTGAGACGTCGCAGTGCGTACTGAGGATCCGAGGATGCCAAAGGTGAGGTGTGCCGCAGCTGTCATGGCCGGTCTGGTTCTGGCCGGCTGTGCAACATTGGGTGGCGATATGATCGTGCGCGTCTCGGGAAGCGTGCCGCCAGGTCAGGGTGACGTTCGCGCTCTGGATTGTGAGCTGAGCATGCTCGGGGAGGGCGAAGGTGTAGTTTCGTCGAAACCGGTTGGAAGCACATTCTCGGTCCCCATGATGGTCGTTGCAGGGCCGGAACCCCAGAGCTACCAATTCGCCGTTGAATGCAGGGACGGCCGGAGTTTCGCACCCAAGCCGGTGCAGATCAGTAGTCGGCGCTCCTATGCCCGGGATCTCAATCTTGGGGAGCTCCAGGAGCGGTGAGAGAGAGGAAGGGGCGACCGGGGTCGCACCTCCGTCGTATGCATCTGACGGATTCCAGTGGATGAATGAAGATTTCAACTTGCTCGAATGGTGTGACGCCACGTTGCTGGCCATCAACATTGACAGGAGCAAACCTGGCGTATGCGACGAGGTAAGGGTCCACGTGCGCTGGCCGGACGGCCGGCAGGCAAGCGTCTGCTTCTCGGAAGCCTACGGGTGCTCGGCGCTCATGAACTTCGGCGTACTGGGGGAGGAGGGAATAGAGTTCGCCAGGGTCGAGGACGACGAGCCGGGGCTTGCTCATCTTCTTGATCGTTGGAAGGCGGTCGGCTATCCGTTGTCCGGCCTGAAGTGTTTCCGTATCGAGACCACCTCGACCGGAAGCGTAATTCTCATCTACGCCAGGACATGGCGGATCGAGCATCTGCCGATGGCGGGTGCAGTGCCCTGAAGGACATTCCGTGCCCAGATTCCTCACCCCCGACACGGTCTCCCTCATCCAAGGGAAGCGGCCTGAGAAGACCGAGCGGAGATGTGTTTGGGGTCATGATTTTTGGCCCTGCGGCGACGTTGTCCGCCACACTCTGCAAACTGGGGCCTTGATGATGGTGAGGATCCTGACAGCACTACTTCTGATTGGAGTCGGACCTGGATTCTCTGGCGGCGCATGGGCTGTAGGAAAGCGGCCCTTCAAGATGATCCAGTTCTGCGTGCATGACCAAGAGGGCGTGAATCGGTTCAAGCAGACCCTCAGCTCTATCGCCAAGGACGAAGGAATGCAGTACTTCGATTGCAGCGCTGAATCGGATCACCAGCTTGCCAGGGCAAAGGTGGACGTGAAACGCCCTGTCGTCTACGTCGGAGTGAAGCGGGAAGATGGCTCAGGACTGGAGGCGGGGAACCTCGGATTGGATCGCTTCGAGATAGCTATCGGCTTCTCTGAAGGGAAGATGCCCGCCGAGGCACGGTAATTTTCTGTTCGCGTCGAACGCACCTTGGCCGAGCGCTGGAATGTACTCGCGATTCCCTCGGCGAAGGGCGCTACGCCGCTGGCATGTCGGGTGGAAGGCGGTTCTCGCTGAAGGGCGTTGCACATGACATTCACCCTTCGGGCTGCAAGCGCCCCACCGCCTGCGCGCACAACGACTGGCAGGCCATGACCAACCCCTCCATCACCCGGTCGCCCACGTACTGCCCGGGTTCGCCGTTCTGCCGGGTGCGTTCGGCCGCCAGCAGCATTTCCAGCACCACCCGCAACCCGGTCAATGCGCAATCGGCGTCGGCCAGGGCGAGGCAGCGGCCGGGCAGCTGGTGACGCTCCGGCCAGGGCTGCCCGTCGGCCGCCGCACCGGAGCCGATGCGGTGGAGGTTGGCAATGAAGGTGTTCCGGTCAATCGCAGGCGAAGCCGGTGGCGAACCGTCGTCAGTGGCGGCGCTGCGGTAGGCGTGCAGAGGCGGGAAGTCCGATTCGTTCATGGCAAGGCTCCGTGCAGGGCAATCGGTAGCCGCCACTCATAAAAGTGGCGGACGGTACGTGGTTCGAACACCGGGTTGATGTCAGTCCGGCGGGCCCGAAGGCCCCCACGCACCGCCCGCCATAGCCGGCAGACGGATTGCCAGCCGGCGCCACGCTGAGGTGGCGCCGGCTGGCAAGCGCATACATCAACATCAACTCGGGTGTTCGAAGCCCGGCCACCCTTTTCCGGTGGCACGCCATCTGAGCCCCTGGCGCTGTGCAATGCCAATCAGAAGAGTTGTAAACATCACTCGATTGGAGACGCTTTCGGCATTCTCCCATGCTGTTAAGCACTGCCAGCGCTGGCTGGCGCGGCGGTCCGCCCGCACCGTGCAATCTGCGACAGATGTCGAGGTTGGGGGGCGTTAGGGAACAAAGGGGGAGGGGCGATGACGACAGGCTCTGCGGGGAGCGACCTGTGTCGAGCATGGCCCGCGTCTACAGGCGCCAAAGCGTGACGTGCGACTCGGGTTGACGTTCCCAGCCACCAAGCGCAGGCTTGTTCAGCACGTTTCCTAAACAGAAGGAGACTTATGACCGCCACCGCTTCGCTGCACCCCACCCCCGACACCCAAGGCCGTTCCCGCCTGTGGAGTGTGTTCTGGCTGCAGGGCGTCATTCCCAGCAACATTCTGTGGGCGGTGGCCCTCTGGGCGCTGGCCAACCAGCGCACCCCGCTGCTGCTGGGGGTATTTGCCGTGCTGCTGCTCTATACCGGCTGGATCATCCCGGCGGTCTGGCGGGCGGCGCCCACCGCGCACAACCCCAACCTGGGCGTGGCGGCGCGCGGGCTGACCGTGGCCTGGGGGCTGAACACCGTGCTGGTGATCTTCTTCCTGACCCTGCAGCTGGTGGCTCAATAGAACTGAACGGGCTCGCCGCCACGGTCGAAGGCGGCGAAGCGGCCGATCTGACCGTCATGGATGGCGTTGACCATCAGCTGCAACGGGCGCGCGGCTTCGTCGCTGTTCGGCGCGAAACCGCCACGGCCATCCAGCGCCGCTACGAACACCAGGTCCCAGTCGATGCCGGTGGTGGTCGATTCGGCCGCCAGCGCCTGGAAGCTGGGCACCTCGGCCGGCAGCTTGTCCACGCACAGCACCGGCGACAGGGTGCCGCCCTCGCGGCGGTCATGACGGTCGCGCTGGTCGCTGGTGGGCGATTCGGGCAGCTCGGCGCGCACGAATACGAACAGCAGGCGTTGCGGTTCAGCCTGCTCGCCGGCGGCGTGCAGCAGTTGCTGGAAATCGTTCATCATCATGAGGGTTGTCACACGCCCGCTGCACGGAAAGCCGCATGCTGCCACAACGCCTGCCGCGCGGGGCCGAACGAGATTGATTTAAGTCATGCCGATGGAACTGAAGGCCGCGTACTCTGGCAATCGTTCCAGCAGGCGAGGGTATCCGGGCCGTTCCGGGAACAGGCAAGACGGTGGAGCAACAAGGTGGACCAGCCATGAGCCAACTCACCGACGGTTTCGGACGCAGCTTTCCGTACCTGCGCCTGTCGTTGACCGAAGCCTGCAACTTCCGTTGCAGCTACTGCCTGCCCGACGGTTACCAGGCCGATGGCCGCCCGCGCTTCCTGCAGGTGGATGAAATCGCAAGGGTGGTGCGTGCGTTTGCCGCGCTGGGCATGAGCAAGATCCGCCTGACCGGCGGCGAGCCCAGCCTGCGCAAGGATCTGGACGAGATCATCGCCACCGTGGCGGCGGTGCCGGGCATCCGCAAGGTGGCCATCACCACCAATGGCACGCTGCTGCCGCGGCGCTTGCCGGGTTGGCACCGGGCCGGGCTGACCGCGCTGAACGTGAGCATGGACAGCCTGCAGCGCGAACGCTTCCACACCATCACCGGCCATGACCGCCTGCCGGAGATCGAACAGGGCCTGGCGCTGGCGCAGGCGTTGGGCCTGCCGGCGATCAAGCTCAACGCGGTGCTGCTGCGCGGCCTGAACGACGACGAGCTGCCGCAGTGGATGGACTACCTGCGTGACCGCCCCTTCAGCGTGCGCTTCATCGAGCTGATGCGCACCGGCGACAACGAAGCCTATTTCCAGCGCCACCACCTGCGCGCCGATCGGGTGATCGAGCAGCTGCTGGCCGCAGGCTGGCACGAGCGCCCGCGCGCGGCCGATGCCGGCCCGGCGCGCGAGTTCGGTCATCCGGACCATCGCGGCAGCATTGGGATCATCGCGCCGTATTCGCGTGACTTCTGCAAAGGCTGCAACCGCCTGCGGGTGACCGCCAAGGGCGACCTGCGGCTGTGCCTGTTCGGCGAGTTCGGCGTGCCACTGCGACCGCTGCTGCAGCGCGATGAGGACCACGACGCGCTGCTGGCACGCATCACCACCCAGCTTGGCCTGAAAGCGGCCGGGCATGGACTGCACCAGGGCCAGACCGGGCTGACCCCGCACCTGGCCTCGATCGGAGGATGAGCAACACGATGAGTGGGGAATTGAATGCGGCCTTCCATATGGCCGATGTGCGCAACAAGCGCATCACCCGCCGCCGTGCGGTGGCGGTGGGCGAGTTGCATGCCGGTCCAGTGGCCTATCCGCTGATTGTCGAGCGCCGCCTGCCCAAAGGCGATGCGCTGGTGATGGCCGAGATTGCCGGCCTGCAGGGCGCCAAGATGGCGTCGATGCTGATGCCGCTATGCCATCCGCTGCCGCTGGAACTGGTGCAGGTGTTCTGCTCACCGGTGCCGGAAAGGCAGGCGATCCGCGTGTGGTGCGAGTGCGCCAGCGAGGCGCGCACCGGCGTGGAGATGGAGGCACTGGCCGGCGTCAACGCGGCGCTGCTGACCCTGTACGACCTGAGCAAGCCGGTGGAACCGGCGCTGCGCATCGAAGGTATCCGCCTGCTGTTCAAGGAAGGCGGCAAGCGCGGTGTCTGGTTGCACCCGGACGGCATGGACGAGGCCGAGCGTGAGCGGTTCAAGCCGCGTGCGCCGAAGGGCCTGGAAGGCGCGGCCTGCGCGGTGATCACGCTGAGCGATCGCGCCAGCGACGGCACCTATGAAGATGTGTCCGGCCCGACCCTGGTGTCTGGCGTGGAAAAACTGGGGGGCGAGGTGGTAGCCGCCGAGGTACTGCCCGATGGCATCGAGCCGTTGGCGGGCCGCCTGCAGGCCTTGGCCGCCGAGGGCGTGCGCCTGTGCCTGTGTACCGGTGGTACCGGGCTGGGCCCGCGTGACCTGACCCCGGAGGCGCTGCGTTCGTTGAATGCGCGGCCGGTGCATGGCCTGGCGCAGATGGTGCGGGCACTCAGCGCACAGCACACGCCGATGGCCTGGCTGAGCCGCGCCGAGGTGGTGCAGCTGGGCAACATGCTGGTGTTTGCATTGCCGGGCAGCCCGAAGGCGGCGGCGCAGTGCCTGGACATCCTGGCGCCGGTACTGGGCCACGCACTGGCAATGGTCGAGGGTGGTGACCACTGATGATTGCCTATAGCGAAGCCTTGCAGCACCTGCTGGACGCGGCCATGCCGCTGCCGGCTGAACATCTGCCGCTGCATGAGGCCGGCGGCCGCACTCTGGCCCGTGACATCCACAGCGCGCAGTCGCTGCCGCCGTTCGACAATTCGGCGATGGACGGCTTCGCGCTGCGCGCCGACGGCGCGACGTTCGAGGCCGGTACCGAGTTCGCGGTGCAGGGCTGGCAGGCGGCCGGCGATGCTGGCGCCGAAGGCGGCGAGGGTGCCTGGGAAATCATGACCGGGGCACGCATGCCGGTTGGGCTGGACACGGTGGTGCCGGTCGAGAATGTGGAGATCCTCGCCAGCGAGGACGGCCGCCCGACCCGCATTGCCCTGAAGGCATTGGTGAAGCCGGGCCAGAACGTGCGCCTGCGTGGCGAGGATGTAAGCGACGGCGAGCGCGTGCTGCAGGCCGGGCAGGTGCTGGATATCAATGCGCGCACCCTGCTGCATGCGATCGGCGTGGGCGAGGTGGCGGTGGTGGCGCGGCCGAAGGCGGCAGTGATCGCTACCGGCAAGGAGTTGGTGACCGAGGCGGCGCAGACGCTGGAATCCGGCCAGATCCGTGACAGCAACCGGCCATACCTGGTCGGCCGCCTGCAGGCCGCCGGTGCCGAGGTGGTGTGGCAGGGCACGGTGGGCGACGACGTGGCCGCGTTCAATGCGGTGCTGGATGAAGCGCTGGCTGCGGGTGCGCAGCTGTTGATCAGCACCGGCGCGGTGTCGGCCGGCCGGTACGATTTCGTTCCCGACGCGCTGCGCGGACGGGGTGCGCGCATCGTGTTCCACAAGGTGGCGATCCGCCCCGGCAAGCCGTTGCTGTTTGCGGTGCTGCCCAATGGCGCGCTGTATTTCGGCCTGCCGGGCAACCCGGTCTCGGCGGCCGTGGGCCAGCGTTTCTTCGTCGAGCCGGTGCTGCGCCGCCTGCTGGGGCTGGCGCCGGAGCCGGTGCTGACGCTGCCGCTGCAGGCCGACGTGCGCACGCCGCCGGGCCTGCGTTTCCATGCGCGGGCGCGGGTGGAAGTGGACGCGCAGGGGCGCCTGAGTGCGCGCGTGCTGTCCGGGCAGGAATCATTCCGTTTGAAGTCCATGCTGCAGGCCAACGCCTGGGTGGTGCTGGAAGCCGAGGGAGACCAGGCCAGCGCGGGCACCTACGTGCGGGTGCAGGGCTGGGGTCACCACGAACCGGTGCAGCTGGTGAGCCAGGAGTCATGATGAAACAGGTGAATCTGCAGTTGTTCGGTGCGTTTTCCGATCTGGATGCCAGCCGTGAAATCGCGGTGGAGGTGGCCGGTGGCACCGTGGCCGATCTGCGCCAGGCGCTGCGCGAGCTGCTGCCACTGCGTTGGCCGGGTTTCCGTGCCGGCCTGCTGGATTACTCGGCATTCGCCGATCAGCAACGCGTGCTGCGCGACCACGAGGCGCTGCCCGACGATGGCCGGGTGGCGATCCTGCCGCCGGTGAGCGGGGGCTGAGCGATGAGCGAGACGATCATTGCCAAGGTGGTGGACCGCGCGCAGGCGGCGATCGATCCGGCCGAGGGCATCGCGGCGGTGTCCGATCCGGGCTTCGGTGGCATCGATGTGTTCATCGGCAAGGTGCGCGATGTCAACATCGGCCGGCCGGTGACCGGGATCACCTACGACCTGTTCGAGCCGCTGGTGTTGAACGAGTTCAAGCGGTTGGCCGCCGAGGTCGAGGCGACGTTTGGCCCGAAGCTGAAGCTGTATGTGGCCCATGCCAAGGGCCGACTCGGCATCGGCGATGTGGCGGTGGTGGTGGCCGCCGGCAGCCCGCACCGTGACGAGGCATTCCGGGCCTGCCGGCAATTGATCGAGGTGGTCAAGCACCAGTGCCCGATCTGGAAGCAGGAACATTACGAAGACGGCGACAGCGCGTGGAGCGAGGGCTGCAGCCTCTGCCACGCGGACAGTGAACCCGCCGATGCCCATGACCATGCGCACGATCATCAACATTGATGCCGGCGCAGCCACGCATGGCGTGGCTCTACTGCGATGAGCATCACCGGCATCGTGCTGGCCGGTGGCCTGTCCACCCGGATGGGCCGCGACAAGGCGCTGCTGCCGTGGCAGGGGCGCACGCTGCTGGAACACATGCGGGGCCTGTTGATGCAGGCTGGCGCACGCGAGGTCTGGGTCAGCGGAAATTACCCGGCGTTCGGCGGCATACCGGACCGCGTGGCACGTTGCGGGCCGCTGGGCGGGCTCTACAGCGTGGCGATGCGCATGCCCGATGGCCCGGCCTGGGTGGTGCCGGTGGATACACCGCTGCTGCCGCCGCGATTGCTACAGCAATTGCGTGACGGCCATCGCGGTCCATGCACGATCTTTGCGGGCCACCCCCTGCCCATGCTGGTGGATATAGACGATGCTTGCCGCAACGTACTTGGATCGATGCTGGATGACCCGGACGGCCCGCGCTCGCTGCAGGCCCTGCAGCGCCGTCTTGGCGTGAATTCCGTGGCCCTGGCGCCGGTTGACGAGGCCGGGCTGGTCAACTGCAATACCCCCGAACAATGGGAGGATGTTGCGTCATGAAAGTGCAGTTGCAGGACCAATCGGTACGGCTTCGCCTGGACGAGGCCGAACTGGCGCGCCTGCTGGCCGGTGAATCGGTCGAGAACATGACCCGCTTCGGCGGTATCGAGGGCTGGGGCATGGCGGTGTCGCTGCATGGCGGCGAGCGGCCGGTGCTGCTCGATGGTGGCACCTTCTGCCGCCTGGTGCTGCCGCGCCCGGCGGTTGAGGCCTTGGCGGCGCGGCTGCCGTGCCGGGATGGCCTGCCATTCGACATTGCCCTGGAAGATGGCAGCCGGCTTCAGCTGCAGTTCGATGTGGACGTGCGCGACAGCGTGCGCCAGCGCGGAGTCACGCGCCGCAATACCGCTTCATCGGTTTGACATTTGTCAGGGGCAGGGTGAAAACCGGCCCCTGATTGATCCAGATCAACCCCGTCGTAGTTGCCGCACGGCCTAATGGCTGCACGACGACGGGTCACAACTTGAAAGCAATACCCACGTCATTCCACAGCCTCGGAGCCATGTATGACCGTCGGTAGCGATCCTGTTGTCCGCAGCACTGCCCGTCCGGGTCGCGTCATCAGCGACTGGACGCCGGAGGACCCCGGCTATTGGGAGCGCACCGGCAAGCGGGTTGCCACCCGCAACCTGGTCATCTCGATCCCCTCGCTGCTGCTGGCCTTCTCGGTCTGGGTGCTGTTCTCGGCGGTGTCGATCAGCCTGCCGAAGATCGGCTTCAACTTCAGCACCGACCAGCTGTTCTGGCTGGTGGCGCTGCCCAGCCTGTCCGGCGCGACCCTGCGCATCTTCTATTCGTTCGTGATCCCGATCTTCGGCGGCCGCCGCTGGACCGCGCTGTCGACCGCCTCGCTGCTGGCGCCGACGCTCTGGCTCGGCTTTGCGGTGCAGGACCCGGCCACGCCGTACTGGGTGTTCGTGGCCATCGCGATCCTGTGCGGCTTCGGTGGCGCGAACTTCTCATCGTCGATGTCCAACATCTCCTTCTTCTATCCCAAGCAGAAGCAGGGCCTGGCGCTGGGCCTGAACGCTGGCTTGGGCAATGTGGGCGTGTCGGTGGCGCAGGCGGTGATCCCGCTGGTCATCACTGTAGGCGTGTTCGGTGCGCTGGGTGGTGCACCGCAGCCCACGGTGGAGGGTGGGGCACCGCTGTTCCTGCAGAACGCCGGCTTCATCTGGGTGCCGGCCATCGCGCTGTGCGCCATCGCGGCCTGGTTCGGCATGAACGACCTGACCAGCGCCCGCTCGTCGTTCTCCGAGCAGGCGGTGATCTTCCGCCGTAAGCACAACTGGCTGATGTGCTGGTTGTACATCGGTACCTTCGGTTCCTACATCGGTTTCTCGGCCGGCTTCCCGATGCTGGTGAAGAGCCAGTTCCCGGACGTGAACCCGCTGGCCTACGCCTTCATCGGCCCGCTGCTGGGCGCACTGATGCGCTCGGTGGGTGGCAGCATGGCCGACCGCTGGGGTGGCGCACGCCTGACCTTCTGGGTGTTCGCGCTGATGATCGCCGCGGTGTTCGGTGTGTTGCACTTCCTGCCCAGCGATGGCCAGGGCGGCAACTTCCATGGCTTCCTGCTCAGCTTCATGGCGCTGTTCGTGCTCAGTGGCATCGGCAACGGCACGACCTTCCGCATGATCCCGGTGATCTTCCGCACGCTGCATGAGCGCTGGTCGGCCAACGACAACGCCGAGGGCAAGGCTACCGCCGCGCACCAGGCCAGCATCGAGTCGGCTGCGGTGGTCGGCTTTTCCGGTGCGATTGGCGCCTACGGCGGTTTCTTCATTCCCAAGAGCTACGGCTCGTCCATTACGTTGACCGGCAGCCCCGACATGGCGCTGTACGGATTCGTTGTTTTCTATGTCACCTGCCTGGCCGTGACCTGGTGGTGGTACTACCGGCGCGGTGCCGAGACACCCTGCTGACGACATGAAAACGCACCGCAGCCAGATGACACACACAGCCACGATGCCGATGTCCGCAAAGGGAGATCCCCGATGAGTTATTTCCTCGATCGCTTGCAGTTCTTCAAGCGTGACCCCCAGGCCTTTGCCGATGGCCATGGATTTGCCAAGAGCGAGGGCCGCGACTGGGAAAACAGTTACCGCGCCCGCTGGCAGTACGACAAGATCGTGCGGTCCACCCATGGGGTGAACTGCACCGGCTCCTGCAGCTGGAAGATCTACGTCAAGAACGGCCTGGTCACCTGGGAAACCCAGCAGACCGATTACCCGCGCACGCGTCCGGACCTGCCCAACCATGAACCGCGTGGCTGCCCGCGTGGCGCCAGCTACTCCTGGTACCTGTACAGCGCCAACCGGCTGAAGTACCCGCTGATCCGCGGCACGCTGCTGCGCCTGTGGCGCGAAGCGCGCAGGAGCAAGGCCCCGGTCGATGCCTGGGCCAGCATTGTTGAAAACAAGGAGAAGGCGCGTTCGTACAAGACCCGCCGCGGCATGGGCGGCTTCGTGCGGCTGCAGTGGGAAGAGGCCAACGAGATCATCGCCGCTTCCAATCTGTACACGGTGAAGCAGTACGGCCCGGACCGCGTGGTCGGCTTCTCGCCGATTCCGGCGATGTCGATGGTGTCCTACGCCGCCGGCGCGCGTTACCTGTCGCTGCTGGGGGGCGCCTGCCTGTCGTTCTACGACTGGTACTGCGATCTGCCGCCGGCCTCGCCGCAGATCTGGGGCGAGCAGACCGACGTGCCCGAATCGGCCGACTGGTACAACAGCCGCTACATCATCGCCTGGGGCTCGAACGTGCCGCAGACGCGTACGCCCGATGCGCACTTCTTCACCGAGGCGCGCTACAACGGCACCAAGACGGTGGCGATCTGCCCGGACTATTCCGAGCTGGCCAAGCTGACCGACCACTGGCTGCACCCCAAGCAGGGCACCGACGCGGCGCTGGCGTTTGCGTTCGGCCATGTGATCCTGCGTGAGTTCCATGTCGATTCGCCCTCGCAGTATTTCCAGGACTACTGCCGCCAGTACTCGGACATGCCGATGCTGGTGCGCCTGGAGCGCCGCGACGATGGCCGCCTGGTGGCGGGCCGCTTCCTGCGCGCCAGTGAGCTGGGCGGGCTGGGTGAAGCCAACAACCCGGACTGGAAGACCCTGGCCTACGACGAGAACAGCGGCCAGATCGTGGTACCCAATGGCTCGATCGGTTTCCGCTGGGGTGAAAAGGGCCGCTGGAACATCGAAGAGAAGGCCAGCAATGGCGCCGACACGCGCCTGCGCCTGAGCTTGTCCGACGCCAACGACGGCATCGAGGCGGTGAGCTTCCCGTACTTCGGTGGCATTGAAAGCGACGGCTGGACCGCCGCACCGGCCGAAGACGTACTGGACCGCAACATTCCGGTGCGCCGCCTGGCCACGGTCGACGGCGGCGAGACGCTGGTGGCCACGGTCTACGATCTGCTGCTGGCCCAGTACGGCGTGGACCGTGGCTTTGGCGGCGGCAACGTGGCATCGAGCTTCGATGACAGGGTGCCGGGCACGCCGGCGTGGCAGGAGCGCATCACCGGCGTGTCGCGCGCCGAGGTGATCGAGATCGCCCGCGAGTTCGCGCATACCGCCGACAAGACCCACGGCCGCTCGATGATCATCGTCGGCGCGGGCATGAACCACTGGTTCCACAACGACATGAACTACCGCGGCCTGATCAACATGCTGATCATGTGTGGTTGCGTGGGCCAGACCGGCGGCGGCTGGGCGCATTACGTGGGCCAGGAGAAGCTGCGCCCGCAGACCGGCTGGCAGCCGCTCGCGTTCGGCCTGGACTGGAGCAAGCCGCCGCGCCACATGAACGGCACCTCGTTCTTCTATTTCAACACCGGGCAGTGGCGTTACGAGAAGCTGCAGGTGGACGAGCTGCTGTCGCCGCTGGCCGATGCCCGCAAGTACAGCGGCAGCCTGGCCGACCTGAACCTGCGCGCGGTGCGCATGGGCTGGCTGCCGAGCACCCCGCAGCTGGACCGCAACCCGCTGCAGTTGGTACGCGAGGCCGAAGCGGCCGGCGTGGCCCCGGCGGACTACGCGCTGGGCAAGTTCAAGGATGGCTCGCTGGACTTCGCCTTCGCCGACCCGGACGCCAGCCAGAACCACCCGCGCATGATGTTCATCTGGCGCTCGAACCTGCTCGGTTCCTCGGGCAAGGGCCACGAGTACATGCTGCGGCACCTGCTGGGTACGCGCCACGGGCTGCAGGGCAAGGACCTGGGCGAAATGGGCGCAGTGAAGCCGCAGGAGGTGAAGTGGCGCGACGACGCGCCGGAAGGCAAGCTGGACCTGCTGGTCACGCTCGACTTCCGCATGTGCACCACCGCGCTGTACTCGGACATCGTGCTGCCGACGGCAACCTGGTACGAGAAGGACGACCTCAACACCTCGGACATGCACCCGTTCATCCACCCGCTGTCCAAGGCGGTGGACCCTGCGTGGGAATCGCGCAGCGACTGGGACATCTTCAAGGAGGTGGCCCGCACCGTGAGCGAGATGGCGCCGGGCGTGCTGGGCGTGGAGAAGGACCTGGTGCTGGTGCCGACCCTGCACGACACCCCCAACGAGCTGGGCATGCCGTTCGGCGTAGCCGACTGGAAGAAGGGCGAGTGCGAGGCCATTCCGGGCCAGACCATGCCGTCGATGACGGTGGTGGAGCGTGACTACCCGAACCTGTACCGCAAGTTCACCTCGCTCGGCCCACTGCTGGACAAGCAGGGCAACGGCGGCAAGGGCATGAGCTGGGACACGAAGCACGAGGTCGATTTCCTCGGCAAGTTGAACCACACCGTGCACGAAGAAGGCATAAGCCAGGGGCGCCCGGCCATCTCGACCGCGATCGACGCGGCCGAAGTGATCCTGCACCTGGCGCCGGAAACCAACGGCCACGTGGCGGTGAAGGCCTGGGAATCGCTGGGCGCCTTCACCGGTCGCGAGCATACGCATCTGGCGGTGGGCAAGGAGCACGAGGCGATCCGCTTCCGTGACATCCAGGCGCAGCCGCGCAAGATCATCTCTTCGCCGATCTGGTCGGGACTGGAAGACGACAACGTCAGCTACAACGCCGGCTATACCAACGTGCACGAGCTGATTCCGTGGCGCACGGTGACCGGTCGCCAGCAGTTCTACCAGGACCACGAATGGATGATCGACTTCGGCGAGGCCTTCATGAGCTATCGCCCGCCCGTCAACACGCGCACGGTGGAGCCGCTGCTGAACCAGCGCCCGAACGGCAACAAGGAGATCGTGCTGAACTGGATCACCCCGCACCAGAAGTGGGGCATCCACAGCACCTACAGCGACAACCTGATCATGCAGACGCTGTCGCGCGGTGGTCCGATCGTGTGGATCAGCGAGGACGACGCGCGCAGTGCCGGCATCGTCGACAACGACTGGATCGAGCTGTTCAACGTCAACGGTGCGATCGCCGCGCGTGCGGTGGTCAGCCAGCGCGTGATGCCGGGCATGGCGATGATGTACCACGCGCAGGAACGCATCATCAACGTGCCGGGCTCGGAGATTTCCGGCACCCGCGGCGGCATCCACAACTCGGTGACCCGCATCGTGCTCAAGCCGACCCACATGATCGGCGGCTACGCGCAGCTGGCCTATGGCTTCAACTACTACGGCACCTGCGGAACCAACCGCGACGAGTTCGTGATCGTGCGAAAGATGGACAAGATCGATTGGCTGGACGATGAGGCAGTACCTGCAGCTGTAAAGGAGGTGGTGTGATGAAGGTCCGTGCACAGATCGCGATGGTGCTGAACCTGGACAAGTGCATCGGCTGCCATACCTGCTCGATCACCTGCAAGAACGTCTGGACCTCGCGCGAGGGCGTCGAGTACGCCTGGTTCAACAACGTGGAAACCAAGCCGGGCATCGGCTACCCGAAGGAATGGGAGAACCAGGACAAGTGGAACGGCGGCTGGGTGCGCAGCCGCGCCGGCAAGCTGGTGCCACGCGCAGGTGGCCGCTGGCGCATGCTGGCCAAGATCTTCGCCAACCCGGACCTGCCGCAGATCGACGACTACTACGAGCCGTTCGATTTCGACTACCAGAACCTGCACACCGCCAAGGACAGCCAGCACCAGCCCACCGCACGCCCGCGTTCGCTGATCAGTGGCGAGCGCATGCAGAAGATCGAGTGGGGCCCGAACTGGGAGGAGATCCTCGGTTCGGAGTTCAGCAAGCGCTCACGCGACTACAACTTCGACCAGGTGCAGAAGGAGATCTACGGCGCCTTCGAAAAGACCTTCATGATGTACCTGCCGCGCCTGTGCGAGCACTGCCTGAACCCGGCGTGCGTCTCGGCGTGCCCCTCGGGCGCGATCTACAAGCGCGAGGAAGACGGCATCGTGCTGATCGACCAGGACAAGTGCCGCGGCTGGCGCATGTGCGTGTCGGCGTGCCCGTACAAGAAGATCTACTACAACTGGAAGAGCGGCAAGTCGGAGAAGTGCATCTTCTGCTACCCGCGCATCGAGATGGGTGAGCCAACCGTGTGCTCGGAAACCTGCGTGGGCCGCATCCGCTACCTGGGCGTGATGCTGTACGACGCCGACCGCATCGCCGAGGCCGCTTCGGTAGCCGCCGAGAAGGACCTGTACCAGGCCCACCTGGACATCTTCCTGGACCCGAACGATCCGGCAGTGATCGCCGGCGCGCGCAAGGAAGGCATCCCGGACAGCTGGCTGGATGCGGCCAAGCAGTCGCCGGTGTACAAGCTGGCGATCGACTGGAAGCTGGCGCTGCCGCTGCACCCGGAATACCGCACGCTGCCGATGGTCTGGTATGTGCCGCCGCTGTCGCCGATCCAGTCCGCCGCCGAGCGTGGCCGCGTGGGCATGAGCGGCGAGCTGCCGGACGTGGCGTCGCTGCGCATCCCGATGCGCTATTTGGCCAACCTACTGACGGCCGGTGACGAGGCGCCGGTGGTACGCGCGCTGGAGCGGCTGATGGCGATGCGTGCCTGGCGCCGGGCCAAGAACGTGGACGGCGTGGAAGACACCGCCGTGCTGGAACAGACCGGGCTAAGCATCGCCCAGGTGGAAGAGATGTACCGCTATCTGGCCATTGCCAACTACGAGGACCGTTTCGTGATTCCGACCGGCCACCGCGAGTACGCCAACGACGCCTTCGGTGAGCGCGGCGGCTGCGGCTTCAGCTTCGGAAACGGCTGCAATGGTGACAGCCCGGCGGACCTGTTCGGGCAGCGCAAGACCACCACCTTCGTGGTGGACAAAGGCCCGAACCAGCGCCGCAAGGAGGTGGTGTGATGAGCGTGCTCAAGCTGGTCGGGGTGTTGCTGGACTACCCCCGCGAGGAACTGTGGGAGCACGGCGAGGAGCTGCTCGCCGCCTGTGACGACCCGGCGCTGAACCCCGCCCGCCGCCAGCAGCTGCGCAGCTTCGTGCAGCAGCTGCTGGCCACCGATGCGCTGGATGCACAGGCGGCGTGGCTGGCCAGTTTCGACCGCGGCCGTTCGATGAGCCTGTTGCTTTTCGAACACATCCATGGCGAGTCGCGCGACCGCGGCCAGGCCATGGTCGATCTGGTCGAAACCTACCGCCGCAACGGCTTCGAACTGGATGCCCGCGAGCTGCCGGATTACCTGCCGTTGCTGCTGGAGTTCCTGGCCCACCGCCCCGGTAGCGAGGCCCGCGAGTGGCTGCACCACATCGGCCATATCGCCGGCATGCTGGCCGCGCGTGCCGCCGAGCGTGAGCTGCCGCACCGGGTGCTGTTCGAGATCCTGGTCGAAGCCGGTGACGGCAAGGCCGATCTGCAGGCGCTGCGCCAGCGTGCCAGCGAGGAAGTCCGCGACGATACCGCCGAGGCCATGGACCGCTTGTGGGAGGAGGAGGCGGTGCGCTTCGGCGCCGAAGCCCCTGCCGAAGACTGCAAGCCGCCCGTGCGTTCGCCGGCCCGTCCTTCGCATCGTGAGGTCCAGCCATGAGTTACTCCCTGCATCAATTCGCCTTCCAGTACTACCCGTACATCGCCGTGGCAGTGCTGCTGATCGGCAGCTGGGCCCGCTATGACAAGGCCATGTACACCTGGCGCACCGGCTCCAGTCAGATGCTGTCGGACAAGGGCATGCGGCTCGGCAGCAACTGCTTCCACATCGGCATCCTGGCCATCCTCGGCGGCCACCTGGTCGGGCTGCTGACGCCGCACGCGGTGTACGAGCACTTCATCACCTCCTCGCAGAAGCAGATGCTGGCGATGGTGGTCGGTGGTGTGTTCGGCGCACTGTGCTTCATCGGTATCAGCATCCTGCTGGTACGCCGCCTGTTCAATGCGCGAGTTCGGGCTACCGGCAGCTTCGGTGACACCCTGGTGCTGGTGCTGCTGTTCGCGCAGCTGTGCCTGGGCCTGTACAGCATCCGCGTCTCGTCCGGTCACCTGGACGGCGGGGTGATGGTGCAGCTGGCCGAGTGGGCGCAGCACATCGTGACCTTCCGTGCCGGTGCCGCTGATTACATCGAGGGCGTCAGCTGGGTCTACAAGATGCATATCTTCCTGGGCCTGACCCTGTTCCTGATCGCGCCGTTCACCCGCCTGGTGCACGTATGGAGCATTCCGATCAGTTACCTGTGGCGGCCCTACCAGGTGGTGCGCCGCCGTCAGGCCACGCTGCGCTATGGGCCGCGGGAGTAAACCATGCGCAGCCTGCCGAAATTCCTGCCGATTACCGTGATCGACTCCGCCGCACCGGTTCCCGCCGAGGCGCATTCGCACCACCATGACGCGGCGGCGCAGGGGCCGCGTTCGCTCGGGCAGCCGGCACCGTGCCGGCTGTTCGTGGACGAGACCGCGATCAGCGAGGCCGACATCGCCCGCGAGATGCAGCACCACCGGGCGATGCGCCCGGAACAGTCACGTGCCGAAGCGGCACGTGCACTGGTGGTGCGCGAACTGCTGCGCCTGGAAGCGCAGCGGCTGGGCCTGCAGGCGCCGGAGGGTAACCGGGTAAGTGACGAGGAAGTGCTGATCCAGCAACTGCTGGAAGACGCGATCGAAGACCGCGTGCCGACCGATGAAGACTGCCGGCGCTACTTCGAGCAGAACCCGGAGCGCTTCCGCTCCCCCGACCGTGTGCGCCTGCGCCATATCCTGCTGGCCGCACCGGCCGACGACGTGGCCGGGCGCTTCGCTGCACGCACCGAGGGCGAGCGGCTGGTCGGACTGCTGAAGGAGTCGCCGCACCTGTTCGCCGATTTCGCCCTGCGTCATTCACGCTGCCCGTCCAGCAGCGAAGGCGGTGACCTGGGCTGGCTGCAACGTGGGCAGACCACGCCGGAGTTCGACCGACAGGTGTTCCGCCTGCGCGAAGGCCTGGCCGGTTTCCCGGTGGAATCGCGCTGGGGCTACCACGTGGTCTGCGTCGATGCCCGCGAGGAAGGCCAGCCGCAGCCGTTCGAGGCCGTGCTGCCGCAGCTGCGTGACTACCTGGAGTTGCAGGTGCGGCAGCGCGAGGTGCAGGCCTACCTGCTGCAGTTGCAGGAACGCTACCCAGTGCGCGGGCTGGATGAGATCGAAGCCGAAGCGGATATCGGCTGAACCCCTTTGAACGAGGAAAATTCATGAACCAGGCCCTTGCCCCCGCCAGCGCCGGGCAGCAGCAACGTGCGCTGTGGCTGAGCACGTTCGCCTTCACCGTGTGCTTTGCGGTGTGGATGATCTTCTCGATCATTGGTATCCAGATCAGTCAACAGCTCGGCTTGAATGACACCCAGTTCGGCCTGTTGATCGCCACGCCGGTGCTGACCGGCTCGGTCAGCCGCGTCTTCCTCGGTATCTGGTCCGACCAGTTCGGTGGCCGCAAGGTGATGGTGCTGGTGATGCTGTGTGGTGCAGTCGCTACTTGGATGCTGACCTACGCACAGACCTACAGCCAGTTCCTGGTTGCCGCGCTGTGCGTGGGTATCGCCGGCGGCAACTTCTCGGTGGGCGTGGCCTACGTCTCGAAGTGGTTCCCGGCCAGCAAGCAGGGCACTGCGCTGGGCATCTTCGGTGCCGGCAACATCGGTTCGGCGGTGACCAAGCTGCTGGCGCCGCTGGTGATGGTGGCGGCCGGCTGGACCATGGTTGCCAAGGTCTGGGCCGTCGCGCTGGCGGTCACTGCGGTGCTGTTCTTCCTCTTCAGCAAGGAAGACCCGTCTCTGGAACAGCGCCGCCGCGAAGGCGTGAAGCCGGTGCCGTTCGCCGAGCAGATGGCACCACTGAAGAACCTGCAGGTATGGCGGTTCTCGCTGTACTACTTCTTCGTCTTCGGCGGCTTCGTGGCGCTGGCGTTGTGGCTGCCGCACTACCTGGTTGGCGCCTATGGCATGGACGTGGGCCACGCCGGCATGCTGGCGGCGTGCTATTCGATCCCGGCCAGCCTGTTCCGCGTGGTCGGTGGCTGGATGTCGGACCGGATGGGCGCGCGCCGGGTGATGTACTGGACCTTCGGCGTGTCGGCCATCTGCACCTTCCTGCTGGCCTACCCGGATACCGAGTATGTGGTGAAGGGTATCCACGGGCCGCTCCATTTCCATCTGGCCATCGGCGTGGTGATGTTCACCGTGCTGGTGTTCGTGCTGGGCTTCTTCATGTCGCTGGGCAAGGCCGCGGTCTACAAGCACATTCCGGTGTATTACCCCAGGCATGTGGGCGCGGTGGGCGGCGTGGTCGGCATGATCGGCGGCCTGGGTGGCTTCGTCCTGCCGATCGTGTTTGGCGCGTTGAACGATGCGGTGGGCATCTGGAGCAGCTGCTTCATGCTGCTGTTCGTGCTGGTGGCGGCTGCACTGGCGTGGATGCATTTCGCGATCCGCCGCATGGAACGTCGCCACTTCCCGCAGATCGACCGCGAAACCGACCTGCCCGAAGCCATCGACGCGGCCGCCGCCGAGCGGGTGCGCGGCGGGTGAAGGGTGCTGCCGGCCAGCGGCCGGCAATACCAGGACGATACGCGGCGGGTGAAGGGGTGATGCCGACCAGCGGCCGGCACGACCGAGTGGTGGGTGAAAGGGTAGTGCCGGCCGCTGGCCTGCAGGAACCATCAGATGCGCCACGCTTGATTTCAATCAGGGCCACGCGAAGAGGAACGCCCGAAGATGTCTGCCATGAGCTTCCACGTTGACGAGAGCGAGGACACTGCGCTGCAGGCGGCATTGCTGCGGCAGCCACGGCACGTGCTGTTTCCGCCGGCTGACCAGTTCAGTACCGGCTTTGGCGAAAGCGGGTGGCGCGCCGCCGTGCGCGCCAGCAACGAGCACCTGATCCCGCGTGGTTTGACGCTCGGCTTCCAGGCGGGTCGTGGCGGGCGCGACGTGCCACCGCAGGCGTATCTGGACACCCTGCTGCTGGCGCTGCGCCTGCAGGCCGGCGCGCTGGCTGAAGATCGCGAGGTGGTGGCAATGGTGCTGCAGTTGGGGCTGGCCGAGACGCTGCCGCCACCACAGCTGGGCCAGCTGCTGGATGCCGTGCCGCAGTACTTGCGCACCGTGGCGCGGCCACAGGTGGAGGTGCGGCTGGACGCGGGCAGCGCGCTGGCGCCGGCACAACTGCGTGCGGTGGGCTGCACCCGCCTGAACGTGATTGATCGCGCCGATGCACCCGGGCCGACGCTGCTGGCGCATGCGCGACAGGTGGGCTTTACCGCGCGATACTACCAGTTGCGGGTGCCCGGCAGCGCGGATACCGGCTTCATCGAACGACTGCATGAGGTGCTGGCCGAAGCGCCCGAGCGCATCCTGCTGCCGGCGCCTTGCGCGCTGCCAGACCATCCCTCGGCGGCACGATGGCTGCAGAGTTGGCGCCTGCTGCGCGCAGCCGGCTACGAACCGATCGGTGGTGACCACTACCAGCGCGGCGACCTGCCGATCCCGCATGGCCCGGGCGATGGCCAGCGTCATTGTGACCTGGCCGGCGTGCCACGCCGCGACCGCAGCGATTTCATCGGGCTTGGGCTGTCCGCCTGCAGCCAGATCGGCGAGGTGTTCTACCGCCTGGAGGACGAACTGGGCGAATGGCGTGCGCGGCTGCAGGCTGGGCATATGGGCGTGTCTGCCGGATTGATCCTGTCCGAAGACGAGCGACTGGCGGCCGAGGTGGCGCAGAGTATCGCCTGCGATCACGCGCTCGATGCGGTTGCCTTCGAATGGCGCAACGATGAACCGTTCGAAGAATGCTTCGCCGGGCAGCTGCCAGCATTGGCACCGTTGCTGGCGCGCGGCTGGGCGCACTGGGATGCGCGCGTGCTGCGGCTGGCCGAAGAAGGGCGCCTGCTGTGGCGTATGATGGCCGCATGCTTCCGGCCGGCGGCCGCCATCGCTTGAGTCTTGCCCAGATGTCTTCGAATCCGCCTTCGCACGGCCGCCTTGGACAGGCCACCCCGAACCCCGCCGCCGCCGATGACGGCGACGCGCTGCACTTCTGCAGCACCTGCGCGTTTTCCGACGCCTGCATGTCGCAGGGCTACGACAAGACCGCACTGGGCGATCTGCACGTGCTGGTCGACCACGTCGGTCCGTTCCATGCGGGTGACTACATCTTCCGCGCTGGCGAGTCGTTTGATTCGATTGCTGCGGTGCGCGCCGGCATGGTCAAGACCTTCGTCGACGACAGCCAGGGCAACGAGCAGGTGCTGGGCTTCAGCCTGCCGGGCGAAGTGATCGGCCTGAATGCGATCCACGGTTCGCGCTTCCCCTGCAATGCGGTGGCGCTGGATACGGTGCATCTGTGCCGCATCTCGTTCCCAAAGCTGAGCTCGCTGGCCACGCGTATGCCCGGGCTGCAGGCCAAGCTGTTCAGCCTGCTCAGTGCGGAGATCGGCAAGGTCGCCACGCTGGCCGCCAACCACCGTACCGAAGAGCGCATGGCCGCATTCCTGCTGGACATGTCCGAGCGCTACGCGCGGCGCGGTTTTTCTGCCACGCGCTTCAACCTGACGATGGCGCGTACCGAGATCGCCAACTACCTGCGGATGGCGCCGGAAACCGCCAGCCGCGTGCTGCGCCGCCTGAGCGATGATGGGATCATCGCGGTGAAGCAGCGTGAGATCCTGCTGCTGCAGCCCGAGCGCCTGGCCGCGCTGGCGGTGGCCGACGAATCCGATCCGAACTGAACCTGGCCGGGAGCCGACGATGAAGCGAGCTGGACTGTTGTTGCTGGGCCTGCTGACCACGGTGCCGGCCTGGGCGGCCACGCTGACCGTTTCGGCGGCATCGAGCCTGACCGAGAGCTTCCGCGAACTGGGCAATGCCTATGAGAAGGCACACCCGGGCACCAAGGTTGATTTCAACTTCGCCGCGTCCGGCGTGTTGCTGCAACAGATCAGCCGCGGTGCGCCGGTGGATGTGTTCGCCTCGGCCGACGAAACCACGATGGACCAGGCCCAGCAGCAGGATCTGCTGGCGGCCGGCACCCGCGAGGTGTTTGCAGTGAACGCGCTGTGGGTGGTGGTGCCGCCGCAGGCCAAGGCGGCGCCGCGTACCTTGAAGGACCTGGCCGGTGCCGGTGTGCAGCGCATCGCACTGGGCAACCCGGACAGCGTGCCGGTCGGCCGCTATGCCAAGGGCGCGCTGGAAGTGGCGGGCCTGTGGTCGTCGGTGCAGGGCAGGACCATCACCACGCAGAACGTGCGTCAGTCGCTGGATTACGTGGCGCGCGGTGAAGTGGATGCCGGCTTCGTCTATGCCACCGATGCGCAGGCGATGCCCGACCGGGTGCGCCGTGCGTTCGCGGTGCCGGTGTCCGGGCGCATTGCGTATCCGCTGGCGGTGACCAGGGCCAGTACGCAGCCGGCAGAGGCACGGCGCTTCGCTGCCTTCGTGCATTCGGCACAGGGCCAGGCGATTCTGGCCAGGCACGGGTTCGGCAAGCCCTGAGGCATGGATCTGGACTGGACCGCGCTGGGGTTGTCGCTGAAGGTGGCCGGCTGGGCCACCGCGATCAATCTGGTGCTGGGCGTGGCGCTGGGCGCGTTGCTGGCCCGCCGTCGCTTCCCCGGGCGCGAGCTGCTGGATTCGCTGCTGACCCTGCCGATGGTGCTGCCACCGACGGTGCTGGGGTACTACCTGCTGGTGTTGATCGGTCGCAATGGTCCGATCGGTGCGTGGCTGCAGTCGTGGTTCGGCATCAACCTGGTGTTCACCTGGCAGGCGGCCGTGATTGCTGCGGCGGTGGCCTCGCTGCCGCTGGTGTTCAAGCCGGCACGCGCGGCGTTCGAGGAAGTGGACGGGCAGCTGGAGCAGGCCGCACGCACGCTGGGCGTGTCCGAAGTGGCGGTGTTTTTCCGCATCACGCTGCCACTGGCGTGGCGCGGCATCCTCGCCGGCCTGCTGCTGGCGTTTGCGCGCGCAATGGGCGAGTTCGGCGCGACGCTGATGGTGGCCGGCAGCATTCCGGGCCGGACGCAGACGTTGTCGATCGCCATCTACGAGGCGGTACAGGCCGGCCAGGACGGCAAGGCCAATGCGCTGGTGATCCTGACCTCGGTGGTCTGCATCGTGATCCTGTTGCTGGCCGCGCGGCTGGTGGGCGGGCGTCGCCGGGAGCTGCGCGATGTGGCTTGACCTGCAGGTGCAGCGTCGCCTGCAGGCGGCCGGCCAGGAGTTCGTGTTGGACGTATCGCTGCAGTGCACGCAGCGGCAGGTGGTGTTGTTCGGGCCTTCGGGCGCGGGCAAGAGCCTGACCTTGAAGGCGGTGGCCGGGCTGCTGCGGCCGGGCCAGGGTCATGTGCGCGTGCAGGGGCAGACCCTGTTCGATGCGGCCACCGGCGTGGATCTGCCGCCGCAGCGCCGCCGGCTGGGCTACGTGTTCCAGGATTACGCGTTGTTCCCGCATCTGAGCGTGCGCCAGAACGTGGCGTTCGGGCTGGAGCGCGGGTGGTTGAATCCGCGCGCGGGCCAGCGCTTCGATGCGGTGGAGCAGTGGCTGCACGCATTCCGCATCGACACGGTGGGCGATCTGCTGCCCTCGCAGGTCTCCGGTGGCCAGCGCCAGCGCACTGCATTGGCGCGGGCGCTGGTGACGCAGCCGCAGGCGCTGCTGCTGGATGAGCCGTTCTCCGCACTGGACCACGACCTTCGCCAGCACCTGCGCCAGGAGCTGGAAACCGTGCTGGACCGGACCGGGATCCCGTTGTTGTTGATCAGCCACGACCCGCAGGACGTGGCCATGTTCGGCCAGCAGGTGGCGCGCGTGGTGGACGGCCGCATCGTCGGCGATTGACCCGTGATGGACGCACCGTCGATGGTTGGTCACATCTGATGGTAGTGCCGGCCGCTGGCCGGCAACCACGGAATCCTGAGCAGCCGGCCAGCGGCCGGCTCTACCGGTTCAAGGTCCGTGCGGTCCGGTGGTCATGGATCAATACAACTCGCAGTGCGTGCGGCCTTCGCCCCGCAGTGTGTCCCAGTGCCCTTCGCCACCGATGGCATCGATGGCTTCGCGCACCGCGCCTTCCAGGTGGCTCTTGTTGCCGCACAGGTACAGGTGCCCACCGCGGGCCAGGACATCGCGCACTTCGGCGGCACGCTGCTGCAGCACATGCTGCACATAGACCTTTTCGGCGCCATCGCGCGAGAACGCGGTATGCAGGCCGGCCAGCACGCCTCGCGTGTGCCAGTCCTGCAGCTGGTCGCGGTACAGGTAGTCGTGCTGGCGGTGCTTCTCGCCGAACACCAGGTGCACTTCACGTTCGCAGGCGTTGGCCTGCAGTTCCTGCATCAGGCCCATCAAGGGTGCGATGCCGGTGCCGGTGCCGACCAGCAGCAGCGGTGCCTGGCCGGTATCGGGCAGGTGGAAGCCGGGGTTGGAACGGCAGTACACCCGGGCGTGGTCGCCGCCGTGCAGCAGGCTGCCGGTGGCGGTGCCGAAGCGCTCGCGGTCGCGCAGGGTGTAGCGCACTTCGCGCACGCACAGGCTCAGCTGGTCGTCGCAAGGGTGAGAGGCGATGGAATAAGCGCGAGGCAGCCGCGGTGACAGCAGCCCGCGCAGCCTGGACAGAGGAACGCTGTGCGGGGTGGCGTGGTCCTGCAGCACGTCCAGCAGGTCCAGGCCGTGCAGGTAGGCGTCCAGCTCGCGCTTCTGGCTGACCTTCAACAGACCCTTCAGTACCTCGCTACCGCCGAGCCTGGCCAGTTCGCGCAGTACGCCCTTGCTCAGCAGGCGCAGCTCGCGGTCGTGCAGGGCGGCCACGGCGGCGGTGTCGCCATACCAGGCAGCCAATGCCTGCAGCAGGGCGGGATCGTTCTCGGGTACCACGTGCAGGGTGTCACCCGCGCGGTAGGCCATGCCACTGCCGGCAATGTCCAGCTGCAGGTGCCAGGCAGCGGGGTCGCTGCTGTTCAAGCGGCGACGTTCGAGAATGGGGGCGGCAAACGCATTGTCTTCGCCATAGGCGGTGACCTGCAGGCGCAGGTCCTGGCCAGCGTTGAGGTCGCCCTCCAGCACCTGGCCGAGCACCGGCCGCCATTGCTGGAAGAACTGCTCGTAGCCCAGGTCGGCGTCCACCCGATGCAGCAGCGGCTGCGCCTGGCGCTCGCTCAGTGCAGCATCCAGCGCCTTGGTGAAGCCGCAGAAGCTCGGGTAGCCGGTGTCACCGAGGCCGAACACTGCATAGCGCAGCCCAGCCAGCGTCGGGGTCTGGCGCAGTGTTTCGAAGAACTGTTCGCCATTGGCCGGCGGTTCGCCATCGCCGAACGAGCTGGAGATCGCCAGCAGCACGTCGCCGTGACCGAGACTGGCCACCTCGATGTCGTTGAAAGGGAGCACCTGCGGCGCGTGCGGCTGCAGGTCCGCGCCCAGGCGCTGGGCCAGGGCGCGGGCATTGCCCGACTCGGAAGCGAAACCCACCAGCAGGCGGCTGAAGGGCGTACTGGTCGGGAGGGCGTTCACGCGGCCTCGTAGAAGTCGTCGAACTTTTCCTTGCTGAACTCGACCAGCTCGTAGTTCTGCATCAGGTCGTTCACCACGCGGCGGATGCTGATGTAGGAGGTGATGTTGCCGTCGGCGTCGAACAGCGGTTGCACGGTGGTGTCGACCACGTAGAGCACGCCGCCCTTGCCGAGGTTGGGCACGATGCCGGTCCAGGTCTTGCCGGCCTTGATGGTGTCCCACATGTCCTTGTAGACCGCCTTGGGCACATCCGGGTGGCGCACGATGCTGTGCGGCTGGCCGATCAGTTCCTCGCGGGCGAAGCCGGTGAGGGTGCAGAACAGGTCGTTGGCATAGGTGATGTTGCCCTGCAGGTCGGTGGTGGAGATCACCATGACGTTCTGCATGGCGTTCAGCAGCTGGGCGTTGTCGGGGGTGTAGCTCATCGCAGGGTCCTTGTGGATGCCGGTAACGCCGGCGTGTTCGGGTCCTGCATAGAGATACGCCCGCACGGCAGCGGGCGGTTTGACATTGGTCAAGCGGGTGGCGCGAAGGGCTGCGACCGGGTGTCGCAGGGAGCTGAGCCCATGCTTGGCTCGCGCGGCAAGCGGGAATGCCAGCTGCCGGGCGCGGGCTCGGCTCTTGTGTCTCGGATGGTGCCCTGATCAGGCACAATTCCCCGGTGACCCGGGAGGCTCCGATGACGCTGCCTCGGCTCTTAAGCCTTTGAGCTTGCAAAGTAGATTCAGCGCGTCGGCGGCCTGACACCGC
>NZ_JCAFTE010000004.1:0-267389 GCF_059369975.1 Stenotrophomonas sp. YJH_SMC_32 | reverse complement strand
GGCCCGAGCGACTCGGCCAACTCCACGGCTTGGTGCTTGAACTCATCGGTATAGCTACGACGGGTGATACGGGACATAAGGGACCTCCAAGTGCGATCAAAGTATCGCTTCTTGGCGTCCGCTGACGGGGGGCCAGATCAGACACCCCCGCCCCGCCTACCCACCCGGCCCTGGACAGTTTCCTGCGGCGTTCACCACGGAAAATCACAAACAAGAGCAAAAGCGGGTCGCTTCGCTCGTAAAGCTGAGGCCGCCAGCCAACCGCCGTTGCTGCTGCTTTTGCTTTTGCCTTTTCTCTTGATTTTCCCGTGGTGGGGCAGCCGCAGAGATCTGTCTGGGGCCGGGCGGGTGGGGTTGGCGGGGTATCCGCGCCATGGATGGCGCGGCTAAGCCCCCACGGATGGGTTCACGGCGTCCCCGCCAACCCCACCCGCCCGGCCCACTCCCAGAAAACCAGCTTTCAGCGACCAACCCACACCACCACGGAGGGGCTCCGCCGTTCGCCGACTCCCGCCGAAGGCGCGCTTTCCACGGAAGAAATAATTTTCAGAGGACGTGTCGATTCCCAGCCCCCTGGTTCGTTGTACCCAGTGAAGGGCACGCACCACGCGTCCCACGGGAGACCGAAATGAAAGTGATGGTGATCGTGAAGGCCAACGCCGACTCCGAAGCCGGCCGCATGCCCAGCGAACAGGAACTGTCCGAAATGGGCGCCTTCAACGAACAACTGGTGGCCGCCGGCATCATGCTGGCCGGTGAAGGCCTGCACGCCACCCAGCGCGGCCGTCGCATTCATTTCGGCGGCGGGGCACCCAAGGTCGAGGCCGGTCCGTTCGGTCCTGCCAGCGAACAGATCGCCGGCTTCTGGCTGTGGGAGGTGCGGTCGCTGGACGAGGCCGTTGAATGGGCCAGCCGTGCGCCGTTCGGCGAGGGCGGCACGCTGGAACTGCGTCCGCTGATCTCCGCAGAAGACTTTGGTGAAGCCTTCACCCCCGAATTACAGCAGCAGGAACAGCGTCTGCGTGCACAGCTGGAAGGCTGATCCGATTCCTCTCCCTGCCGGGCACGCCCCGGCACTATCGCCCTGAACCGCACAACGGAGTATTGCCATGAGACTGATTCCCTTCCTCGGCTTCAGCGGCCAGGCCCACGAGGCAATGGCGTTCTATGCCAAGGCACTCGGTGGCCAGGTCACCTCGGAAATGAAGTACCGCGACATGCCGCCCTCCGATGGCTCGCCGGGCTGCAACGAAATGCCGCCGGAAACCCTCGACCACGTTGCGCACAGCCAGCTGGAGATCGGCAGCGCCATCGTGATGGCGGCCGACGGTCCCGGCGGTGGCGAGGGCGGCTCGACCACCATCAATGTCGACGTCGACAGCATCGAAGAAGCCGAACGCGTGTTCGCTGCGCTGGCCGAAGGTGGCCAGGTGCAGATGCCGATCGCCGAAACGTTCTGGGCACATCGCTGGGGCATGCTGATCGACCGTTACGGCAAGCCGTGGATGGTCAATTGCATGAAGCAGCCCTGATCCCTCCCTCTTTCCTCTTCATCCGCAAGGAGCGTTACCAATGAGTGCACCACAACCGCAGATGATCTTCGTCAACCTGCCCGTGCAGGATCTGGAGAAGTCCAAGGCATTCTTCACCGCGCTGGGCTACAGCTTCAATCCAACCTATACCAATGACGATGCGGCTGGCATGGTCATAAGCGAGAGCATCTATGTGATGCTGCTGACCCAACCTTTTTTCCAGCAGTTCACCAACAAGCCGATTGCCGACGCGCACACCCACACCGAAGTGATCAATGCGCTCTCGGCACCCAGTCGCAAGGCCGTTGACGAGCTGGTGGACAAGGCACTGGCCGCCGGCGCCAGCGAGCCGCAGCCGGCGCGCGACCTGGGCTTCATGTACCAGCGCGGCTTCCAGGACCTGGATGGCCATCTCTGGGAAATCGCACACATGGATGGCGAGCCGGGCTGACGGCCGCCGCAAGGGAGGACCCTCATGGCTTACGTGGATGCGTACGTGCTGCCGTGCCCGCAGGACAAGGTGGCGGCCTACCGCCGCCTTGCCCGCAAGGCCGGCGTGGTGTGGAAGGACCATGGCGCGCTGCAGTACATGGAATGCGTGGCCGACGATGTGGAACCGGGCAAGAGCACCTCGTTCCCGCGCGCGGTCAAGGCGAAACCGGGCGAGACGGTGATCGTCGCCTTCGTGGTGTTCCGCTCGCGCGCGGCACGCGACCGCATCAACGCAAAGGTGATGGCCGACCCGCGGCTGGCGTCGCTGGGCCCGAAGGACATGCCGTTCGATACCCGGCGCATGTTCTGGGGTGGCTTCAAGCCGATTGTTGAAGCGTGAGCTGCGGCGCTTGTGCGGGCCGGGCGTGCGTGCTGTGATCGGCGCATGCTCGAGCCCGCACTGACGCAGCGTCTGGAAACCCTCTGGCGGATGGAGTCGCCAGTGCTGATCGCGCGCCTGGCGCGGCTGCTCGGTGGCGATGTCGGCCGTGCCGAGGAACTGGCCCAGGACACCTGGCTGGCCGCGCTGGAGCGTTGGCCGGAGCAGGGCATCCCGGACAACCCCGGAGCCTGGCTGATGACCACCGCGCGCAACCGTGCCATCGATGTGCTGCGCCAGCACCAGCGCGTGGCGCAGCAGCACGCGCAATGGGGCGAGGAACTGCATCCGGCGGCGCTGCCGGCACCCGATGACAACCAGGCGCTGGAGGATGACCTGGGCGATGACCTGCTGCGGCTGATGTTCGTGGCCTGCCATCCCGTGCTGCCGGCCGATGCGCGCGTGGCACTCACCCTGCGCCTGCTCGGTGGCCTGACCACCGTGGAGATCGCACGCGCGTTCCTGCAGCCGGAACCGACCATCGCCCAGCGCATCGTGCGCGCCAAGCGCACCCTGGCGCAGAAGCAGGTGCCCTATGAAGTGCCGCGCGCGGAGGCGATGCCGGAGCGCCTGGCTTCGGTGCTGGAGGCGATCTACCTGGTGTTCAACGAAGGCTATGCGGCCAGCGCCGGCGATGACTGGATGCGCCCGGCACTGTGCGAGGAAGCGCTGCGCCTGGCCCGCATCCTGGCCCATCGGTTGCCGGTGCCGCCGGTACTGGGCCTGCTGGCGCTGATGGAGCTGCAGGCCTCGCGTGCAGCGGCGCGGGTGGACGCGCAGGGCGCGCCGGTGCTGCTGGACCAGCAGAACCGCGCGCGCTGGGATTGGCTGCAGATCGAACGTGGTCAGCAGGCACTGGCACGTGCGCTGGCCGCAGGCGGCGGGCAGGATCCCTACGTGCTGCAGGCGCGCATCGCGGCCTGCCATGCGGCTGCGCGTCGCGCTGACGCCACTGATTGGCCGCGCATTGCTGCGCTCTATGCACAGCTTCTGCAGGTGCAGCCTTCGCCAGTGGTGGCATTGAACCGGGTGGTGGCGATCCTGCGCAGCGACGGTCCCTTTGCCGCCTGGGCGCAGCTGCAGCCCTTGCTGGTCGACGCGCGCCTGCGTGACTACGCGCCGCTGCAGGTGGTGCGTGGCGAGCTGTTGCAGGCACTGGGGCGCGAGCAGGATGCGCGTGACGCTTTTGGCGAGGCGGCTCGGCTCAGCCACAACCAGGCCGAGCGCAGACTGCTGCGGCAACGGGCCGGCCTGCCCCCCACGGACTGAGCCGACAAGGACAGCACTTGTCGCCGCGCGCCTGAGCGGCTATGTTTCGCGCCCAGCGGACGCATCAGCGCCCGCATTCCGTGCGTATTGACCGAGGAGCGGTTGGATGTATTCAAGGACGAAGAGCGCATCGCGCGCTTTTGCGCGCCTGCTTGCCTGTGCCCTGTGCCTGGCCGTATGGCCGACGGCCGTGCAGGCCGCGGACAAATCGCAACAGGCCTATTGGGCCGGTTTTGCCTATACCGCTGACGCCGCCGCCGTGCAGGCGACCACGCCGCATGCGCATGCGGTGCTGGAACGGCGTGGCCTGGTCCCGCTGAACCAGACGCTGGCGCAGTCGCTCAAGCGCCGCGCACCGGCCCACCTGGAGCTGATCGACCAGCCGGTGGCGATGCTCGACGGCACCACCAGCGCCACCGTGCTGGCCGCCGCGCTGGACCGCGAACTGGTCTCGGTCGAGCCGATCGGTGACCAGTACAAGGTGCTGGTGGAAGTGGCGCTGCAGGCGTTGTTCTTCGACTTCCGCGAGCGCCAGGTGATCGCGTCCTATCCGCTTACGCTGCAGCGCATCGACGTGCAGGATTACCGACCGGACAACGACGATATCGACGCGATCGTCGCCGATCTGCTGTATGGCGGCGCCGATACCAGCCTGTCGCAGGTGCTGGCGGCCAGCCTTGCCCAGGCCAGGTTGCCCGACGCGGCGGTGCGCCGTCTGCAGGTCGGTGGTGTAACCCTGTCCGACGCGGTCCGCGCCAAGCTGCCCGACCCGAAGTGGGAAGCGCCGCTGCGCGCCACGCTGGCCCATGAACTGTCCAAGACACTGTCGTCCAACACCGGCGTCGGGCTGCTGCCGCCGGCCTCGGGCCAGGCGATCGGTGGCGCGATGGCTGCCCGCTTTGCCGACGGCAAGGTCTACCAGCTGAAGATTCCCGAACCCGACTACGTCATCAACCTGCAGGTCGATGCACTGAAGAACGGCGTGATCGAGGAAACCCCGGCGATGAAGACGATGCTGTTCGGCGCCTTCTTCACCGCCAAGGTGACCGAACCGTTCTCGGGGAAGGTCTATTTCGAACAGCCGCTGCGCAAGGGGGCCACCAAGGTGGTTCCGGCCACGCAGTGGCAGGTCGACCAGTGGTCGGCCAGCTACGAAACCCTGCTGGCCGGGCTCGATGCCTTCGCCGGCGCCGCCGCCAAGCGTGCCGATTCGCGCGCCTGGCTGGACGAACAGAAGCCGGGCGGCCGCCCGTTGCAGCAGCAGACCCAAGCCCTCCAGGAGTTGATCAAGTCATGTCGTTGATGCGTACCATCCTGCTCATCCTCATCGCGCTGGTGGTGGCCTCGCCGGTCGCTGCGCAGACCGCGAGTTCGCGCGGCACCGGCTCGGCCAGCTACGGCCTGCGCCTGAGTGCCGATACCCGTGCCCAGGCCCTGAACAAGGCCAAGGTCAATGCCCTGGAGGCGTACATCGCCGAAACCGGTGCGGCCAAGCTGCGCCTGTTCGAAGCGCGCCGCGCCGAGTTCATCGGCGAGATCGACCGCTACGTGCTCAGCGCGGTGCAGCTGTCGGACACCGAAGACAAGAAGGCCAAGACCTACACCGTCACCGTCCGTGCCGAGATCAACACCACCCTGCTGCAGACCAAGCTGGATGCGGGTTCGGCCGTGGCCGGTGCCACCGCCGCGCAGCGCTCGCTGCTGACCTTCCTGTTCATGGCGCGCTCGCAGGACACCGTGCAGTCGTTCCAGGACAAGGAATACCGCCGCGTCGACGCCAGCAGCAGCTACAGCGAGAACACTCGTGAGGGCGACAGCTTCCGCGGCAACTCGGTCAGCACCAACGGCAGCATCAACCAGAATGGTTCGGTGTCGGTCACCAGCGGCGGCAGCACCACCGCGCGCGCCGACAACATCACCTGGAAGGTGGCCAACGCCGCCGAGGTCAACACCGCGATGACCGGGGCCTTCAGCGCCGCGGGCTACGAAGTGGTTGAAGCCGAATACGTGGAAGGCGAATCGCGTGGCCTGCTCAGCATCGAGCGCATCCGCAAGGACTTCAGCACCGGCAACGACCTGGCCCCGGCCACCCTGCGTGACACCGCCAACGGCATCCGTGCGGCCAACATTCCGTACATCGCCGTCGGCACCCTCGACATCGGCATGCGCGACCGTGATCCGGCCAGTGGCAACACCCGCGTGTTCGTCACCGTCACCGGCAAGGTGCTGGATGTGACCGGTCGTTTCCCGCGCACCGTGTCGTCGGTCGGTCCGGTGCAGTTCTCCGGTACCGGCCCGAATGAAACCGTGGCCCGTACCAACGCACTGCAGCTGGCTGCCGAAAAGGCCGCCCAGCAGATGATCAACGAACTGAACGTCAAGGCAGTGCGCTGATCCGCCGCCCCGGTGGGTGCCGAGCGCGCTCGGCATCGCCCCGGGGCTCACCGATTCCCCACGTGCCGCACCGCGGCCGTCTCTCCCAAAGGACTCTCACATGATCCGCAATACCGCTCTTGTCCTGGCCATCGCGGCCGCCACCCTGTCGATGCCGGCGCACGCTGGCCTGGGCAAGCTGAAGGACCTGGCCGGCGCCGCCACCGGTACCTCCAGCAGCAGCGCCTCCAGCGCCGCCGCACCGGATGAAGCCGCGCAGGAAGCACTGGTGCGTCGTTTCGTCAGCTCGCAGTCGCACTCGCTGCAGGCCCAGACCTCGTTCGCCCGTGCCTTCGGCCTGGCCGAGCAGGTGCAGCTGCTGGAAGCCGAGCGCCAGGCGCTGTCGTCGGGTTCGGTCAGCGTCGATGCGATGAAGAAGTCGGTGTCGGTCAGCGAAGCCGCCCAGGCCGCGATCGACGAGCGCCAGGCCGCGCAGCCGGAGCTGAACGCTGAATCCAAGCAGCACTATGCCGAAGGCCTGGTCTCGCTGCTGGCGTCGGCTGCCGAAGCGCAGAAGCTGGGCGGCGAAGCCAGCAACTTCACCGCCGGCATGAAGAACCTGGGCGCCACCCAGATGGCCACCGTCGGCCGCAAACTGGCTGCCGGTGCATGGGTGGCCAAGGAATCGCCGGGCTTCATCCAGGGCCTGTACGGCTCGACCAAGTCGGCCGTGACCTTCGCCAAGAAGAGCAAGGTGAAGGTGCCGTCGAACGCCGATTCGATGCTCGACTCGATCTGATCCGAGGATCAACCCCATGCGTACGACCTCCCGTTTGATCGGCCTGGGCCTGGCCGCCGTGCTGCTTGCAGCCTGCGGCAAGCAGGACACCCCGGCCGCCGATGCGCCCACACCCGCCAAGGACAAGGCAACCAGTGCACTGGCCAGCAATGCGCCAGTGGAAGCAGCGCCCCTGCGTGGCACGCCGGATTTCGGCGGCACCACCCAGGTCGCGCGCGAGGCCGACGGCATCGGCAGCACCCCGGAACTGGCGGTGCTGGCGGCGCTGCAGTCGGCGGTGGCGCAGGTCAACGGTGTACGCGTGGCCAGCCAGATGCAGGGCCTGCGCGCAGGCCTGCATGTGGACGTGGATGACGAACACGTCGGCGATATCCGCGCCGACGCGTTCACCCAGCAGATGATCGCCGGCTCGCAGGGCGCGGTGCTGGGCTATGAAATCCTGTCGCAGGACGAAGTGCGGCAGCTGGACGAGGAAACCATCGCGCGCGTGCGCGCCAGCGATGAAGGCTGGAGCTTCAAGGGTTCGGCCTCTGCCAGCGCCTCTGGCGAAGCCACGGCCAAGGGCGGCGGTGCCTCGGCCAGTGTCAAGGAGCGCTACGACGAGAAGGTCAGCGTCGATGCCAAGCGTGGCGCAAGCTCGTTCGATTCCGACGTGACCCACCGCAGCATGCGCAGCTACTGGAAGGTACGCGTGCGTGCCCAGATCGCCCAGTACCGCGCACCGGACGAGCAGGGCAAGCCGAAGATCGTGGTAGCGCTGCCGCGTACGAAGGCCGGCAGCTATGCCGTGGGCGATGGCCGCGTGAGCGCCGATGAAGTGGCCGACGCGATCCGCGCACGCCTGTCCGACACGCTGACCCAGACCCAGCGCTTCATCGTGCTGGATCGCGAGTTCGGCGACGAACTGCAGGCCGAGATCGACCACATCAACAGCGGCAACGTGCGTTTGCAGGACACTGCCCGCGTCGGCCAGCAGCTGGCGACCGACCTGATCCTGATCCCGACCATCGAACGCTTCGAGTACCCGCGCAGCGTGCGCAACCTGCGCATGTCCGACCGTCAGGTGACCTCATACTCCGGTGGCGGCCGCATCACCCTGCGCTTGGTCAACGCCACCACCGGCCAGGTGGTGATGTCCGACAGCTTCGATCACCAGTTGGCCTCGACCGGCCCGAGCACCCTGCCGCGTGTGGTCAACGGCCGCAACATGGCTGCGGCGATGATGGAATCGCTGTCCGGCCAGATCGGCACCAGCATCGTCACCACGCTGTTCCCGGTGTCGGTGGTGTCGGTGGACGGTGACCAGGTGGTGCTGAGCCAGGGCGGTGACACCGTGCAGGCCGGCCAGCGCTGGCAGGCTGTGCGCCTGGGCGAGGAACTGAAGGACCCGCAGACCGGCCGTTCGCTGGGCCGCAGCGAACACCCATGCTGCACCATCCGCATCGACCGCGTGGCTGCACAGACCTCGTACGGCACCATCGAAGACGGCGTTGACGCGATGCGCGGCGGCTTCCGTCCGGGCCAGATCGAACTGCGCCAGAAGCTGGGCAGCAAGCCGGCTGCCGCCGCTGCTGCGGGCGCGACCGCCCCGGCTGCAGCCGCCGCCCGCCCGGCCGCCAAGCCGAAGCCCAAGTCTGCTGCCGCCCCGGCCGAAGACCCGAACTGGTAACACGCCCAAGCAACACACAGATGGGGTCAGAGCCCTTTCCCGCCGGGAAAGGGCTCTGACCCCTTCGTGTTTCCGTCCGTGTCGACCAAGGTCGACACCCACCAACAGCAGCAGAGATCTGTCGAAGGCGGGGTGGGTCCGGTTGCGGGGGTGTCCGCGGCATGAATGCCGCGGCCAAGCCCCCAAGGACGGGTTTACGGCGTCCCCCGCAACCGGACCCACCCCGCCATCCCACCGAATGCCTGCTTCTGCTGTTGCTGTTGCTCCAGCTGTTGCTGCTGCCCTGGCTTCGGCGGGTGCAGGGCGCAGCCCTGCCGAATCCCATTACACTCCAGAGAGATTTCCCTGCTGGAGAGAGCAATGAAGCGAGTAGCACTGGGCCTGCTGGCCTTGTCAGTGTCGAGCGCACTGATGGCGGCCACCCCGAAATTCGATGGCGCGCGGATCTCCGCCGACGTCAAGGAACTGGCCTCCGACGCCTACGAAGGCCGCTCGCCGGCCACCGCCGGCGAAGAGAAGACCATCGCCTTCCTCAGCAAGCAGTTCGCCGATGCCGGCCTGCAGCCGGGCGGTGACCTCAAGGACGGCAAGCGCCTGTGGACCCAAGCCGTGCCGCTGCGCAAGGGCGACATCGTCGGCGCGCCGCAGTTGGCATTGCACCAGGGCGGCAAGACCCTGCCGCTGGAGCAGGGCAAGCAGATTGCCGTGCGCGCCGCCATGAACGGCGCCAGCAACGTCGATATCAGCAAGGCGCCGCTGGTGTTCCTCGGCTACGGCGTGAAGGCCCCGGAGCGCAACTGGGACGACTTCAAGGGCGTGGACCTGAAGGGCAAGATCGCCGTCGTGCTGATCAACGATCCGGACTTCGAGACCGGCCAGGGCGACTTCGACGGCAAGGGCATGACCTACTACGGCCGTTGGACCTACAAGTACGAAGAAGGTGCCCGCCAGGGCGCGCTGGGCGTGCTGATCGTGCACGAGACCGCACCGGCGTCGTACGGCTGGGCCACCGTGGCCGGCTCCAACACCAACACGATGTTCGACGTGGTGCGCGACAACCCGGCCGAAAGCCACCCGCTGCTGGAAGGCTGGATCCAGCGCGACCTTGCCGTGGAGCTGTTCCGCTCCGCCGGGCAGGACTTCGAGGCGCTGAAGAAGAAGGCGCAGCAGCGCGACTTCACCCCGGTGCCGCTGACCGGCGCCAGCCTGGACGCGAAGTACGCGGTGAAGACCGAAGTGATCACCTCGCACAACGTGGCCGCACGCCTGGAAGGCAGCCGCCATCCGGATGAGACGATCATCTACAGCGCGCACTGGGACCACATCGGCGTGGGCGAGCCGGACGCGCGCGGTGACCGCATCTTCAACGGCGCACTGGACAACGCCAGTGGTACCGCCTCGCTGCTCGAGCTTGCCCGTGGCTTCGCCAAGGAAACGCGCCCGCAGCGTTCGCTGCTGTTCCTGGCGGTCACCGCCGAGGAGAAGGGCCTGCTGGGTTCGGAGTACTACGCCACCCATCCGCTGTACCCGCTGGAAAAGACCGTGGCGGTGATCAACATGGACGGCATGGCGCCGTTCGGCCCGTCGCGTGACTTCGGCATCTACGGTGCCGCGCGTTTCGAGCTGCTGGACCAGCTGAAGGACGTGGCCAAGGGCTGGGACATCCGCTACACGCCGGACCCGAAGCCGGAAGCGGGCCTGTTCTTCCGCTCCGACCACTTCCCGTTCGCCAAGCGTGGCGTGCCGGCGCTGTCCTGGTCGGCCGGCCAGGACTGGGTGGACGGTGGCGTCGCCGCAGGCAAGAAGGCCTCCGAGGACTACACCGCCAAGCGTTACCACCAGCAGGGCGACGAATGGCAGCCGGACTGGGTGTTCGCCGGTGCCGCCCGCGACCTGGAAGTGCTGTACACGCTGGGCAACCAGCTGGCCAACTCCCGTGCCTGGCCGAACTGGAGCAAGGACGAGTCGTTCCGCGCCGTACGCGACGCCAGCGCCGACCAGCGCAGGTAAGGGAATGCGCCGGGTTCGCCCGGCGCCTCCCGGGTAGTGCCGGCCGCTGGCCGGCAACCTTGTGATGCTTGCGGAGGTCATGGGGAGCCGGCCAGCGGCCGGCACTACCAGAAGGCCTTCCATCCCCACTTTCCCGGCCTTCGTCGCAGGCCGCTTGCTTGCCCGGCGGGCCGCCCTATGCTCGGCTCACCCCCTTCCTCCAAGGCGCCGCCGTGTTCGCCAGCCTTTCACTCCTGTTCCGTCACCTGCTGGCCTGGGCTGCGGCGCTGTTCGTCGCTGGCATGGTCTGGAGCGGCATCTTCAGTGGCATGAACGATGGCCCGGGCTGGATTTTCGGCCTGCTGGCGATGTTCCTGATCATTTCCGCGCTGGGCAGTGCCATCACCCATATCCGCCGGGTCTGGCTGGTGGCCGGTCGCCTGGATGCCACCACCTTGTCCGGGCGCCAGCGCCGCCAGATAGAACTGCCGATGGACGCCGGCCACGCGTTCTCGGTAGTGGAAGCGGCGATCGCCGAACTTCCCCGCGTGGAGGATGTGGAAAGCTCGGCCGGCAGCCTGCAGGTGCGCGCCTATGTTCGCCGCGTGGATCTCTGGAATGGGCGTCAGCCCTCGCGCTGGAACCTGCCGGCGCGGCTGGCGATCAAGCGCAACAGCGTGCTGGCAACGGTCACGCCGGGGCAGGGCACCAGCACCGTTACCCTGCTGTTCGAACCCGATGCTGGCTGGTGGGCCGACCTGCTGGCGCTGGACGAGGGCAGCAACTTCGAGAACGCCGAAGCAGTCACCCGTGCGATCAGTCGCCGCGTCGCCGACCAGCGCCGCGACGAACAGGCTGCGGCCGAACAGACCCAGGTGGAAAAGGAACTGTCGGTGGCGCGCTTGAACCTGTTGCATGCGCAGGTGGAACCGCACTTCCTCTACAACACGCTGGCCAATGCGCAGGTGCTGACCCGCACCGACCCGGCACGGGCCGAACAGATGCTCGGCCACCTGATCCAGTACCTGCGCAGCTCGTTGCCACAGGTGGACGAATCGGTGTCCACGCTGGGCGTGGAGCTGGAACGCACCCGCGCCTACCTGGAGATCCTGCGCATCCGCATGGGTGCACGGCTGGCGGTGGAAGTGCAGGTGCCCAACGAACTGCATGGCGTGCACCTGCCGGCGATGGCGCTGCAGACGCTGGTGGAAAACGCGATCAAGCATGGCCTTGAACCCAAGCCCGGCGGAGGCACGATCTGGATCCTGGCGCGCGGCTTCGATGACCACGTGACGGTGACCGTGGCCGACGATGGGCTCGGCTTCGGCCAGGGCACCAGTGGTACCGGCATCGGCCTGAAGAACCTGCGCGAGCGCCTGCGCCTGACCTGCGGTGAGCAGGCCGGCGTGGCGATCGTGGCCAACTTCCCCAGCGGCGTGGCCGCGACCATGACCCTGCCGCAGTCGCCCAAGGAGCGCAGCCATGCCGCTTGAAGCCTTGATCGCCGAAGACGAAGAGCTGCTGCGGCAGTCACTGGTGGAGCAGCTGGGCCGGCTGTGGCCGGAACTGAAGCTGGTGGCCGAGTGCGAGGACGGCGCCAGCGCGCTGGAGCAGCTGGCCGAGAAACAGCCGGACATCGCGTTCCTCGACATCCGCATGCCTGGCATCAGCGGCATCGAGGTGGCACGCTCGCTGTCCGAGCTGAGCCCGCGCACCCAGGTAGTGTTCGTCACCGCCTACGACCAGTACGCCATCGATGCGTTCGAGCAGGGCGCGATGGATTACCTGTTGAAGCCGGTCAGCGACGAGCGCCTGCTGGCCACCCGCGAGCGCATCCTGTCGCGGCTGCCATCGACGCGCCAGGACGATGCCGTGCTGGAGCGCCTGCTGCAGCGGTTGGGCCCATCGCAGGGCGCAGCCGAGCGCCCGCCACTGGCCTGGATCACCGCTAGCAACGGGCGCGAGACGCAGCTGATCATGCTGGAAGACGTGGCCTACTTCCGCGCGGACAACAAGTACACCACCGTGGTCACCGCCACCGGCGAAAGCCTGCTGCGCACACCATTGCGCGAGCTGCTGGAAGTGCTCGATGCGCAGCACTTCCGCCAGATCCATCGTTCGACCATCGTCAACATGAAGGCGGTGGCGGCGGTCAGCCGCGACGATACCGGGCGCGGCGTGCTGCGCCTGCGCGGGCGCACGGAGACGCTGGTGGTCAGCCAGCCGTTCATGAGCCTGTTCCGCGGCATGTAGCCGCAGCAGCATCCCCTTCACCGAGGAACGAACATGCCCCGACTGTTGATTGCGTGCATTGTCGTGCTGGCGTTGGCCGGCTGCGAAAGGTCCCGCAACACCTCGATCACGCGCACCCACGCCAACGGCGTGGACACGCTGTACAGCAAGGCTACCGTCGTCGATGGCGAGGCTCGTTTCCAGTGCATTGCCAGCAGCAGTGGTGCCTGCCACTACCTGGTGCTCGATCCGGGCTGCAGCCCCGATGCGGCGTGTACCACACCGCCGCTGCGCCGGTTCGCAGTTGCGGCAGGCAAGACCGAGGCCATGCGTGGCCTGCCCGACGGCTTCCGCCAGTGCGTCAGCCAGGACCCGATAGAACACTGCCACCATGACTGATCACGGTGGCAGTGTGGGTCCCCCCGCTTCCCTGAAGGCTCAGTAGGCAGGTTGCAGTGTCAGGTCGTGATGGTGCTCGGTCTCGCCCACATGGTTGAGGCGGCCGACCAGTTCGGAGTGCTGCTTCATCCGGCCGATCTCGGTCATGATGCGGATGTCCTCGTGGCGCAGTTCGCGCCTGGCGGTGACCGCCTGCTTGTAGTCCAGCACTTCCGGGTAGTGCTCGGCCAGGTCCAGCGCCTCGGCCACGTGTTCGACGCTGTCGGCCTTGGAACTGATGCGGGCGCGACTGTTGAACGCCTTCATCCAGCGCTCGAAGCCGGCCTGCTGATCGAACATGTTGGCCATGAACCAGATCACGAACAGGATCGAGACCCACGAGCCGAACACGATCACCACGCGGGTGAAGGTGATATGGAAGTCATCGCGCCACAGGTAATTGGCGATCAGGCCCAGGATCAGCAGCGAGGCCGCCTGCCAGCCGACGATCGAGGCGATCAGCCACTGGCACTTGGCCTGGGCCAGCACCGCCACTTCATCGCGGATCTGCTGCTCGCTCAGGTTGCGCCAGTGCGCCACCTGTTTGTCGAACGGGCTGCTGTAGAGCTCGTTGTCGCGAAGCAGAATTCCCAAACCCTTGAACAAGGCAATCATGGCTGGCTCCTTGTGGAACGTGCGTCGATCAGCATTGGACGGTGTGGCGGATCCAGTTCTAGCACTTCCAGCGAGCCGTGCAATGGGGGCAATGCCAAGCGGCGCAAGGGTTTGCCCGGCGGGGGTGAAAATTGATGCATTGCATCATCGCAGTCGCAGCCTGCGACAGGATGTCGCAGGGTGAAACGTGCTGCGGCCGCACATGAAACCGTCGCTGAGCGGGGAGGCTCGCCGCCGGAGGCGTGATCGCCGAGAATCGGAGCCAACCGCGCAAGACGCGACTGTTCTTCCGCCTTTCCTGGACCTGTGATGCCGGCTCTGCTGCAGCGACTCTCCCGCCCCGTCACCGCGCCGATCCGACGCTGGGTACTGGACGCCTTCCCGCGCGGCCAGAGCGGCATCGATTACGACCATCCGCAGGGCGACCCGGGCTGGTTCGGCCCGGACAGCGTCACCTGGCGGCTGCACGCCGAATTTCCCTCGATGCTCGCCGGTGGCCTGTGCGCGCTGATGCTGCAGACACTGCACCCACGCGCGCTGGCCGGGGTCTATGACCACTCCAATTTCCGCCAGGACCTGGTGGGTCGGCTGCGCCGCACCACGGCCTTCGTTGCCGGCACCAGCTATGCGCCCAGCGGCGAGGTGGAGGCGCTGGTGGCCAAGGTGCGCCGCATCCATGCGCAGATCCGCGGCCAGACCGCGCAGGGCGAGCCCTACGCCGCCGACGATCCGCAGTTGCTGACCTGGGTGCACGTGACCGAAGCCTTCGGTTTCCTGCAGGGGTTCCGACGCTACGGGCGCGAGGTGCCGGCGCACATCGCCGATCGCTATTACGACGAGTACCGTTGCGTGGCCGAGGCACTGGGCGCGGTGGATGTGCCGCGCAGCGAAGCGGAAGTGGCGGCGTACTTCTGTGCACGTCAGCCGGAGCTGCGTGTGGATGAGCGCTCGCGCGAGGTGCTGGAGGTGCTGTCCGGCGTGCGCCTGCCGGTACCGGTGCCGGGGCTGTCGCGCGAGGTGTTCCTCGGTGCGGGCGCGGCGCTGCTGCCGGACTGGGCCGAAGGCATGCTTGAACGCAGTGGCCGCCAGCGCGCGCAGGCGGCGGCGTCTGCGAAGCTGATGCAGGGCATGGCGCCGCTGTTCCGCCGCGCACTGCCCGATGGCCTGGCCAGTCGCGCCTGTGCACGCATGGGCGCTCCGGTGGAGATCCTGCGCGAGTGGCCCGCGGTTGCCTGGTAGGTGCCAAACTTGGTTGGCACGCCTTTCACGCGGTGCCGCGGAAGCGCCAACCAAGGTTGGCAGCTACCCGCAAGTGAAACGGGCGCCTTGCGGCGCCCGTTCCGGTTACATCACCACACCTTGACCCGCTTGTCCGGGGCCAGGTACAGCTTCTGGCCTTCCTTCACCTCGAACGCCGGGTACCAGGCGTCGATGTTGCGCACGGTCAGTGCGCGGAACTGGCCCGGTGCATGCACATCGGTCAGCAGCGAGTTGCGCAGCGCCTGCTCGCGGCTCTTGCTGCGCCAGGCCTGGGCGAAGCCGAGGAAGAAGCGCTGGTCCGGGGTGAAGCCTTCCAGGGTCTGGCCCGGCTTGCCCTGCAGCGACAGCTGGTAGGCATCGTAGGCGGTGCCCAGGCCGGCCACGTCGGCGATGTTCTCACCCAGGGTCAGCTTGCCGTTCACATGCACGCCCGGGAACGGCTCGTAGCTGCTGAACTGCGCGGCCAGCGCATCACCGGCGGCGTTGAACTGCTTCAGGTCCTCGGGGGTCCACCAGTTGTGCAGCTTGCCGGTTTCATCGAACAGCGCACCGGCGTTGTCGAAGCCATGGCTGATCTCGTGGCCGATCACCGCGCCGATCGCACCGTAGTTCACCGCGTCGTCGGCGGCGCCGTCGAAGAACGGCGGCTGCAGGATCGCCGCCGGGAACACCAGGCGGTTTTCCAGCGGTACGTTCATCGCATTGATGGTCTGCGGCAGCATCGCCCACTCGCTGTGGTCGACCGGCTTGCCCAGCTTGGCGATGTTGCGCTGGTACTCGAACAGCTCGGCGCGCTGCGCGTTGCCCAGCGGGTCATCACGGCGGATCTCAAGGCCAGTGTAGTCGCGCCACTTCTCCGGATACCCCATGCCCACGGTCAGGCCGGCCACCTTCGCCTTGGCGCTCGCCTTGGTCTGCGGCGACATCCACGCCAACGCGTCGATGCGCTTGGCGAAGGCGGCGATGATGTTCTTGGCCATCTGGTCCGCGCGTTCCTTGGTCTTCGCGTCGAAGTGCTTCTCGACATAGCGCTTGCCGATCGCTTCGCCGACGGCATGGTTGGCATCATCCACGGCGCGCTTCCAGCGGTCGCTCTGCTGCGGCGTGCCGCTCAGCGCGGTGCCATGGAAGGCGAAGCGGGCATCGGCGAATTTCTTCGGCAGGTAGGCGGCGGCACGGTCCAGCGCGTGGAAGGCCAGGTAGTCCTTCCACACCTCCAGTGGCTCGGTGGCGACCAGCCTGGACAGGCCGGCCACGGCCTTGGGCTGCCAGACGATGAAGTCCTGCTGCTTGCCCAGCGCGGCCGCGTCGAGGAAGGCGTTCCAGTCCATGCCCGGCGCCTTGGCATTGAAGTCGGCCTGGGTCCAGGGGTTGGCGCCCTTGGTCACGTCGTTGGTTTCTTCCTGGGTGGCATGCGCCTGCGCGATCTTCGTTTCCAGCGCCAGGATGCGCTGCGCCTTGCCGGCCGGGTCGGCCACACCGGCCAGCTGCAGCATCTGCGCGATGTAGGCCTGGTACTGCTTGCGCAGCTCGGCCATGCGGCCATCGCCCAGGTAGAAGTCACGGTCGGGCATGCCCAGCCCGCCCTGCACCAGGTACGGCGCGGTGCGGTCGGGCTGCAGCAGGTCCACCGACACCCACAGGCCGAACAGGCGGTCGGTGTAGAAATTGGTGGCGTTGAGCAGGTCGACGTCGGCGCGCAGGTCGCCGCCGAGGGCGCGGGCCAGCCCGGCCTTGTCGGCGATCGCATCGATGGCCTTCAGCTGCGGCTGCACCGGCGCCAGACCGCGCTGCTCGATGCCAGCCTCGTCCATGTAGGCGGCGTAGTAATCGCCGATCAGCTTGTCGTCACCGCTGGCCTTGGTGTTGCCGGCGGCACCTTCGAGAATGGCGCGGGTGTCGGCCAGGGTCTTCTCGGCAATGACGTTGAAGCTGCCGAAGCGCGAGCGGTCGGCCGGAATCTCGGTGTTCTTCACCCAGGTGCCATTGGCGAAGCCGAAGAAGTCGTCGCCGGCGGCGATGCTGCGGTCCATGCCGCTGGCATCGAAGCCGAAACTGCCCAGCATCGGCTTGGCCGCAGCGGGGGCGGCATCGGCCGGCGCGGTGGCACCGGCGGCCGGTTCGGCCGGGCGGTCACAGGCGGCCAGGGACAGGCTGGCAACGATGGCCAGCGCCAGGGTGGGACGGCGCAGCTTGGACATGGACTTCTCTTGCAGCGGAAAACCCCAAGTCTAATCCGCTCCGGCGCCACTGGCCGCGTCCTTGCGCCGCCCGTCCTGTGCAGGATCTGGCTGAACGCGCAGACGCGATCTTCACGCCGTCACCGGGGTGGTGCATGCTGGACCCTGGAGCCCTGCGTGGACACGGGGGAGGTGGCCATGCAGGGTGGGGTCAGGCGTCAAGAATGGCGTCCGCCGGCCGTTGAGGTCGGGGACGTGGAGGATTCGTTCGCGCATGAAGCCAGCCGACTGCACAAGGAAGATCAACCGATGCCCGCGCTGAAACGGGCGTTGGCACGGCCGCTGCGCGCCATCACCTGGGGCGGTGTGCTGCTGGGCGTTCTGCTGGTGACCGGCCTGACCCTCATGCTGGTCAATGACTACCACCGCCGCCTGGAAGCGGCGCAGCGGCAGAGCCGCGCGCTGGCGGTGGGCAGCGAGCGCCTGCTGGCGCTGGAGCTGCGCAACCTGGAACGCGCCCTGTCCGGCATCGCCGCCGACGCCGCCGAGGTGTTCCGCAGTGTGCCGGTACAGGCGCCGGCCTTGATGGATGCCTCCATCGGCGGCGTGCTGCGCCGGCATGCCGAGCTGCACAGCATCGTCGTGCTCGACAGCCATGGCCGACCGCTGACGGCCGGCACGGGCGACCTGCAGCTGCCGCTGTGGACCGATCCGCAGCGCCGTGGCCTGGGCAGCGCGCTGTACATCGGCCCGCCGCAGCGGGCCAGCGATGGCGGCTGGGTGGTGCCGCTGGCGCTGGCGATGGCCGACGGGCGCTGGCTGCTGGCGCGGCTGCGCTGTGGCGAACTGCAACGCATCGTCGGCGGCCTCGATGTCGGCCCCAACGGACTGGTCTCGATCAGCGATGCCGAGGGTTACATGCTGGCCCGCGTGCCTGATCCGCACGGCACGGTGGGCCGCCGCTACGACCTGCCGCGCCGTGACCTGCTCGGCACGCAGGCGGTGGTCGAGCTGGGAAGCGTGCCGGGCGTGGTCGACGGCGTACCGCGCATCATCACCATCAGCACGCTGGAACACAGCCCGCTGGCGGTGCAGGTCGGCCTGGCCGACGAAGACGTACTGGCGCCGTGGTGGCCGTACCTGCAGGCGTCGGTGGCGATCGTACTGGCTTACATCGTGGTGTTGCTGGTGCTGCTGTACGCCGTGCGGCGCAGCACCCGCAGCCAGCAGGCCATGGCCGAGGAGCTGAAAACAGGCCACGCCGAGCTGCGTCTTGCGCACCAGGTCGGTCGTGTCTGCACCTGGTACGTGGATGAGGACGCCGCACTGCTGCGCTGGTCGCCGCTGGCGCGCGAGATCTTTGGCGTGCAGACCGATGCGCTGCCGGTTGCCGATTTCTTCGCACGCGTGCACCGCGACGATGCCGCGCGCCTGCAGCATGCCTTTGACCAGGCATTCGCCGGCAGCGCCGTGCTCGACCAGGTGTTCCGCCTGGTATTGCCCGGGGGCGAGGTGCGCTGGGTGGGCGCACGTGGGCAGCGGGTGGAAGTGGCCGACAGCGAGCGGCGCATGATCGGGGCGCTGACCGACCTGAGTGAGCGTTACCAGGCGCGCGAGCAGGTGAGCGAGGTCGAGCGCCGCTTCCGGCTGCTGTTCGACCGCAATCCTGCACCGTTCTGGGTATTCGACCCGGATACGCTGCGCTTCATCGAGGTCAACGACGCTGCGGTGCGCCAGTACGGCTACAGCCGCGACGAGTTTCTGTCGATGAGCATCCTCGACATCCGCCCGCGCGAAGGCTGGGACGAAGTGCGTGGTGCCATCCAGCGCGCACAGGTGGGCGATCCTCCGGACGCGACCGTCCGCCTGCACCGGCGCAAGGACGGTAGTGTGTTCGAGGTGCGCGCACACCTGTCCAGGCTCGATTTCGACGGACAACCCGCGTGCCTCGTGCTGGCCGAGGATGTCAGCGAACGGCTGGCCTACGAGCGTGACCTGGCCTATCGGGCACGGCACAACCCGGCCACTGGCCTGCTCAACGTGCGCGCCCTGACCGAACAGCTGGACGAGCAGCAGCAGGGCTACACCATCGCCTTCGTGCAGTTGCGTGGCCTGCAGCTTGTGGCCGATACGCTGGGCCGTGAGATCGGCGATGCGGTGCTGCAGTCGATGGCGACCCGGCTCGGTGGACTGGGGGCGCGTTGCGGCACGCTGGCATTCCAGCCGGCGGAAGACTTCGTGTTCGCGATCGGGGCCGAGCACGATACCCAGCGCGTGCTGGATGACCTGCTGCAGATCGTGTCAGCGCCGATGCGTGGCAAGGATTCACTGCACCAGTTCGAACCGCGCATCGGTGTGGCCGTGCACACTGCCGGTGACGGCCACAGCGCCGAGCAGGTGATCGGCATGGCCGCGCAGGCCGCGCACGCGGCGCGTGCCGAGGGCAACGTGGTGGTCTGGTTCGATGCGGCAGTGACCACGCGGCTGGCCGACCGCCTGCGCCTGGCCGGGCGCATCCATGCCGCCATCGACAACGAGTTCCAGCTGTACTTCCAGCCGATCCGGCACGCCAGCGATGGCAGCCCGGCCGCGCTGGAGGCCCTGCTGCGCTGGCCGCAGGCCGATGGCAGCTTCATCCCGCCCAACGAGTTCATCCAGCTGTGCGAGGACACCGGGTTGATCCTGGCACTGGGCCGCTGGGTGATCCGCGCCGCGGCGAAGGCACAGCGGCGGTTGGTCGAGGCCGGTTGGGGCGAGCTGCCGATTGCAGTCAACGTGTCGGCAGTGCAGTTCTTCAACAGCGACCTGGTGGCCGAATTCACCCGCGTCCAGCAGGAGTTCGGACTGGCCCGCGGCGCACTGCACGTGGAGCTGACCGAGAGCAGCCTGATGCGCAAGCCGGCGCAGGCGATGCAGACCATGCAGCGCCTGCACGAGCAGGGCATCAGCGTGTCGCTGGACGATTTCGGCACCGGCTATTCCAGCATGTCCTACCTGCAGCACCTGCCGCTGGACATCCTGAAAATCGATCGCAGTTTCGTCGCGGACGTGGAAACCAATCCGCGCAACGCTTCGATCTGCCGCGCATTGCTGTCGCTCGGCCACAGCATGGGCCTGACCATCATCGCCGAGGGCGTTGAAACGCCGGGGCAGCTGGACTGGTTGGCTGCGCATGGCTGCGACCAGGTGCAGGGCTACCTGCTGGGGCGGCCGGCGCCGCTGGAGCGGATCATCGACGCGCTGGATGAAGTCCCTGCCTGATCGGGGCTTCGTATTTGCCGGCCAGCGGCCGGCACTACCCGACTGAAGCATGACGGTAGTGCCGGCCGCTGGCCGGCAGGCACCCGACCGAAGCATGATGGTAGTGCCGGCCGCTGGCCGGCAAGCACCGGACCGAAGCATGACGGTAGTGCCGGCCGCTGGCCGGCAGGCACCCGGCCGAAGCATGATGGTAGTGCCGGCCGCTGGCCGGCAGGCACCCGATTCGGCTACACCCCGGTTTCCACCAGGTGGTCGATGAAGCTGCGCACCTTCGGCGCCAGGTGGCTACGGCTGGCATACACCGCGAAGATGCCGATCGGCGAGGCCTCCCATTCCGGTAGCACGCGCACCAGGCGGCCATCAGCCAGCGCGTCTTCCAGCAGGAAGTCGGGTTGCAGGATCACACCCATGCCGGCGATCGCCGCTTCGCGCAGCACGTCGCCGTTGTTGGCGTGCAGCAGGCTGTTCACCGCCACCTTCACTTCACCGCCGGGTCCCTGCAGCGGCCAGTGGTCGCCAGCGGCCCAGTAGCTGTAGCTCAGGCATGCGTGATCCTGCAGGTCCTGCGGCGTCTGCGGGATACCGCGTGCAGCCAGGTAGGCCGGCGCCGCGCACAGGCTCACCCGCGATTCGCCCAGCCGGCGCGCGATCAGCGCCGGGCTCGGCTCGCGGGTGATGCGGATGGCCACGTCGTAGCCTTCCTCGACCATGTCCACCAGGCGGTCGGACAGGGCCAGGTCCAGTTCCACCTGCGGGAAGCGCTCGCGGTAGCTGGCCAGCAACGGGCCAAGGCGGGCGATGCCCCAGCTGACCGGTGCGTTGATGCGCAGCGTGCCCGAGGGTTCCAGCGCCTGCGCGCCGATGCTGGCCTCCAGCGCGTCGAACTCGGTCAGCAGGCGCACGCACTGGGCGTAATAGGCGGCGCCGGTGCTGGTGGGGCTGACCCGCCGCGTGGTGCGGTGGAGCAGGCGGGTGGACAGGCGCTTTTCCAGTGCCGCGACCTGGCGGGTGACGCCGGCGGTCGACATGTCCAGGGCCTGTGCCGCGGCACTGAAGCCGTTGCGCTCGACCACCGCTACGAACACGCGCATCGCCTCGAGGGTGTCCATTGTTGCGCCTTATGAAATAAATACCGTCAGACGATCGTATTTATCGGCTCGTGAAGTAGCAATAACCTGTATCCACTCCCTTCAAGGTGCTTCCCATGCACACCGCCCCCACTCCCGTTTCGCCGCTGGCCCCGTACGGTGCCACCCTGCTGCGCCTGGCCCTGGGCGTGCTGTTCCTGGTCCATGCGCTGATCAAGCTGCTGGTGTTCACCCCGGCGGGCACGGCGGCATTCTTCGAATCGCTGGGCCTGCCCGGCGTGCTGGGTTACCTCACCATCGGCGCCGAGCTGGTGATCACCACTGCGCTGCTGCTGGGCATCTACGCGCGCTGGGTCGGCCTGGTCGGCGTGCCGCTGCTGCTGGGCACCATCGTCACCGTGCACGGCGCCAACGGCTTCGGTTTCGCCAATGCCGGCGGCGGCTGGGAATACCCCGCGTTCTGGGCACTGGCGCTGGTAGTGCTGTTCCTGGTCGGCGACGGCAAGTGGACCCTGCGTTCGCGCTGATCGCCGCCTGATCCTGCAACTGGAGCATTCCATGTCCCGCCTGCCTTCGTTGTACATCTCCCACGGCTCGCCGATGACCGCCCTGCATCCGGGCCAGGTCGGCGTGCGCCTGGCCGAGCTGGCGCGCGACCTGCCGACGCCGCGCGCCATCGTGATGGCCTCGGCGCACTGGCTGGGTCGGCAGCCGCTGGTCGGCGCGCATCCGCAGCCGCCGACGATCCATGACTTCGGCGGCTTCCCGCGCGCGCTGTTCGAACTGCAGTACCCGGCGCCCGGCGATCCGGCGCTGGCCGAAGAAGTGGCCCGCCGCATCGCCGCTGCCGGCCTGCCGGTGGCGCTCGACCCTCAGCGTGGCCTCGACCATGGCGCGTGGGTGCCGCTGCGGCTGCTGCGCCCGCAAGCCGACATCCCGGTGGTGCCGCTGTCGATCCAGCCGCTGCTCGGCCCCGGGCACCAGTTCGCGCTGGGCCGCGCGCTGGCGCCACTGCGTGAGCAGGGCGTGCTGCTGGTCGGCTCGGGCAGCATCACCCACAACCTGCACGACTGGGGCGACTACCAGGACGGCAAGGAAGCGCCGTACGTGCGGCCCTTCATCGAGTGGGTCGAGCAGCGCCTGGCCGCCGATGATCGCCAGGCCCTGTTCGACTACCGCCGGCAGGCACCGTTCGCCGAACGCGCGCACCCGACCGACGAGCACCTGCTGCCGCTGTTCTTCGCGATGGGCGCAGCCGGCGAGGACCGCTTCGGTGCACGCCGCATCGATGCCGGCATCGATGCCGGCTTCCTCGCCATGGACCTGTACCGCTTCGACGGGGCATGAGCCGGGGCTGACGCGCGACCGCCCCGGCCGTCGCGCTCATGGCCGCATGTGGTAGTTTTTTCCGGGTTTCCGGCGCTGGCCTTCGAGCCTCCCCGCGCGCCGCTTCCTGGAAGAAGCATGCATACCATTGAAGTCGTCCTGGCGATGCTGGTGGCCGTTGTCGCCAGCGGCTACCTGGTTCGCGTCCTCCCGTTCTCGTTGCCGCTGCCGCTGGTGCAGATCGGCCTGGGCGCGGTCATCGCCGGGGTGTTCAACCGCGGCCACGCGCTGGAGCCGGAGGTGTTCTTCCTGCTGTTCCTGCCGCCGCTGCTGTTCCTTGATGGCTGGCGCATCCCCAAGCAGGGTCTGTTCCGCGACAAGGGCGCGATCCTCGAACTGGCGTTCGGCCTGGTGGTGTTCACCGTCATCGGTGCCGGCCTGCTGATCCACTGGATGATTCCGGTGATGCCGCTGGCGGTGTGCTTTGCGCTGGCGGCCATCGTCTCGCCGACCGACCCGGTGGCGGTCGGCGCGATCGCCTCCAAGGCACCGATTCCCAAGCGACTGATGCACATCCTGGAAGGCGAATCGCTGCTCAACGATGCGTCCGGCCTGGTCTGCTTCCGTTTCGCGGTGGCGGCGGTGATGACCGGCTCCTTCTCGCTGGCCACGGCCTCGCTGACCTTCCTGTGGGTGGCGGTGGCCGGCCTTGCGGTGGGCGTGGCGGTCACCCTCGGTGTCTCCACCTTCCAGCGCTGGTTGTGGCGCCGCTTCGGCGAGGAACCGGGTGCGGCGATGCTGGTCAACCTGCTGATTCCGTTCGCGGCCTACCTGCTGGCCGAAGAAATCCATGCCTCGGGTATCCTCGCTGCCGTAGCGGCCGGTATCGCGATGAGCTACGTCGAGCTGACCGGCCGTGTCTCCGGCAGCATGCGCGTACAGCGTGCGGGCGTCTGGAACATGCTGCAGTTCAGCTTCAACGGCATCATGTTCGTGCTGCTGGGCGAGCAGCTGCCCGGCATCGTCGAGCGTGCCACCACCACCATGAACGAGTCCGGCCACCAGAGTGCATGGTGGCTGCTGGTGTACGTGGTGGTGATCAACCTGGCGCTGATCCTGTTGCGCCTGCTGTGGGTATGGTTGTCGCTGCGCTGGAACCTGCTGCGTGCACGCCGCCGAGGCCTGGAACGCGGCGAGGCACCGAACTGGCGCATCGTGGTGGCGACCTCGGTGGCCGGCGTGCGCGGCGCGATCACCCTGGCCGGCGTGCTGACCCTGCCGTTGTTCCTGCCTGATGGCAGCGCGTTCCCGGCGCGCGACCTGGTGATCTTCCTGGCCGCGGCGGTGATCCTGTTCTCGCTGGTCGGCGCCAGCGTGGCGCTGCCGCAGCTGCTGAAGGGCCTGCAGCTGCCGGCCGATTCGGGCGAGCGCAAGGAAGAGGACCTGGCACGCCGGCTGTCGTCCAAGGCTGCGCTGGCCGGGGTCGAGCGCATGCGCCAGCAGCTGGTGATGAACCAGAACACCGAGAACGTGCAGCTGTACAACGACGCTGCCTCGCGGGTGAGCCTGCTGTATCAGCGGCACCTGGAGAAGGACAACGACGGGCCCGACGTGGACCCGGAGAAAGTGCGGCGCATGGAGCTGGGTTACCGCCAGCTGCGCAGCGCCGGCCTCAATGCCGAGCGTGAGGAGCTGTTCCGGTTGACCCGGCGCGGGGTGATCTCCGATGAGATCTCGCGGCGCCTGATCCGCAACCTGGACCTGCTGGAATCGCGCAAGCGCGAGTGACTCGGCGGCCATGCGCCGTCGAGCGGGGTCAGATCCCTTTCCGCAGGAAAGGGATCTGACGCCAGCTCGGAACAGCCGGTTATTCCGGCTTCTGGTCCAGGAAATACACTTCGACCTTGCCCTTGACCTTGATCGTCATCGGGTTGCCGCGGCGGTCGCGGGCCTTGCCGGCCTGCACGCGGATCCAGCCTTCGCTGACCGAGTATTCCTCGACGTTGTCGCGCTCGACGTCGTTGAAACGCACGCCGACGCCGCGCTCCAGCGCCTGCGCATCATGGAAGGGGCTGGCCGGGTTGATCGCCAGGTGGTCGGGAGGGGTATCGCTCATCGCTTCATTCACAGTGACGGCCACCAAGGCCGGCTTCAGCGGCACAGGATAAACCGTAGAATGCCGGCCTGCCCCAGAGGACGTTCCGCCATGCCCGACAACAGCGACTATTTCGACTTCGAGGAAGACATCCACGACTTCGACGAGGATGGATTCGAGGCGCGGGTCTGGAACCTGCTGGTGCTGATCAACCCGGGCGACGAAGAGTTGGCCCTGCAGCAGTTCAACCGCTGGCGCGAGCACCTGTCCGAGGACGGGCAGCCGCTGGAAGCGGACAGCGACTGGTTGCCGGCGCTGTTCACTGCCATCGCCTGGCAGTCCGGTTTCGAGGTGGAGCGCGACGACCTGGAATCGCTGCAGTCGGCGGTCAACGAGCTGTCGGCGCGCTTCAACCTGCAGCTGGACTGGGGCGGCGACCTGGATGACGAGGACTTCGCCGAGGACCTGGACGGTGTGCAGCTGATGTCCACCGCCTTCGACCGCCTGCGCGAGCACAACTACACGCTGTGGAGCGTGGATACCGGCAGCGACGGCTTCACCGGCGTGATGGCGCTGACCCGTGACGACGACGCGATGCTGGCGCTGTGCTCGCTGCTGAACGTGGAGATCCGACTGGGCAGCGACCCGTTCTGAGCGGGCCGGCAGCGCTGCGCATGTAGAGCCGAGCCCGCGCTCGGCTGCAGTCCGCGTAGAGCAGCCGAGCATGGGCTCGGCTCTACAGGAGGCAAACGGCAGCGCGCCTACGGCCGGTACTGCGCCCTGGCGTTGGCAATCACCGCTTTGACCAGGTCACGATCGGTGTGCCGGGAAATCGCTCGCGCGCCAAGCGCGATCGCCTGCGTACGCAGCTCGGCCGTGACATCGTAGTGGGCACCGCTGGCCTTGTTCTGGAAGGCCCGCGGTGGGATGCCGAGCTGCGCCGCCATCGCGTGCAGCTCGGCCAGGGTGTCGGCCATCAGGTGCGCCCAGCGCTGTCCGCGCCAGGGATGCACCGCGTCATCGACGTAGACCGTCACCCCCGCGGCCGGTTCAGGCCTGCGGCTTGCTGTCGCTGTCAGCGGCCGGGCTGGCCTCGGCGTCGGCAGCAGCTTCAACCACATCGCCTTCGGCGGCCTCAGTGGCTTCTTCGCCTTCTTCGGCTTCCACGGTCTCGAACTCGGACACCAGCTTGTCCAGGTACTCGTCAGCGGTCTGGCCGGATTCGGCGGCCAGGGTGTCCAGCAGCTTCTGCAGCAGCTCGGAATACTCCAGGTTGACCTTGCGGCCTTCCTTTTCCTGCACGTTGGACAGGTGCTTGAGCATGGCCAGCATCGGCACCGGGTTCTCGGCGTTGCCCATGGTCTGACCACCGATGGCCAGCAGCCATTCGCGGCCCTGCAGGCCGATGGCGGCGACCACCTGGCCGTCTTCGTTGGTCAGCACGGCATGGTTCTGCACCTGCTGCTGGGCATTCAGGCGCAGGAACGGGCGCTTGGCCTGCTGCTTCTTGCGCTTGTCGCGCTTGGCCTTGGAGTTCTGGGACATGGGGTGGGGTCACCTGGAAACGGAAAGACCGCCATTGTAGCGGCCGCACGCAGGTGGGGTCAGATCCCTTTCCAGGGGAAAGGGATCTGACCCCGGTTCAGTGCGCCTCACCCTGCGCGGCCTGCACGTCCGGGTCGGCGGTCGGCGCCGACAGCCCCACCTGCGGGCCGGCACCGGCCAGAGCGGCCGCTTCGGCGGCCTGGGTCATCACCACGATGCTGATGCGGCGGTTGATCGGGTTCTGCGGGTCGGCCTTGTCGAACAGCACCGATGAAGACAGACCGACCACGCGGGTGATCTTGTTGTCCTCCAGGCCGCCGTCCACCAGCGCGCGGCGGGCGGCATTGGCACGATCGGCGCTCAGTTCCCAGTTGCCGTAGCCACGTGCAGCCGAATAGGCGGTGATGTCGGTGTGGCCGGTCAGGCTGATCCGGTTCGGCACGTGGTTCAGGTAGTTGGCCAGCTCGTGCAGGATCTGCTGCGTGTACGGTTTCAGCGTGGCGCTGCCGAGGTCGAACATCGGCCGGTTCTGCTTGTCCACGATCTGGATGCGCAGGCCCTCCGGGGTCAGGTCCAGCAGCAGCTGGTCCTTGAACGGCTCCAGGGCCTGGCTCCTGCTGATCGCTTCCTGCAGCTCCTTCATCAGTGCTTCCAGCTGCTGCTTGTCGCGCTGCTGCTGGTCCACCGGCTGCGGTACCGCTTCCTTCTGGTTCTGGAAGGGGTCGTTGCTGTTGCCACGCGAAATGTCGGTGGCACCGCCCAGCTTGATCATCGAGGTGCTGGCGCCGCCCGGGCCGGCCATGCCGGGCGCCGGCGTGGCGCTCTGACCGCTCAACGGGCTGGGGTTGCGGAAGTACTCGGAAATGGCCGCACGGTCGTTCTTGTTGGTGGTGGCCATCAGCCACAGCACCAGGAAGAACGCCATCATCGCGGTCACGAAGTCGGCATAGGCCACCTTCCACGAACCACCATGATGGGCGGCGTGGCCGGCCTTCTTGACCCGGCGGACGATGACGGTGGGCTTGGTCTCGGCCATGGCTTACTTGACCGTCTTCAGGTGCTGCTCGAAATCGGAGAAGGCCGGGCGCACGTTCGACGGCAGCGTCTTGCGGGCGAACTCCAGCGCGATCTTCGGGTTGTAACCGCGCAGGCAGGCCAGCAGGGCGGTCTTGACCGATTCGTAGATGCGGCTGTCCTGCTCGGCGCGGGCCTCCATCGCGGCGGCCATCGGGCCGACGAAGCCGTAGCCCAGCAGGATGCCCAGGAACGTACCGACCAGCGCGCCGGCCACGTGGCCACCGACCTCGACGATGTCGCCACCGATCGAGCCCATGGTGATGACGATGCCCAGCACCGCGGCGACGATGCCGAAACCGGGCAGCCCGTCGGCGACCTTGGTCAGCACCTGTGAGGGGGCCATGGCCTCGGCGTGGTGCTTTTCCAGCTCCAGTTCCAGCAGCGGTTCCAGCTCATGCGGCTCGATGTTGCTGCCGATCATCAGGCGCAGGCAGTCGGTGATGAAATCGATCAGGTGGTGGTCGGCCTGCACCTTGGGGTAGTTGCCGAACAGCGCGCTTTCGGCCGGGCGCTCGACATGGTCTTCCAACGCCATGAAGCCTTCGCGGCGGGCCTTGTTGAGCAGTTCATAGAGCAGGCTGAGCACATCGATGTAGTCCTGCTGCTTGTAGCGCGGGCCCTTGAACACACCCACCATGGCCTGCAGGGTCTGCTTGACCGTCTTGGCCGGGGTACCGACCAGGAAGGCGCCGAGCGCGGCGCCGCCGATGATGACCAGCTCATAGGGCTGCCAGAGGGCACCCAGGCGGCCGTGGGCACCGAGGTAGCCCCCGATCACGCTGATGATGACGACCAGGAATCCAACGATGATGAGCATGGGGCGACGCAAGGAGAGGGGATATCTCCTTGTCGGCCCGTCGCCCGGTTTTCTGAAGAGGGAATTCTGTGAAATCGGTCAGCGGGGTGTTTCAGCCTGCCACGCCGCTTTCTGCGCCGCCACGCTGCAACGGATCGGGCCAGGGCTCGCCATTGCCGGTGAACGAAAGTGAGACGGAGTTCAGGCAGTGGCGCTCGTAGGTGGGCGGCGGACCATCCGGGAACACGTGGCCCAAGTGGCTGCCGCAGCGCGCGCAGGTGATCTCGGTGCGCACCATGCCGTGGCTGGTATCACGGATCTCGCGCACGTGCGCCGGGTCGAACGGGGCAAAGAAGCTGGGCCAGCCGGTGCCGGAATCGAACTTGGTGCTGGAGCGGAACAGTGGCAGCGCGCACAGCCTGCAGCAGTAGACCCCCTCGCGCTTGTTGTCGAGGAACACGCCGCAGAACGGCGCCTCGGTGCCGTGCTGCAGCAGCACGCGGCGCTCCTCGCTGCTGAGGCCAGCGATCAGCGCCTCGGTCTGGGTGGCAGTGGGGGGCGTCAGGTCGAAGGCGGTCATGGCGGCGCTCCGTGGGGTCGATGGCCTGGGGATGCCGGAAAACGTGGGGGTGCCGGCGCGCGCTTGCAAGTGTGATGGCCGTTCATGGGCGGCACACAGGGGCGGGCGCAAGGTGAACGCGATCCACGCCGGAGCGTGCCATGAAACCGATCCTTCCCCTGCTGCTGGCCCTGTTGCCCATCGTCGCGCTGGCGCAGGTGCCGACCGCCGACCCGACTGCGACCCGCAGCGCGACCACCGTGGCGCCGCAGCCCGTGGCACCACCGCCACAGGCCGCTCGCCCGCAACCGCAGGTGCTGCCGTCGCCGCAGCCGGCGCAGCCGATCAGATCCACCGGTCCGGCCCGGGTCGCGCCGACGCCGGTGCCGAAGCCGGCCGACAAGGTCTATGACCGCAATGGCCGCATCGTTCCGGGCGTGCGCCCGGCCGGCCCGAACCGCGTGTTCGATTCGCGCACCGGCCGCTATTACGACAGCGTGCCGGCCGGCGATGGGCAGCAGATCAAGCGCTGAGTCCTGGTGCCACCAAGGTTGGCCGCTACCTGGCGCTGAGCGGGCTGAACGCACGAAAACAACATCCAGCCGATCACTGCTTTTTCGCCTGCGATTAACCGTTCCGGGACCACCGTGGCCCTGCGCCGGCATCCCGCCGCCGCATGTCCTTCGTCCACTGGATCGCGACCATGAAAAACCAGCAGAACCGTCATCCCGGCAAGGAACCGCAGGGCCGTAACTCGCACCAGCAACAACAACAACAGCAGATGGAGCCGCAGCCGCCGCACAAGGGCGGCAAGCAGCAGGAACAGCGCACGCAGAAGCATCCGCAGCAGCGCTGACTGTCGCCATGACCGGGGTCAGAGCCCGCTGCGCGGGATCCGACCCCTTGCCAGATGCCGACCGGGGTCGGATCCCGCGCAGCGGGATCTGACCCCAACCGGTTCCCAGCTTCAATCCGGAATCGGCAGGCTCAGCGTCTCCTTCACCTCTTCCATCACGATGTAGCTCTTCGACTCACGTACATGCGGCAGTGTCAGCAACGTGCTGCCGAGCAGCTTGCGGTAGGAAGCCATTTCACTGATCCGTGCTTTCAGCAGGTAATCGAAGTCGCCCGACACCAGGTGGCACTCCAGCACGTTGGGCAGCTTCAGCGCGGCGCGCCGGAACTCCTCGAAGATGTCGCCGGACTTGTAGGCCAGGCTGATCTCCACGAACACCAGCAGGCTGGCCTTTACCGCGGCCGGGTCGAGGTGGGCGTGATAGCCGGTGATTACCCCTTCGCGTTCCAGGCGGCGCACCCGCTCGGTGCACGGGGTGGTCGACAGGCCGACCCGCTCGCCCAGCTCGGTGAAGGAGATGCGGCCTTCGGCCTGCAGGATGCGCAGGATCTTGCGGTCGATCTTGTCCAGTTCGCGGGTACGGGTGGCCATGGCCGTCAACCTTGGGGAATGAATTGCAGGAGAACATCCTGCCGGTTGATTTCAATTCAGGCAAATCAACTGGTATTGGCTGTCTATACTTCCCCAATTATGGCCCCGGCACGCTCCAGTGCAGGGAATGATCGGGTTGGAGAAGTCCCATGCGAGTCCTAGTTCTCGGCAGCGGCGTGATCGGCACTACCAGTGCCTGGTACCTGCGACAGGCCGGGTTTGAAGTCACGGTCATCGACCGCCAGCCCGGCCCGGCGCTGGAGACCAGCTTCGCCAATGCCGGCCAGCTGTCATTCGGCTACACCTCGCCGTGGGCGGCGCCGGGCGTGCCGAAGAAGGCGATCGGCTGGCTGTTCGAGAAGCACGCGCCGCTGGCGATCAAGCCGGGCATGGACCTGGCCCAGTACCGCTGGCTGTGGCAGATGCTGCGCAACTGTACCCACGAGCGTTATGCGATCAACAAGGCGCGCATGGTGCGCATGTCCGAGTACAGCCGCGACTGCCTGAACGAGCTGCGCGCGCAGATCGGCATTGAATTCGAAGGCCGCGACCTGGGCACCACCCAGTTGTTCCGCACCCAGCAGCAGCTGGATGCCTCGGCGCAGGACATCGAGATCCTGGCCCAGTACGGCGTGCCGTACGAGGTGCTGGACCGGGCCGGCATCATCCAGGCCGAACCGGCCCTGGCCCACGTCGATGGCCTGGTCGGCGCGCTGCGCCTGCCGCGTGACCAGACCGGCGACTGCCAGCTGTTCACCCGCCGCCTGGCGCAGATGTGCGTGGATGCCGGCGTTGAATTCCGCTTCGACCAGGACATCACCGGCCTGGAGTTCGATGGCGACCGCATCACCGGCGTGCGCATCGACGGCAAGCTGGAAACCGCCGACCGCTTCGTGGTTGCGCTCGGCAGCTACTCACCGGCGCTGGTCGCACCGCTGGGCATGCGCCTGCCGGTGTACCCGCTGAAGGGTTACTCGCTGACCCTGCCGATCACCGACCCGGCGATGGCGCCGACCTCGACCATCCTCGATGAGAGCTACAAGGTGGCGGTGACCCGCTTCGACGACCGCATCCGTGTCGGCGGCATGGCCGAGGTGGCCGGCTTCGACCTGTCGCTGTCGCAGCGCCGCCGCGAGACCCTGGAACTGGTGGTCCGTGACCTCTACCCGAAGGGTGGCGACCTGTCGCGCGCGCAGCTCTGGACCGGCCTGCGCCCGGCTACGCCGGACGGTACGCCGGTGATCGGCGCCACGCCGTTCCGCAACCTGTACCTCAACACCGGCCACGGCACGCTGGGCTGGACCATGGCCTGCGGCTCGGGCCGCTACCTGGCCGACCTGATGAGCGCGCGACAGCCGCAGATCAGCACCGAAGGCCTGGATATTTTCCGCTACGGCCAGTACGGTCACGCGCCGCAACACGAGAACCGCACATGCGTCCTGCCCGCGCGCTGATCGATCTGGGCGCCCTGCGCAGCAACTACCGGCTCGCGCGTGAACTGGGCGGTGGCAAGGCCCTGGCGATCATCAAGGCCGATGCCTATGGGCATGGCGCGGTGCGCTGTGCGCAGGCGCTGGAAGGCGAGGCCGATGGTTTCGGCGTGGCCACCATCGAAGAGGCACTGGAGCTGCGCCAGGCCGGCATCCGTGTGCCGATCCTGCTGCTGGAAGGCATCTTCGAGCCCAGCGACATGGCGCTGGTGGCCGAGCATGACTTCTGGTTCGCCGTCGGTTCGCCGTGGCAAGTGGAGGCACTGGCGGCGTTCGACAGCCCGCGCCCGTTGACGGTGTGGCTGAAGCTGGACAGCGGCATGCACCGCCTCGGCCTGGACGTGGACAGCTTCCGCGCGGCGCATGCACGCCTGTCGGCGCTGCCGCAGGTCGAGCGCATCGTGCTGATGACCCACCTGGCACGTGCCGACGAACTGGACAGCGAGCGCACCCGCGAGCAGGCGGCGACCTTCGCGCGCGCCATTGACGGGTTGGAGGGCGAGACCAGCGTGTGCAACTCGCCCGCACTGCTGGGCTGGCCGGAGGTGCGCAGCGATTGGGTGCGCCCGGGCCTGATGCTGTACGGCGCCAACCCGCTGCCGGACAACACCGTGTTGACCGAGCGACTGCGCCCGGTGATGACGATGCAGTCCAAGGTGATCGCCGAGCGCTGGATCGAAGCCGGTGAACCGGTGGGGTATGGCGCGCGCTTCGTGGCCAAGGCGCGCACCCGCGTAGGCGTGGTTGCACTCGGCTATGCCGACGGTTACCCGCAGTTTGCACCGAATGGCACCCCGGTGCTGATCGACGGCCAGCCCGGTGCGCTGATCGGGCGCGTGTCGATGGACATGCTGACGGTGGACCTGACCGCGCATCCGCAGGCCGGCATCGGCAGCGTGGTGGAGCTGTGGGGCTCCGCGCCGACGCTGTCGGAGCTGGCGCCGCGCTGTGGCGTGAGTGCCTACCAGCTGCCGTGCGCGGTCAAGCGCGTGGCGAAGCTGTACGTGTAGAGCCGAGCCCACGCTCGGCTTCAGTAGCAGCCTATCTTGGTTGGCGCTGTGAATGCGTGTCGACCAAGGTCGACACCTACCGATGGACCTACCGTGCTGCGGTGGCCTGCGCTGTCAGCTGCCGCTTCACCCAGTCGTCGATCAGGCGCTTCTCGTAGCGCAGTGGATCGCTGTCGCTCTTCAGGCCGATGTTGTGCAGGTAGCCGGTATCGCTCAGGCGCGCGTCGCCCTCGCTGACGATGCGGCCGCTGGCGTCCTTCAGCGTGTACTGCAGGCTGATCCGCGGTGGGTAGATGTCGCGCATGATCCGGATGTCGCGGCCGCGCGGGCCGTGCCACGGCTCGTAGTCACCGGCGCGCTTGATGTCGACCAGGGTCACATCAAGCGTCTGTCCCGGTTGCAGCGGTTTGGCGGCAGCGGTCTGCAGGTAGCGTGCCAGCTGCTGCACCCAGTCGCCACGCTCGGCCTCGAAGCGGTTGGTACTCTGGCGGATCTCGGTGAATTTGGCCGGATCGTCCCACTTCACGCTGACCGGGCCATCGGCCTGCAATGCGCGGGGAGCTTCCGGGTCGGTCACGGTGCGCGGTGCCGCACTGGCGCCGCCCGCCGCCAGGGCGCCTGCCAACAGGGCAATCGCGAGTGAGCGTTTCATCACGGTCTCCTGCGTCCCCTCGATGGGGGCGATGTTGATCACAGATCGAGTGTGATCCTGCTTCCCGGTATCGGCAATGGCCGCATGCGTCGTCTGCAAGAGCGGTTGCCGCCAATTCATCGACGTCAACCATGACTGACGGCGCTTGACGCTGTGAATACGCCCTTTGGAAGATGCTGTGCCTCCAACCTGGCCTGCACAGACACCCTTGTCCACACTGCCGCCCCTCGTGGAGCGCCCACCGATGACGGTGCCGGCGCCCGAACCCGACCTGCATCATGGCGTGCTTGAGCGCATCAACGCCGGTTTCTGCGTGATCCAGGTGCTGTTCGAGGGTGATCGTGCGGTCGACTACCGCTTCATCGAGGTCAACGATGCCTTCGAGCGCCACACAGGGCTGAAGGATGCGCGTGGAAAGCGCATGACGGCGCTGGAGCCCGGCCATGAGCAGGACTGGTTCCGCATCTATGGCGAGGTCGCACGCAGCGGCCGCCCGGCCCAGTTCGAGATGGAGGCGCGTGCGCTGGGCCGCTCGTTCGCGGTGGATGCGGTGCGCGTGGGCCGGCCGGGCGAGGACAAGGTCGGCATCCTGTTCTTCGACATCACCGCACGCAAGCAGATGGAAGTGGAGCTGGGCGAAAGCGAAGCCCGCTTCAGTGCGCTGGCCGACGGCCTGCCGATGCCGGTGTGGGTCTTGGACGAGCGCGGCCATGCCCGTTTCGTCAACAGTGCCTTCAGCGAGTTCTTCGGCGGTGACGAGACGCGCGTGCCGGAGGACGTCTGGCGCGGCCTGGTGCATCCGGACGACGCATCGGTCTTCGAGTATGAACTGCAGGAAGCATTGAAGGCGCAGCGCTCCATGCATGCGCTGGTGCGCGCACGCCGTGCCGATGGCCAGTGGCGCTGGCTGGAGATGAACGCCCGCCCGCGCTTCTCGCGCATGGGCCGCTTCATCGGCCTGGCCGGCAGCAGCCCGGACGTGACCGAACGCCGCGAGATCGAGCTGGCCCGCGAGGAACTGCTGCAGTCCGAGCGTGCCGCGCGCAGTGCTGCGGAAAACATGGCGCGGCTGAAGGATGAATTCCTGGCCACGCTGTCGCATGAGCTGCGTACGCCGTTGACTACCATCCTCGGCTGGAGCGAATTGCTTCTGCAGCGAGTGGACAACACCAGTCCGCTGTACAAGGGCCTGAACGTGATCGCCAACAGCGCCGGTGCGCAGAAGCGGCTGATCTCGGACATGCTCGACCTCAGCAGCATGCTGCTGGGCAAGGTGCAGCTGGAGGTGGAAGTGCTGGACCTGTGCGCGGTGCTGGGTGAGGCGATCGGCGCGCAGGAACTGGTGGCCGAAGGCAAGGCGCTGGACGTGCACCTGCAGCTGCCCACGCAACCCAGCCTGGTGCTGGGCGACGCCACGCGCCTGCAGCAGGTGTTCTGGAACCTGCTCTCGAACGCGATCAAGTTCACCCCGGCTGAAGGCCGCATCGACCTGCAGCTGCGGGCTGACGGCAACTACTGGGAGATCACCGTGCGTGACAGCGGTGATGGCATCGCACCCGAATTCCTCAATCATCTGTTCAGCCGCTTCCGCCAGGCCGACGGCACCACCACCCGCCGCCATGGCGGCCTGGGCCTGGGCCTTGCGATCGTGCAGCAGCTGGTGGAACTGCATGGTGGCACGGTCACTGCGGCCAGCGAGGGCCACGGCCACGGCGCGACCTTCACCGTGCGCCTGCCCCAGCATGTTCCCGATGCCGAACGGCGGCCGCTGCGTGAAGTGATCAGCGGGCCGATCCTGGAGCCGGTGATCGTCGAGCCGTATCCGCTGCGCGGCATGCATGTGCTGGCGGTGGAAGACCAGCCGGAAGTGCTGGAGTACTTGCGGCGCATGCTGGAAGAGCAGGGCGCCAGCGTGTCTGCGGCCAGTTCGGCCGGCGAAGCGCTGGCACTGCTGGCCGACACCGGCCACCTGCAATACCACGTGCTGCTGACCGACATCGGCATGCCGGGCATGGATGGCTATGGGCTGGTGCGCACGCTGCGCGAGGACATGGGCGTGGATGCGGCGACCTTGCCTGCGGTGGCGGTGACTGCACTGGCGCGTGCCGACGACCGCCGCCGCGCGCTGGCGTCGGGCTTCCAGGAGCATGTGGCCAAGCCGTACTCGGTAGCGCAGCTGGTGGCTGCCGTGCGCAAGGTGCAGGTGCCGCGCGCGGACAGCGCGCTGCACTGAACATTCACGGCCGATCGGCGACCCTGCAGTCAGGAGGTCGCCGATGTCCCGTATAGCTCCACGTATCCACACCGATCCGGCGCAGATTGCGCGCCTGGAAGCCCTGCTGCCGCAGCTGGATGGCGAAACGCAGGTGGAACTGATTCTGCACGATGGCCGCCGCCTGCTCGGCACGGTGGCGGTGAGGCCAACCGTGCAGCAATACCGCAACGAGGCCGGCGACGAAGGCAGCAACGGCCAGTTGCGCCTGGATGACTACGACACGCCGGTGCAGCAGCACCACGTGTGGCTGGATGAAATCGCCAGCATCAACCGCCTGCCACCCACGGCGCCTTGATCGGATGTAGAGCCGAGCCCACGCTCGGCTGCACCGTCGCCCGAGCGTGGGCTCGGGCGCTACCGGTGTGTCAATGCTCGAACAACGTCGGCGTCGCCTCGAATCGGCGTGCGTACGCACGCTCCTCTGCAACCCTCGCCACCTCGTCATCGGCCAGGTCCGGTGCCCCATAGACGGCGTAGGCAACGCTGCCGTCGGCACCATGACCGATCTGATGCAGCCGGTAGCGCGAGTGGCCGCCGCCGGTGTCCTCGGGGTAGTGCACGGGCGGATGGCTGCCTTCCAGGTCCATTTCACTGTTGTCGACCACGCCACCGACGAACAAGGCTCGCATGCAGGTTCTCCTGGGTTTCCGGGGGGAGCCTCTACCCTGAACGTTTCAATGTTTCTGGCGGATCAAGGCCCCGTTCGGGTTTCGCAAAGCGGGCCGCCGGGGCCGGCCCGGCCAAGCCGGTACAATGGACGGCCCTCACGCTTGAAGTACCCGCGCCGATGGCCTCCAGCGACGACGCCCCCCTGCAGACCCTGCTCCTGCCGTTCTCCCAAGGCGCCCTGCGCTGGCCTGAGGGCCCGGTGGCCTTCCTGCGTGCCCGCGATGGCTGGCCATTGCGCGAAGTGGCCGGCGATCGCGAGGTGCATTGCGAACAGAGCTTCGCCCCGTTCGCGCAACCGCTGCAGCAGGCTGCCGGCTGGACCGTCAGCGGGCAGCTGGATGACGTGGCCGGCAAGGGCCGCTACCCGTTGGTGCTGGTGCTGCCGCCGCGCCAGCGCGAAGAAGCCCGTGCGCTGTTCGCCCGTGCGCTTGTGCTGGTCGCCGACGGCGGCCGCATCGTTGCCTGCCAGTCCAACAACGAAGGTGCGCGTTCGGGCGAGGGCGACCTCAAGCAGTTGGCCGGCCTCGGTGGCTCCCTGACCAAGAACCACTGCCGCGTGTACTGGACCGCCCCGCTGCAGGGCCAGCACGACGTTGACCTGGCCAAGCGCTGGTCGGCGCTGGATGCGGTGCGCCCGATCGTGGGCGGTCGCTTCCTCAGCCGCCCGGGCGTGTTCGCCTGGGATCGCATCGATCCGGCGTCGGCGCTGCTGGCCGAGCACCTGCCGGCCGACCTGGCCGGACGCGCCGCCGACCTCGGCGCCGGCTACGGCTACCTGTCGCGCGAACTCCTGGAACGCTGCCCGAAGATCACCGCGCTGGACCTGTACGAGGCCGAGCAGCGCGCACTGGCGCTGGCCGAGCTCAATCTGGCGCCGCCACCGCGCCCGCTGCCGCTGCGCTTCCTGTGGCAGGACGTCACCGCCGGCATCGAGCCGGGCTACGACGTCATCATCAGCAACCCGCCGTTCCACACGCCGTCGCGCGCTGACCGCCCGGACATCGGCCAGCGCTTCATCGCCGTGGCTGCGCAGGCATTGCGCCCGGGCGGGCGCCTGTACGTGGTGGCCAACCGCCACCTGCCTTACGAGCACACCCTCAACGACAGCTTCGGCGCGGTGCGCGTGGTCGCCGAACGCGACGGTTTCAAGCTGGTGGAAGCAGTGAAGGGGAAGGGCAAGTGAAGCTGGTCAAGCACATCGCCAACCTGGGCTATGGCAGCCGCAAGCAGGTGCAATGGATGTTCCGCGAAGGCCGCGTCACCGACGCCGATGGCGAGGTGCTGTATGCCGACGACCAGGTGCCGCATGACGCCATCCGGGTCGATGGCGAGCCGCTGGACCCACCGCCGGGGCTGTCGATCGCGCTGCACAAGCCGGCCGGCTACACCTGTTCGACCAAGGACACCGGGCGCCTGATCTACGACCTGCTGCCGCCGCGCTTCCGCGACCGCGATCCGGTGCTGTCCACGGTCGGCCGCCTCGACCGCGAGACCAGTGGCCTGCTGTTGCTGACCGACGATGGTGGCCTGCTGCACCGGATCATCTCGCCGAAGTCGAAGCTGCCGAAAGTCTATGAGGTCGAGTTGAGCGAGGACCTGCGCGGCGACGAGGTGGCGCTGTTCGCCAGCGGCACGCTGATGCTGGAATCGGAGAAGACGCCCCTGCTGCCGGCTGAACTGGAGGTGCTGGATGCGCGCCGTGCGCGGCTGGTGCTGCACGAAGGCCGCTACCATCAGGTACGCCGCATGTTCGCCGCCACCGGCAACCACGTGCAGGCCCTGCACCGCAGCCGCGTCGGCGGGCTGGACCTGCAGGGGCTGGACGAGGGGCAATGGCGGCAGCTCACTTCCACCGACCTGGATACGCTGTTCGCTTCATGACCAACATTGCTGCGCTGCCGTTCCTCCCCGACGCCGTCATCTTCGACATGGACGGCCTGATGATCGACAGCGAGCGCGTTTCGCTGGCCTGCTGGAGCGAGGCGGCCGACGCATTCGGGCTGGGCCTGGACGAGGCGGTGTTCCTGCGCATGGTCGGCCTCGGCGACCGCGATTCGCACGCGCTGCTGCGTGCGCAGGGGATCGAGGACAGCATGATCGAGGCGGTGGCTGCACGCTGCCATGAGCTGTACGAAGCACGCACCCAGACCGGCCTGCCGCTGCGGCCGGGCATCCTGGAACTGCTGGAGCTGTTGAAGGCGCACGCGGTACCGCGTGCGGTGGCCACCACCACGCGGCAGCCGCGGGCCAACCGCAAGCTGACGGCCGCTGGCCTGCTGCCGTACTTCGATGCGGTGATCACCAGTGGCGACGTGGCGCGGCCGAAACCGGCGCCGGATATCTACCTGCTGGCCGCGCAGCGGCTGGGCCAGGCCCCGGAACGCTGCCTGGCGCTGGAAGACTCACCGGCCGGTACGCGCGCAGCATTGGCGGCCGGCATGACCGTGATCCAGGTGCCGGACCTGGTGCATCCTGATGAAGAGCTGCGCGCACTGGGCCACCGCATCGTTGGGTCCCTGGTGGACGCGCACGCGCTGCTGCTGCCGTTGCTGCCGAAGTAAGGTGGGTGCCGACCGTTGGCCGGCACTGAGCCGAGCATGGCTCGGCTCTACATCTATTGGTGGGTGCCGACCGTTGGTCGGCACACCTGCCCCCATCACACCCGTCCGAACACCAACGCGGCGTTTGTGCCACCGAAGCCGAAGCTGTTGGACATCACCGTATCCAGTTTCTGCTCGCGGCTCTCGCGCAGGATCGGGAAGCTCTCCACCTTCGGGTCCAGCTCGCCGATGTTGGCCGAACCGGCAACGAAGCCATCGCGCATCATCAGCAGGCAGTAGATCGCCTCGTGCACGCTGGCTGCACCGAGCGAGTGCCCGGACAACGCCTTGGTCGAAGACAGCGGCGGCACTGCATCGCCGAACACTTCGCGGATCGCGTTGAGCTCGGTGACATCGCCCAGCGGGGTCGAGGTGCCGTGGGTGTTCAGGTAGTCCAGTGGGCGATCGACACCCTGCAGCGCCATCTTCATGCAGCGCACCGCACCTTCGCCGGAGGGCGCCACCATGTCGGCACCGTCGGAGGTGACGCCATAGCCGATCAGCTCGGCATGGATGTGGGCACCGCGTGCGACGGCGTGGTCGTAATCCTCCAGCACCAGCATGCCGCCACCTCCGGCGATGACGAAGCCGTCGCGGTCCTTGTCGTACGGGCGCGAGGCGCTGGCCGGGGTTTCGTTGAAGCTGGTCGACAGCGCGCCCATCGCGTCGAACATCACGCTCATCGACCAGTGCAGGTCTTCGCCACCGCCGGCGAACATGATGTCCTGCGCACCGTGCCGGATCATGTCCGCAGCGGCGCCGATGCAATGCGCCGAGGTCGCGCAGGCAGCCGACAGCGAGTAGCTGACGCCCTTGATCTGGTAGGCCGTGGCCAGGCAGGCCGAGACCGTCGAGCACATCGTGCGCGGCACCATGTATGGGCCGACCTTGCGCACGCCACGTTCGCGCAGCAGGTCGACGGCACCGATCTGCCATTCGCTGGAGCCGCCACCGGAACCGGCGATCAGGCCGGTGCGCAGGCTGCTGACCTGCTCGGGGCTGAGCCCGGCATCGGCGATGGCATCGCGCATGGCCAGGTAGGCGAAGGCCGCCGCGTCGCTCATGAAGCGCTTCTGCTTGCGGTCGATCAAGGCGTCCAGGTCGAGGTCGACGCGGCCTCCGACCTGGCTGCGCAGGCCTGCTTCGGCGTGGTCGGCCAGGGCGGTGATGCCCGAGCGTCCTTCACGCAGCGCGGCCGAAACGGTATCCAGATCATTGCCGAGGCAGGACGTGATGCCCATGCCGGTGATGACGACGCGACGCATCAGAAGCTCCCGGTTTCGGTGAACAGGCCGACGCGCAGGTCGCGCGCGCTGTAGATTTCGCGGTCGTCCACGTACATGCGGGCGTCCGACTGGGCCATCACCAGCTTGCGGTTGATGACCCGGCTGATGTCGATCTCGTAGCGTACGAGCTTGGCGTCCGGCAGTACCTGGCCGGTGAACTTCACCTCGCCACAGCCCAGCGCGCGGCCCTTGCCGGGCGCACCCAGCCAGGTCAGGAAGAAGCCGGTCAGCTGCCACATGGCATCCAGGCCCAGGCAGCCTGGCATCACCGGGTCGCCGATGAAGTGGCAGCCGAAGAACCACAGGTCCGGGCGGATATCCAGTTCGGCGCGTACCATGCCCTTGCCATGCGGTCCGCCGTCCTCGCGGATGTCGGTGATGCGGTCGAACATCAGCATCGGGTCGTTGGGCAAACGGCCGGCGGCGGTGCCGAACAGTTCACCGCGTGCGCTGGCCAGCAGCTGTTCGCGGTTGAACGCGTGGAGACGGGTCATGAAGCACAATCCTGGAAGCGGAGAACAGGGAAACAAGCGCCCGAGAATGCCCGTGGAAACTGTCCCGATCAAACATTTCAACCGTACGCAACCGTAGTGTTTTCAAGGGAATACGCGCATCCTGTTGATGTGCAACGACCATACTTCGGCGTGTGGCCCACCCGGCCCGGCCCCGCCTTTTCCACCTGACATGACCCGACTGCGCAAGATCATCCACGTTGACATGGACGCGTTCTACGCGTCGGTGGAGCAGCGCGACGATCCGTCACTGCGCGGCAAGCCGGTGGTTGTGGCATGGCGCGGCGCACGCTCGGTGGTGTGCGCGGCATCGTACGAGGCACGCGTGTTCGGTGTGCGTTCGGCCATGCCGGCAGTGCGGGCCGAACGCCTGTGCCCGGATGCGATCTTCGTGCCGCCCGACTTCGCACGTTACAAGGCGGTGTCACGCCAGGTGCGCGAGATCTTCCTGCGCCACACCGACCTGGTTGAACCATTGTCACTGGATGAAGCCTACCTGGACGTGACCGAGCCGAAGAGCGGCATCGAACTGGCGACCGACATCGCCCGTACCATCCGCATGCAGATCCGTGAGGAGACCAACCTGACTGCTTCAGCTGGGATCGCGCCGAACAAGTTCCTGGCCAAGATCGCCTCGGACTGGCGCAAGCCCGATGGCCAGTTCGTGATTCCGCCGCAGCGGGTGGACGCCTTCCTGCTGCCGTTGCCGGTGAGCCGGGTGCCTGGCGTCGGCAAGGTGATGGAAGGCAAGCTGGCCGCGCGCGGCATCGCCACCTGCGGCGACCTGCGGCAGTGGGCACTGATCGATCTGGAAGAAGCGTTCGGCAGTTTCGGCCGCAGCCTGTACAACCGCGCACGCGGCATCGACGAGCGGCCGGTGGAACCGGACCAGCAGGTGCAGTCGATTTCCTCGGAGGACACCTTCGCCGAAGACCTGCTGCTGGAAGACCTGGGCGAGGCGATCGTGCAGTTGGCGGAGAAGACCTGGAATGCCACACGCAAGACCGAACGTGTCGGCCATACCGTGGTGCTGAAGTTGAAAACCGCGCAGTTCCGCATTCTCACCCGCAGCTTCACCCCGGAACGTCCGCCGGAGTCGATGGAAGAACTGCGCGACATCGCACTGGCCCTGCGCGCCCGCGTCGACCTGCCAGCGGAGACGCGCTATCGGCTGGTGGGTGTCGGGCTGGGTGGCTTCCGCGAAAAGGAACCGGTGGTGCAGGGGGAGTTGTTCGAGCACGACATGAACAATCCCACAGATACCTAATCATCAAATAGTGGGGTCAGAGCCCGTTGCGCAGCAACGGGCTCTGACCCCGTGCCGACCAACGGTCGGCACCCACCATCAGCAGCAGGTTCCGACAGATAGCGGGAAACTGTCGAAGGCGGGGTGGGTCCGGTTGCGGGGGCGTGAGCCGCATGGATGCGGCGACCGAGCTTACATGGACGTACTTGCAGCGCCCCCCCGCAACCGGACCCACCTCGCCATCCCACGGATAGCCAGCTGTTGCTGTTGCTGTTGCTTCGGCTGTTGCCGTTGCATTGGGCAGGTGCAGGGCGCAGCCCTGCAAAAGAAAACTCCCACCTCATGGCCACTGCATCTCGCCCTTGGCCACCTTCGCACTCAGCTCCAGCGACGCCACGCCGTCCAGCTTCGGATAGCGCGCCTGCATCGCCTGCACCAGCGCCGCACTGTCCTTCGCCTTTGCCGCCTCGGCGTCGAACGCGCGGATGTAGTCCGCGGTGAAGCGCAACGCACTGGCATCCAGCGCCGCACCCGGCGCGTAATGCCCCGGCACCACCACCTTCGGCTTCAGTGCCTGCAATCGCTGCAGGGTCTGCAGCCAGTCAGTGTGCGACTTCGGCGTCTGTGTGTCGGCCATCCACACGTGCTCACCGGCCACCACCGGAATGCCACCGACGATCGCGCGCAGCGATGGTACCCACAGCACCGTGCGGTCCGGGGTCGGGCCATCCAGGCCGATCAACGGCAGGCGCTGGCCTTCCAGCTGCAGGGCATCGCCGTCCAGCACCTGCGGCACCACGATGCGCGCGGGCACGTCGGCACCCATCTTCGGTCCCCAGTAGGCCAGCTTGCCGGCCCGGGTCTGCTGGATGTGGGCGACGGTCTGCGCAGTGGCGACGATGCGTGCCTGCGGGAAGGCATCCTGCAGGGTGGCCAGGCCGAAGTAGTAGTCCGGATCGCCGTGGCTGATGTAGATCGTGGTCAGCTGCTTGCCACTGGCGCGGATCCGTTCGACCAGCTTGCGTGCGTCGCTGGCGCCGAACTGCGCGTTGATCAGGATCGCGTCATGGCGGCCTTCGATCAGTACCGAGGATACCGAGAACATCGCCTGCGGGCCGGGATGGAAGGTCTGCAGGTGCAGTTGTGATTTCGTCGCGGCGGCCGGCGCCGCGGTGGCCGGTGCGGCCAGCAGCGGCGCACTGGTGAACGTGGCGGCCAGGGCGAGGGGGAGCAGCAGGGCAGCGGCGCGCATGGGGAATTCCTTGTGTAGAGCCGGGCCAATGCCCGGCTGCATGTTCGCGTAGAGCCGAGCGCGGGCTTGGCTCTACAAGGGGCGTAGCTGGATCAGTACGCGGCGGTGATGATCTGCTTCGGGTAAGCGTGCGCTTCCAGCTCGGCGACGAACGCGGCGCCGTAGTCGGCATAGCTGATGCGGCTGTGGCCACTGGCGTCGGCCAGGAAGGCCTTGGGCTGCACGCGATACTGGCCACGCTCATCGCCCGGGCCGATTTCGGCGGCCGGCGAGAAGAAGGTCCAGTCCAGGTCGTCCACTGCCTGCAGGCGATTGAAGGCTTCACGATGGGCCAGCGCGTACGGCTTGTAGGCTTCCGGGAAGTTGGGGGTATCGACCAGCTGCACGCCCGGCGCGACTTCCAGGCTGCCAGCGCCACCCACCACCACCAGGCGCGGTACGCCGGCTTTGCGCGCGGCGGCCGCCAGCTGCGCGGCGATCTCGCCCACGCGGCCGATGTCGTCGCCCGGGCGCGGGCCGTAGGCGCTGGCCAGTACGTCGTGGCCCGCGATGGCGGCGACCAGCGCGTCCTGGTCATCCAGCGAGGCGATCACCGGATGGGCGCCGGCCAGTTCGGCCGGGAGGTCCTGCGCGCTGCGCACGATGACGGTGAGTTCGTGGCCGTGGGCCAGCGCGTGGCGGGCGATCTGGCGGCCGATGTTGCCGGTGGAACCAACGAGGGCGATCTTCATGGCAGGACTCCGTGGGGCGATGTGGGCTGGGAATGGGGCCACTCTAGGCTGCTGCAGTCGCTCGAAAAACAGCGTATAACGCGCTTGTTTGTTGCGTGGATCGAGCATATGGACCGATTGACCGCCATGACCGTGTTTGTCGAGGTGGCCGAGCGCGGCAGCCTCACCGCCGCCGCGGAAGTGCTGGACATGTCGCGGGCGATGGTCAGCCGCTACCTGGCCGAGGTCGAGGGCTGGCTGGGTGCACGCCTGCTGCACCGGACCACGCGCCGGGTCAGCCTGACCGGCCCGGGCGAGGCGGCGTTGGCGCGCTTCCGGCAGATGCTGGCGATCGGCGAAGAACTGCAGGGCGAGCTGGCCAGTGATGATCCCGAGCCGCACGGTACGCTGCGCGTGACCGCCAGCGTGTCGTTCGGGCAGAGCCACCTGGCACGGGCGGTGGCCGGTTTCGTCGCGCGCCATCCGGCGGCGCGCATCGAGCTGCTGCTGGTCGACCGCACGGTGAACCTGGTCGAGGAGCGCGTGGACCTGGCCGTGCGCATTGCGCGCCAGATCGACCCCAGCCTGATCGCGCGGCGGCTGGCCACCTGCCGCTCGGTGCTGTGCGCGACGCCGTCGTACCTGCAGGCGCGTGGCACGCCGACCGCGCCGGAGCACCTGGCCGCGCACAACTGCCTGACCCACCACTACGTCGGCAAGAGCCTGTGGCAGCTGCACCGCGATGGCCGTTCGCTGTCGGTGGCGGTGGGCGGCAACATCAGCGCCAACGAGGCCTCGCTGCTGCTGGAGGCGGTACGCGCCGGTGCCGGGATCGCCATGCTGCCGACCTACCAGGTGGCGCCACTGCTGCGCAGCGGCGAGCTGATCGAACTGCTGCCCGGATTCAGTCTGGACGAGCTCGGCATTCATGCCGTGTACGCGTCACGGCGCCAGCAGCCCGCTATCATGCGGCGATTCCTGGATTACCTGGCCGAGTGTTTCGCCAGCCCGGCCTTCCAGGATCTGGATTGGCGCCCGCCGGGCAAGGAGAACACATGAACCATGGACAGGCTTTGATCGACCACAACCGTGCTGCCTGGGACCGCCAGGCCAGCGAAGTGCGCGAATGGTCGCGCCCGGTGGAGAGTTCAACCATTGCCGCCGCGCGCGAAGGGCGCTGGCAGGTGCACCTGACCCCACGCGCGCTGCCACTGGACTGGCTGGGCGACGTGCGCGGCCGTCGCATCCTGTGCCTGGCTTCGGGCGGCGGCCAGCAGGCACCCGTGCTGGCCGCTGCGGGCGCCGACGTCACCGTGTTCGACCTGTCCGATGGGCAGCTGGAACAGGACCGCAGGGTCGCTGCGCGCGACGGCCTGCAGCTGCGCACGGTGCAGGGCGACATGCGCGACCTGCACGTATTCGCCAATGACAGCTTCGACGTGGTGTTCCATCCGATCTCCAACTTGTACGTACCCGACGTGCGCCCGGTGTGGACCGAATGCCGCCGCGTGCTGGCGCGCGATGGCATGTTGATGGCCAGCTTCTACAACCCGGTGCTGTTCGTCGGTGCACGTGATCCGCAGCTGGATGCACAGGGTTTGATCCGGCCGCAGTACGCCATTCCCTATTCGGACCTGGAAGACCTGCCCGCCGCAGAGCGTGAGGCGAAACTCGCGCGCGGTGATGCGCTGACCTTTGGCCACAGCCTGACCGAACTGATCGGCGGGCAGCTGGATGCAGGCTTCGTGATTGATCGGTTCATGGAAGACTGGCAGCCGAAGCCACGCTTCCTGATCGACCGTTACCTGCCCACCTTTCTGGCCACCCGCGCACGCAGGATCGGCTGAGGCGGATCCCGGGGGAAAAGCGCGGCGTACAATGGACGGCCCCACGTTGTACAGGCGTCGTCCCTTGTCGTATCCCTATCCGCTGGTCGTATTCGATCTCGATGGCACGCTGGTCGACAGCGCATCTGACATCGCCGAAGCGCTGAACCGCACGCTGGAAGCCATCGGCATGGCACGCGTGCCGGAAGCCACCGTGCTCGGCTGGATCGGCGACGGGGTGCGCCGCCTGGTCGAACAGGCCGTGCACGCCGCCGGTCGTGAGGTCGATCTGGCCGAGGTCATGCCGGTGTTCATGGTGCACTACCGTGAATGCCTGCTGCGCAGCCCGCGCCTGTTCGATGGCGTGGCCGAGGCACTGGCGCAGCTGCGCGCGCGCGCCGTGCCACTGGCGATCTGCACCAACAAGCCCGAAGCACTGGTGCCGCCGCTGCTGCAGCACCTGGGCATCGGTGATGCGTTCGCGCTGGTACTGGGCGGCGATTCACTGCCACAGCGCAAGCCCAGCGGTGAGCCGCTGCGGCATATCGCTGCGCACTTCGGGCTGCCGGTCGATGCCTGCCTGATGGTGGGTGACTCGCTGACCGACTACCGCGCCGCCGAAGATGCGGGCATGCCGATCGCGCTGGTCCGCTACGGCTACCCGCGCGGTCTGGACCTGGCCACCGCGCATGCGGTGGCGGTGATCGATGACCTGCGTGAACTGCCGGGGTTGACCGCCGGCGTCCCGGTGTAGAGCCGAGCCCATGCTCGGCTGCTTTGCTGCCTGAGCCGAGCATGGACTCGGCTCTACAGAGAAAGCGCCGGGCAATGCCCGGCGCCTTCTTTCATTTCGGCTGGTAACGCACGCTCAACTGGTACTCACGGCCGGGCTGGTTGAACCACGCCACGGTCTCGTATCGTCGGTCGAACACGTTGGCGGCACGCGCCAGCAGCGACCACGATGGCGTCAGCGCGTACTCGGCGCGCAGATCCAGCGTGCCGTAACCCCCCACCTTCACCGCGTTGGCGGCATCGTCATAGCGCTTGCCCGCTCCCTGAACCGTCAGGCCTGCGCGGAAGGCCCCGAAACGCCGATCGAGGTCCAGGCGCGCGGTCTGCTGTGCACGACGCGGCAGCCAGTTGTCGAACTGGGTGCTGCCGCCGGTGCGGTTGCGTGGGTCGGTGTAGCTCAGCTGGGCGTTGATGTCGAAGCCGGCCAGCAGCACGCCACCGGTCAGTTCGGCACCGCGGATGCGCGCCTTCTCCACCTGCTGCATCCTGAAGGTCGCCGCATCGTAGGTGATCAGATCATCGATGCGGGTTTCATAGACGTCCAGGCCCCAGTGCCAGCCCTGTCCCTGCTGCGAAACGCCCAGGTTGGCGCTCTTGGACTTCTCCGGGTTCAACGTCGGCACACCGCTCCACGGGTCATACAGGTCGCTGAAGGTCGGCGCCTTGAACGCGGTGCCGTAACTGGCATTGACACGCAGGCCGTGGCCGAGCTCCATCGCCCAGCCGAGGCTGCCCGTGGCGTGGTTGCCGAACTGCTGGTTGTCGTCGTTGCGCGCGCTGGCCTGCAGCTGGTGGCGGCCGAAGCGTCCCTGGTACTGCACGAACACGCCGGTGTTGCGGCGGCTGTCGACCCGATATCCGGCACTGCTGCCATCCAGGTTGTCTTCGCTCCAGTCCACGCCGGTGCTCAGCAGCTGGCCTTCGGCCAAGGCGAAGTCACCCTGCAGCGAGGCACTGTCGCGGTGGGTCTGAGCGCTGCCACGGGCACCGAAGTCACCGAAGTTGTCCGACTCGTTGTCACTGCGCCCGACATTGGCGGTGAACGCCAGGCGTTCGGACGGGGTGTAGCGCACCTTGCCGGCCAGCACCTGCTGGCGGGTTTCCGAATAGTTGTAGTAGCCGTCGTAATGGTTCTTTCCGTCGGCACGCAATGCACTGCCTTCCACGTTCCATTGGTCGTTGAAGGTGTAGCCACCGCGCAGGCTCTTGGACAGGTTGCGGTAGCCATCGCGGTCATGTTCGTCGGCAAAGCAGCCGGTGAACAGCGTTGCCGAGCCGCGGCAGGCATCGATGCCATCGGAATGCTGGTAGGCGATGTCGGCGCCGAACCAGCCGCGTTCGGTCCCGCCGCCGATCCCGCCGCTGGCTTCGCGCAGGCCGTTGCTGCCGCCACCGAGCTGGAAGTGCGGGGCGAAATCACCCTGGTTGCGGCGGGTGAAGATCTGGATCACGCCGCCAATGGCATCGGCGCCGTACAGGCTCGACTGCGGGCCACGCACGATTTCCACGCGCTCGATCTGCGCCAGCGGCAGGTCCTGGTACATCGCCAGGCCGAGGTCGGCACTGTTGATGCGCACGCCGTCGACCAGCACCACGGTGTGGCCTGAGTTGGTGCCGCGCAGGAACAGCGAGCTCTGCTTGCCGAGCCCGCCGGCATTGGTCAGGTTGATGCCGGCGCGGCCGCGCAGCAGTTCCTGCAGCGAGGTGGCCTGGCTGGATTCGATCTGCGCGCGGTCGATCACCTGAGCCGGCGCGATGCTGTCCTGCAGGGCGATCGGGGTGCGCGTGGCGGTGACCAGGATCTGGTCGAGCGCGGTGGTGTCATCGGCGGCCTGTGCCAGCGCGGGCAGGGCGGCCAGTACGGCCAGGGACAGCATTCGGGACTGCAGCTTCATGGGGGGACTCCAGGTGCCACGCACGCCCGCGTGGCGAAGGGGAGGAGCCGCGAAGGCAGGCACGCGCCGATGCCGCAGCGCACGCCACGGTCATCCAGCGCCATGCCCACCGCATCGCGACCTGAGGCTTCCGGGCCGGTCTCCGGGCTTGCCGCCGGGTGGCGCGAGGCCACCGTCCAGGCGCCTTCCCATGCCTGCGGCACAGTGGCGGTGTTGCCTGGAACTGACGTGCTTACCGTTGCGGGGGCAGCGCCGGCCTGGCGTGGAATCACGCGTCACCGGCTTCCCGTTTCAACCTGCCGGCCACGGCCGCAGGTCACCTGGAAGTGCGCGCAGTCTACGGCATCGCAGGCCGTCCCGTTGCGTCGCGCCTGCGCGGCTGCCTTTGCTGTGCCTTTAGAATGGTTGCTCGATCCCGTGGTGCCGTTACCGATGTCTGCCCGTTCTCCGTTGTACCTGCGTCGCCCGTCCGGGACGCACGCATGATCCTCGACCTGGTCCGCCATGCCGGCAACGGTCGCGATGAGTTCCTTGATGGCCGCAGCGATCCACCGCAGCTGGCCGGCCTGCCGCAGGAGCTGGTCGAGGCCTATGCCGGGCAACGCTGGGAGCGGGTGATCAGTTCACCGCGGTTGCGCGCCCTGCACACGGCGATGGCGCTGGCCACCCCACGCGGGCTGGACGTCGAAGCGGACGAGGAATGGGAAGAACTGGATTTCGGCGATTGGGACGGGCAGTCGCTGTTCGACCTGCCGGAAGATGCGCTGGCCGCCTTCCACGCCGATCCGCATGCGTTCCCGCCGCCGAACGGCGAGAGCTGGGGGCATTTCGAGCGGCGTATCGCGCGCGCGCTGGATCGCCTGCTCGATGATGATGATCCGGTGCCGACGCTGGTGGTCAGCCATGGTGGCCCGCTGCGCATGGTGTTGTCGCAGGTCTGCGGCCTGCCGATGTCGCTGTGCTGGGCCCTGCGCATCGACCACGGCACGCGCCTGCGGGTGTGGCTGGAGCGGGGCGAGGTCGGGCTGGTGGGCGAGCTGCTGGAACTGCAGCAGCCGTAGTCCATCGGTAGTGCCGGCCGCTGGCCGGCAGCCTCAGGAACGTTGCAAGGATCACGCAGTTGCCGGCCAGCGGCCGGCACTACCGGTGCAGTCAATCCTCGTCCGCGCGCTCGGCCACGTTGTCCTCGGCCTCATCGTCGGCATCGAAGCGCTGCTCATGCACCGGGCCCGACGCCGGGCCGGCCGCCTTCAGCGGATGCGCGGCGATGCGCGCCTCGTAGTCCTGCACCAGCGCTTCACGCTGCGGCTCGCTCAGCTCCTGCCAGTGGCAGTCCAGCAATGCGCCTTCCAGCGAGTACAGCAGGTTCAGGCTGGGCTTGAAGCCGGCCCGCTTGACCTTGACGAAGGCGCCGACTGCGCCGATCGCAACCAGGTCCTCGCGGCTGCGCAGCCCGACCTGGCGCAGCCACGCTGCACTCTTCGGGCCGATGTTGCGCAGCTTCGGTGCGCTCATCCCAGTGCCTCGACGAACACGCGGGCGATGGCTTCCAGGCCGGCCTGATCGTCGGCGTCGAAGCGGCCGACCTTCGGGCTGTCGATATCGAACACGCCGATCAGTTCATCGCCGCGCAGCAGCGGCACCACCAGCTCCGAACGCGAGGCCGAATCGCAGGCGATGTGGCCGGGGAAGGCATCGACGTCGTCCACGCGCTGGGTTACGCGCTGGCTGGCGGCGGCACCGCACACACCCTTGTCCAGCGGGATGCGCACGCAGGCCGGCAGGCCCTGGAACGGGCCGACCACCAGTTCCTTGCCGTCATACAGGTAGAAGCCCACCCAGTTCAGGTCGGGCAGGGCGTGATAGACCAGTGCGGAGAGGTTGGCCGCGTTGGCGATGCGGTCGGACTCGGCGTAGACCAGGCCACGGGCCTGTTCCAGCAGCTGGGCGTATTGTTCCGGCTTGCTGCCGGTGAGCGAGGCATTGGCGAACATGCCTGCAGTCTAGCAAGTGCACCGGGCCGGCGATAATGCACACACTGTTGCCCTGTTGGAGCCCATCGATGCCGTTGCCCGCTACGCTGCCGCCCGCCCTGTTCGTTACCGGCACCGATACCGAAATCGGCAAGACCGCGGCCAGCACCGCGCTGCTGCATGCACTGCGCCAGCGTGGCCTGCGCGCAGTGGGCATGAAGCCGGTGGCCAGCGGCAGCGAGGATCTGGGGCAGGGCCTGCGCAACGAGGACGCGCTGGCGCTGCAGGCGGCCAGCTGGCCGGTGCCGGACTATGCCGATCTGAATCCCTATGCGCTGCGGCAGCCACTGGCACCGGAGCTGGCCGCTGCCGAGGACGGCGTGCAGGTGGAGCTGGCGCCGATCGTGGCCGCGTTCGAACGCCTGCGCGCGAAGGCCGATATCGTCGTGGTGGAGGGCGTGGGCGGTTGGCTGGCGCCGGTCTCGGCCACGCTGGACCAGCTCGACCTGGTGCGTGCGCTGCAGCTGCCGGTGCTGCTGGTGGTGGGCATGCGGCTGGGCTGCGTCAATCACGCGCGGTTGACTGCGCAATCACTGCAGGCCAGCGGCGTGGACTGCCTGGGCTGGATCGGCAACCACATCGACCCGGCGATGCAGCGCCAGGACGAGAACATCGCCACGCTGCAGCAGCGCCTGCCGATGCCGTGCTGGGGACGGCTGCCGCATCTGCCGAATGCCAGTGGTGAAGTGCTGGCGGCGCACCTGCTCGACGACCTGGGGTAGTGCCGGCCGCTGGCCGGCAACCTCGATGAATCACGTCCGTGCAGTTGCCGGCCAGCGGCCGGCACTACCGTGCTGCAGCTGCCAGCTCCCGCGCGATCGCACCCAGCCGTTCCACCGCACCGATGAAGCGCGCATCCAGGCTCTGGCAGCACGACAGCCGCAGGCAGTGGCGATAGCGCGCACCACGCGAATAGACCTGGCCGGGCATGAACACGATGTCCTCCTGCAACGCTCGCTCGAACAGCTCGCGCGTGTCCACGCCCGGCAGTTCCAGCCACAGCAGGAATCCGCCCTGTGGTTCGGTGGCGCGGGTGCCTGCCGGGAAATGCTCGGCTACCAGCTGGCGCAGCCGTCCCACCTGTTCGCGGTACAGGCGGCGCATGCGATGCAGATGGTGCTCGTAGCTGCCTGCTTCCAGATACGCGGCCACCGCATCGCCGAGCAGCTGCGGCTCGCCGCCGGTGGACTGGAACTTCAGCAGCGCGATGCGCTCTGCGAAGCGGCCGCCATCCAGCCAGCCGATGCGGTAATCCGGCGCCAGTGTCTTTGAGAAGCCACCGACCACCATCACCCAGCCATCGCGATCGAAGGCTTTCAGCAAGGGTGCCGGTGGCTCGCAGAACTGCAGCTCGGCGTACACCGCATCCTCGATCAGGGGCAGCTGCCGTGCGTTGACCAGCTCGGCCAAGCGTTGTTTGGCGGCGGTCGGCATGGTGCAGCCGAGTGGGTTGTGCACGGTCGGCATCACCACCAGTGCGGCCAGCGGCGTGTGCTCCAGCAGCGCATCCAGTGCATCTACATCCAGTCCGTGCTGCGGGTGGGTGGGCAACTCGATGGCCTGCAGGCCGAGGTTGGCCAGCAACGGATACAGGTTGAAGTAGGACGGCGCCTCGATGCCCACCGCATCACCGGGCTGGGTGACCGCGCGCAATGCCAGCTGCAGGGCTTCCATCGCACCATGGGTCAGCAGGAGTCGCTCGGCGTGGGTGTGCAGGCCCATGCGCGGACTGCGGCGCACGATCTGCGCCAGCAGCCGCGGTGAACCATTCGGGCGCGCGTAGGTCTCCACCGTCTGTTGGCCATGGCGCAGTACCTGCGCGGTGTGCTTGGCCAACTGCGCGCCGGGGTAGAACTGGCGACCACGCGGGCCGGCGAAGGCCAGGTCGACCACACCCGGCCGGCGCTGCGCTTCCAGCACGCGCGCCATCAGCACCTGCTGCAGCGGTGCGGTGGGTGCCGAGGGCGCATCGCGCAATGATCGTTCCGGCACCGACAGCCGCGGCGCCACCTCGAAGCCGGCCTTGGGCCGCGGAATGACCAGGCCGGCATCTTCCAGCTGGCGATAGGCGGCGATCACCGTGTTGAGGCTGAGCCTGCGCTGCGACGCCATCTGCCGCAGCGAGGGCAGGCGGCTGCCGACCGGAAGGCGACCGCCGTGGATGGCCTCGGCCAGTTCGTCGGAGAGCCGCTGGTAGCGTGGAGGGATCATCGTGGCCTGGTCATCTGTATCCATCGAACATCCCGCCATCTGGTTCTGTACCCATGATGATGGCGAGCCTAGCATGTCGTCGTCGGCCGGGCCTGATCGGGGCGTGGCTGGCGCATTCCACGCGCACGGCGGGACCGCCGTGCGTCTTTTTTTGTGTGTAGAGCCGAGCACCGATCAGCCCCAGGGCAAATGCCGTCAGCGCATCGGCACCAGCACCGCCTCGCGCCGGTACAGCGCCGGGAACTGCCTGGCCAGGGCCGCCAGCTTCGGTGCGTCGTAGTAGCGGATGTAGGCGGCCTGCGGGTAGTTGGTCATGTAGTTCTGGTGGTAGCTCTCGGCCGGATAGAAGCGCTGGCCGCTGACCAGCTGGGTGACGATCGGTGCGCGGTAGCTGCCGGCCTGGCCGAGCTGGGCGATGTAGGCACGGCTGGCCGCCTGCTGGCGGGCGTCATCACTGAAGATCGCCGAGCGATACTGGCTGCCGTGGTCCGGACCCTGGCGGTTGAGCTGGGTCGGATCGTGCGCGACCGAGAAGAACACCTGCATCAGCTGTCCATAGCTGACCTGGCGCGGGTCGTAGTCAATCTTTACAGCTTCGGCATGGCCGCTCTGTCCACCGCTGACGCGCTCATAGCGCGCATTGGCTGCACTGCCACCGATATAGCCGGACACCGCATTGCTCACGCCCTTGACGTGCTGGAACACGCCCTGCACGCCCCAGAAGCAACCGCCGGCAAACACCACGCTGGCGTGGGTGGCGTCATCGCGGAACGCCGCATCGCCGGTGGGGGCCGGCAGTGCCTGGATCTGCGCGCTGGCTTCGACCGGCGCCGCAGCCGCACCGTGATCGACCAGCAGCACCCCGGCAATCAATGCCATGGCCACCAGGCCGGCCACACCGGCGGCGATGCCCTGTTCAAAGGAGAGTTTCATCATGTGCTCCCGGTTCAACCGAAGGTGAAGGCATAGGCCTGCACGCCCGCATCGAGGAATTCGATCTCGAAGCGATGCGGACCGACCGTGCCGCGCTGGCGTACCAGCTGGTACAGGCGATGCTCGTCGACCACGCCACTGCCATCGGCGCCGACATCACTACCGGCATCGGCGGCGGGCAGCGCCTTGCCATCCAGCCAGACGCGGAAGCGCACCGGCCTGCCGTCGCGGCTGGGCGCCAGCACCAGGTGCAGGTCGCGCGCATGGAACTGGAAGGCAATGCGGCCACCGGCCTGCTGCAGCTGTGCGGCTTCATCGGTGACGGTCCAGCGCCCCGACAGTCCCCACTGGTTCAGCGCCAGGGTCGTTGGCAAGGAGTAGTCGAACGCGGCATCACTGCGCTGCCCGCCGGGCGAGGCGAACTGTTCGGCGCGGGCGTGGCCCAGATACGTTTCCGGCGAGCGCAGGTTGCCCATGTCGGCCTGCACGGCCACGCCTTTCAGGTCGGCGGCCGCAGGATCGGCAGGCGGCGGCAGGTTGGCCTGCCCGGCTTCGGTCAGCAGGCGACGGATCATCTGTTCCGAACGCGCGTAGCTGCCTTCGCCGAACTGGTGGCCGCGGATGTTGCCCTGCGCATCAACGAAGTACTGCGCCGGCCAGTAGCGGTTGTTGAACGCGCGCCAGATCGTGTACTGGTTGTCGAGCGCCACCGGGTACTCGACCTTCAGCTGCTGCACCGCCTTCATCACGTTGCGCGGGTCACGCTCGAAGGCGAACTCCGGCGTGTGCACGCCGATCACCACCAGGCCGTGGTCGCGGTAGCGGCGCTCCCATTCGTGAACGAACGGCATCGCACGCAGGCAGTTGATGCAGGAGTAGGTCCAGAAGTCGACCAGTACCACCTTGCCGCGCAGCTGCTGGGCCGTCAGCGGTGGGCTGTTGAGCCAGCCGGTGGCCCCGTCCAGCGCGGGCAGGGTGCCCTCGACCGGCAGCGGTGCATCGCCAGCGGCGTTGGCACCGGCCATCATCATCATCATCGGTGGTGCCGCCGGCTGCGCGCCGGGTACCGCGTCCAGCAGGCCCTGCTCGATACGCGCGGTGCTGACCGTGGAAAGACGGGTCAGCAGGCCGGTATCCCAGCCCAGGCCGATTGCCACCACCGCCAGCAAGGCGGCCACGCCCAGCACCTTGCGCAGCACATCGCCGAGGCCAAGCCGCGCCTGCAGCGCACGGAACACGCGGCCACCCACCCATACCGCCAGCGCCAGCGCAGTGATCGCGCCCAGCGCATACGCCAGCAGCAGCCCACTGGTGCCAGCGCTGGCACCATGCAGGGCGGCACCGGTCAGCACCAGGCCGAGGATCGGACCTGCACACGGTGCCCACAGCAGGCCGGTGGCGATGCCGATCAGCAGCGAGGTCCACGCGCCGCCGCGCCCAGCGGCATCCGCGGCATCGGCGCGCGCGCTCAGACGGGCACCCACGCGCTGGAACGGCGCCAGCAGATGGTCGGCCAGTCGTGGCCACAGCAGGGCAACCGCGAACAGTGCCATCAGCAGCAGGGCGATCCAGCGCCCGACCTGGTTGGCCTGTGCCACCCATTGGCTGCCCACCGCGGCCAGGCTGGCAACCACGGTGAAGGTGAGCGCCATGCCCAGCAGCAATGGCAGCGTGCTGCGCAGGAACGGACGGTCGGCACGCGCGAACACGAACGGCAGCACCGGCAGGATGCAGGGGCTGAGCAGGGTCAGTGCGCCCCCCAGGTAGGCAAGCAGCAACAGCAGCATCGTCAGGCTCCGGAAACAGGGGAAGAACCGACCGGCACCCGCCAGCCGTCGGCAGTGCCATCCGTGGCGCCGGGAACGAACACCATCGCTGCACCGTTCATGCAGTAGCGCAGCCCGGTCGGGCGTGGGCCATCGTTGAACACATGGCCGAGGTGGCCGCCACAGCGACGGCAGTGCACCTCCACCCGCAGCATCCCGAAGGTAACGTCGCGGTCTTCGCCGATGGCGTTGTGCAGCGGCGCCCAGAAGCTGGGCCAGCCGGTGCCGCTCTCGAACTTGGTGGAGGAGGAAAACAGCGGCAGCGCACAGCCGGCACACGCGAAGGTGCCCTGGCGGTGTTCCTTGTTGAGCGGGCTGCTCCACGGCCGTTCGGTGGCCTGCTGGCGCAGCACCGCGTACTGCGCCGGGGTCAGGCGCTGGCGCCAGTCGGCATCGCTGTGCATGACCTCGAACTGTCGCGACGGGCGCGCTTCGGCGGCGGCTGGGGCGGCGCGGCTGCAGGCCCCCAGGCCGAGCAGGCCGGCGGCGGTGGCAACACCTCCGAGGCCCAGCAGATGGCGGCGGGACAAGGACATGGCGGACTCCGGGAAGGGGGTGACGGGGCCATGCTGCGCCCGCCCGGGTCAACGAATCCTCACGCAGGATTCAATTTTTCGTGAGGTATCGGCGGCCGTCCCGCGCCACAATGCAACCCGCCTCCCCACTGGCCTTGAGCTGACGATGTCGACCAAACGCGTGCTGATCGTTGAAGACGATGCCCACATCGCCGACCTGCTGCGCATGCACCTGGGCGATGAGGGCTACGATGTCGCCCATGCTGCCAGCGGCGATGCCGGCCTGCGCCTGCTCGAGCAGGACGGCCCGTGGGATGCGCTGGTGCTGGACGTGATGCTGCCCGGCGTGGACGGCCTGCAGGTGTGCCAGCGCGCACGCGCGATGGCGCGGTATGTGCCGATCATCATCATCAGTGCGCGCGGCAGCGAAACCCAGCGCATCGTCGGCCTGGAACTGGGCGCGGACGATTACCTGGCAAAACCCTTCTCGATGCCGGAACTGGTGGCACGCGTGCGCGCGCTGCTGCGCCGCGCCGAGGCGATGGCGCAGAGCGCACGCATCGATGCCGGCGCGATCGAGCTGGGGGGACTGCAGCTGGACCCGGTCGCGCGTACCGCCTCGGTGGATGGCAATCCATTGGAGCTGACCCCGCGCGAGTTCGACCTGCTGTTGTTCTTCGCCCGTCACCCGGACCAGGTGTTCGCGCGCATGGAACTGCTCAACCAGGTCTGGGGCTACCAGCACGATGGCTACGAGCATACGGTCAACACCCATATCAACCGCCTGCGCAGCAAGATCGAGCCCGATCCGGCCAATCCACGGCGGCTGCTGACGGTGTGGGGCCGCGGCTACAAGCTGGTCGACCCGGCCGGAGCAGCGGCATGATCAAGCCGAACCTGTGGCAGAAGCTGGCAGTGGTGACCGCTGCGCTGATGCTGGCGTGCTGCATGGCGCTGCTTGCACTGCAGATGCGTGCCAATACCCGCCACGAGCAGGAGGTGGTACAGCGGTTGTCGCTGGGCCTGGCCGAGCACATCGCCCAGCGCAGCGAGCTGATGGATACCAGCGGCATGCGTGATGCGGCGGTGCGGGCGCTGTTCGGCCAGCTGATGGCGGTCAACCCCAGCGTCGAGGTCTACCTGCTGGATGACCAGGGCCGCATCCTCGGCCACGATGCACCCAGTGGGCACTTGGTGCGAAACCGGGTGGACGTGGCGCCGCTGCGCCGCTTGCTGGCCGGTGCGCCGTTGCCGATCCTCGGCGATGACCCGCGCAGCGCGAATGGCCGCAAGGTGTTCAGCGCGGCACCTCTGATCGTGCAGGGCCGGCCGGCGGGCTACGTGTACGTGGTGCTGGTCGGCGAGCACCGGCAGATGCTGGCCGACGATCTTGCCGCCGGCAGCCAGTGGAACACCACGCTGTGGTCGGTGGTGCTGGTCGGTGGCCTCGGCCTGCTGGCCGGGCTGGTGGCGTTCTACTGGGTGACCCGTCCGCTGCGGCGGCTGACCCGGCGCATCCAGGCCTTCGACATCGACGCACCCACGCCGTTGCCACCGCCGGAGCCGCTGCGCCCCGGTGAGCGCGACGAGCTGGTGATCCTCGAACACGCGCACGCGCAGATGGCGCAGCGGCTGGGCGAGCAGTGGCAGCAGCTGCGCCAGCAGGACCTGCAGCGCCGCGAACTGGTCGCCAACATCTCGCACGACCTGCGCACGCCGCTGTCGTCGCTGCATGGCTACCTGGAAACGCTGGCGTTGAAGGACGCCACGCTGTCAGCGGACGAGCGCCGCCGCTATCTCGGCATCGCGCTGGCACAGAGCGCCAAGGTCGGCCGGCTGGCGCGCGCGCTGTTCGAGCTGGCGCGGCTGGAGCATGGCGAAGTGCGGTTGGAGTGGGAGGTGTTCGCACTACCCGAGCTGCTGCAGGACGTGCTGCAGAAGTTCGAACTGGCGGCACAGGCGCGCGGCCAGCAGCTGCACGCGGCGTTCCCCCCCGGCCTGCCGCTGGTGCGCGCCGACCTGGGCCTGGTCGAACGGGTGTTGACCAACCTGCTCGACAACGCGCTGCGCCATGCACCCGACGGTGGGCAGATCGAGGTGCGCCTGCGTGCGACTCCCGACAGCGTGGAGGTCAGCGTGGCTGATGACGGCCCAGGGGTGGCGCCGGCGTTGCGCACCCAGCTGTTCCAGGCACCGGCCGCGCTGGGCGCGCGGCGCGGCGAGAACGGCGGATTGGGGCTGTTGATCGTGCAGCGCATCGTGCAGCTGCACGGCCGCCGCATCGAACTGCGCGACAGCGAGCGTGGCGCGCTGTTCGTGTTTGCCTTGCCGCGTGCGGAACCGGCGGCCTAGCAGGCCGCTTCGCATTCGACGATGCCGCCGCCGTTTTCCAGCGGCAGGTGCAGGCGGATGCAGGCACCGCCCAGCGCCGAATCGGTCACTTCGACGTGGCCGCCATGCTTGTCGGCCACCACCTGCACCAGTGCCAGGCCGAGGCCGAAGCCGGGACTGCCCGGGTCCAGCCGGACGTAGGGCTGCAGTACCTGGCCGCGCAGTTCGGGTGCGATGCCGGGGCCGTCGTCCTCCACCTGCAGGCATAGCCAGCCGTCATTGACGCTGCTGGCAATACGGATCTGCCGGCGCGCGTAGCGCAGTGCATTGCCGAGCAGGTTGCGCAGTGCCAGCTCCAGCATATGCCGGTTGACGTTGACCAGACCCACCGGCGACAGCGCCTGCTGCACCGGCATCGGCAGCGGCGCGAACTGGGCGACCACGCCGCGCACCAGCGCAGCCAGCTGCAGGCGCTGGCGGGTCAGCTGATGGCAGCGGCCCAGTGCGGCGTACTCGACGCCTGCATCGGTCAGGTGCTGCAGCCGATCCACATCGGTGCGCAATCCGCCCAGTGCATCGCGCTGCCCATCATCGAGCGCGGTGTCCTCCAGGTCGGCCAGGCCGAAACGCATCCGTGCCAATGGCGTGCGCACTTCGTGCGCCACCGCCTGCGCCAGCACACGCTGGCTTTCCAGCAGCTGCTGCAGCTGCTCGGCCATGTGGTTGAAGGCATTGGCCAGTGGCCGCACCAGCGCGGTGCCCGCACGCGGCGCACGCGTGTCCAACTGGCCATCGCGCATCTGCCTGGCCGCCTGCGCCAGCTGCGAGACGTCGCGCCACAACCGATAGACCATCACGTACATCGGCAATGCCACCGCCACCATCAGGATCAGCAGCAGGATCGCCACGCCGGACACTTCGCTGTCCTGCCAGCCCTCGTCCGGCAGCGCTTCATCCAGCGGCCCCAGCATCACCGCGTAGTCGCTGTCACCGATGCGCTGCAGGCTGCGCATGTGCTCCAGGTCGATCTGCACGCGGCCGTTGTTGAACGGCGGACGTTGGCTGGCCGGCAACGCCTTCACTGCCTCAGCCAGCGGCACCATGCGCAGCGCGTAGGCGAAATCGGCGTCGAGTTCGCGTGCCAGCACCGGCCACTGGTCGCGCGGGGTTTCGGCGAAGCGGTGCTGCAGCAGGGCATGGGTGCCACGCATTTCGGCCTGCAGCCCGGCTTCGGTGCGGTCCTCCAGCAGGGCATCCCAGGCCCACAGGCCCAGCACGATCAGCAACAGGTGGGCAACCAGGAAGCCGATGCCGTAGCGCAGGAAGTGGAAGGCGTGGCCGCGCATCGCCGAGGGCGTGCGCTTCATCCCCATGCCGAGCGGCTGAACAGGTAGCCGCGGCCACGGACGGTCTTGATCCGTTCCGGCTGCTCGGGGTTGTCGCCCAGCTTGCGGCGCAGGCGCGAGATGCGGGCATCGATCGAACGGTCCAGGCCGTCGAAGGCGATGCCACGCAGGCCGCGCAGCAGCGCGTCGCGGTCCAGGATCTGGCCGGCATTGCTGGCCAGCAGGAACAGCAGGTCGAACTCGGCCGTGGTCAGCTCCAGCAGGCTGCCCTGCAGGTGCACGTTGCGGGTGGACGGGTCGATGCTCAGCTCGCCGAAGCGCAGGCTGCCGTCACGCGGTTCGACCCGGCGGTGGCGGCGCAGGTGGGCGCGCAGCCGCGCCAGCAGCACCCGCGGTTCGATCGGTTTGCCGATGTAGTCGTCGGCCCCCAGCTCCAGCCCCAGAACCTGGTCGATGTTGTCGGTGCGGGCGGTCAGCACGCAGATGATGCCGTCATAGAGGGGCCGGATCTGCCGACACACTTCGAAACCATCCTGGTCGGGCAGGCCGACATCGAGCAGCACCAGGGCTGGTTTCTCGGCCAGGATGCGGGCCACTGCGCGCTCGCCGCTGCGCTCGTGGGCCACCTGGTAGCCATGCCGTTGCAGGTAGTCGCTGACCATCGTTCCCAGGCGGGCATCGTCTTCGACCAGTACGATATCCAGCATTTCCAAGGCCTCCGTAGGCGCAAACGTACCGCCACGGCACGAGCGCGGCGATGCTATCCCAGCCATCGGGCCGCCCGGGTCCCGGGGGCGGGCGCCATTCAGCCGGGGTTGCTGGCGCAGGGGCCGGGTCTCAGTCCCGGCAACAACTTGGCGTTCAGCATAGCCTGATGCTGTTACAAAACGTTACCTTCGTGATACGACGGGTGACGATCGCTGACAGCAAAGCGACTGACGCCGCGCGGCCCGGCGCCGAGCATGGAGTCTCCTCCGCTCCGCGTGCCGTCCCCATGTCGCCCGCCGCCCCCTGCCTGCTGAACCCGTCCCGCCGCCGCCAGTGCGGAGGCTCGCGATGAGCGGCGTGGTCGGGGCCTGGTTGCCGCCCGCCGAGGACGAGCAGTTGCTGCAGCAGCTGGCGCCGATGCTGCGGGCGCTGCAGCAGCGCGGGCGTGGCCGCATCGGCTACTGGACCGACGCCGAGGCCGGCCTCGCGCTGGGCCACTGCCGGGCGCCGACCGACACGCCGTTGCAGCCGCTGAGCTCGGACTGCGGTCGCTACGTGCTGTGCCTGGACGGCCGCCTGTACAACCGCGCTGACCTGCAGGCGCAGTTGCGCGATCTGCCACGCAGCTGCAGCGATGCACGGCTGCTGCTGCAGGCGATCGTCGAATGGGGCGTGCAGCGGGCGCTGTCGCGTATCGAGGGCGCCTTCGGTTTCAGCGTCTGGGACCGCGAGTCGCGCGTGCTGTGGCTGGCCCGTGATCCGGTGGGCGAGAGGCCGCTGTACTACGGCTGGTACCAGGGCCAGTTCCTGTTCGCCTCGGAGTTGAAGGCGCTGCAGGCCTTCGCCGGGTTCGCACCAAGCATCGACCAGGATGCGCTGAGCCTTCTGCTGCGTCACGACTATGTGCCGGCGCCGCACACCATCTACCGCGGCATCCACAAGCTGGTGGCGGGCGCGATGCTGCGCATCGATCTCAGCGACCATGCCGCGGGTTGCTCCAGCCAGGCCGAGCAGGGGGGCGCGCGTTACTGGTGCGCACGTGAAGCAATGCAGCGTGCACTGCAGGAGCCGCTGCAACCGGCGCCGAGCCTGGAACAGGCCACCGACCAGCTTGAGGCGGTACTTCAGAAAGCCATCGCTTCACGCATGCACTCGCCGCTGGCCTGTGGCGCGTTCCTGTCCGGAGGCACCGACTCCTCGCTGGTGACGGCGATGATGCAGGCCCAATCGACCCTGCCGATCGAAGCCTGGACGGTCGGCTTCGACGATCCGGGACATGACGAGAGCGACTGGGCGTCGCAGGTCGCGCGCCATCTGGGTGTGCAGCACCACCTGCACCGCATGGACGCGCGCCAGGGCCTGGATCTTCTGCAGCGCCTGCCGCAGGTCTGGTGCGAACCGTTCGCCGACGCCTCGCAGCTGCCGACGCTGCTGGCCAGTGAACTGCTGGGGGCACGCAAGCCGGTGGCGCTGACCGGTGACGGTGGCGATGAACTGTTCTTCGGCCACCCCAGCTATGGCCGCGCGCTGCGCAATGCGCGCCTGTGCGGTGGCTTGCCGGACTGGGTACGCGACCTGGCGCGGCGCAGCGGCAACCGCATGAACGCCGAGCGTGGTCGTCTCGGTGGATGGCGTGCCTTGGTGGCCGAAGTTGCTGCCAACGATGTGGAAGGCCACTACCTGCAGCGGGTGACGCGCTGGCGGCAGCCGGCGCAGGTGGTGCTGGGCGCGCGTGAACCGGTGACGATCTTCCAGCAGCAGGACTCGGCGCTGCCGGCCGAAGCGCGCATCCAGCTGCTGGATTTCCGCATGGATCTGGCCGAGGGCATCCTGGCCAAGGTCGACCGCGCGGGCATGGCGGCGGGCGTTGAAACCCGTGCGCCACTGCTGGACATGGAGGTGGTGCGACTGGCCTGGCGCCTGCCGCAGCACCTGAAGTACCACGACGGCGAACACAAACTGATCCTGAAGCACCTGTTGGCACGCTACCTGCCCGAGCCGCTGGTGTACCGTCCCAAGCGCGGCTTTGGCCCGCCGATGGCGCGCTGGCTGGCCGGTCCGTTGCGCGATTGGGCGGAGGCGCTGCTGGACCCGCAGCTGCTTCGCAATCAGGGCTGTTTCGATCCGGCACGCGTGCGCGGCATTTGGGATGCGTTCCTGCGCGGCGAGCGCAAGTGGCACACGCACCTGTGGAACGTGTTGATGTTCCAGGCGTGGCACCAGCACTGGCACGGTGGTCGCGGGCGCTGAGGTTCCTTCGCGGTGTGTTCTGCGTGGCGCGTGGCGGATTCGTTCTGCGCGGCGCAGGGCGGAGGCCCTCGCGTACGAATGTCCTCTGGCGACGGCCGTTGGCCGTCACCTCCTCCTTTACTTCGTACGCAAGGGCCTCCGCCCTGCGTTCGAAATCTATCGGCGCTTTATTGAAGGCAGCCTGCTCGGTGCCTTGGCCGCCGCAAGCCGAACCTCGTCGGGACGGGCAGGGGTCTGGGCAAAGTAAAGGAGGAGGTGACGGCCAACGGCCGACGCCGGGGGACATTTGCCCAGACCCCTGCCTGCCCCGGCGGGGCCCTTCAATTCGCGGCGAATCGAAACGAAGGCACGCGTGCGGTGGGTTCATTCTGCGTGGCGCAGGGCGGAGACCCTTGCGTACGAATGTCCTCCGGCGCCGGCCGTTGGCCGTCACCTCCCCCTCTACTTCGTACGCAAGGGCCTCCACCCTGCGTTCGAAATCTATCGGCGCTTTATTGAAGGCAGCCTGCTCGGTGCCTTGGCCGCCGCACGCCGAGCCTCGTCGGGGCGGGCAGGGGTCTGGGCAAAGTAAAGGAGGAGGTGACGGCCAACGGCCGACGCCGGGGGACATTTGCCCAGACCCCTGCCTGCCCCGGCGGGGCCCATCAGTTCGCGGGGAATCGAGACGAAGACACGCTTGTGGCGGGCTCATTCTGCGTGGCGCAGGGCGGAGGCCCTCGCGTACGAATGTCCTCCGGCGCCGGCCGTTGGCCGTCACCTCCTCCTTTACTTCGTACGCAAGGGCCTCCGCCCTGCGTTCGGAGTTCGTCGGCGCGTCATTGAAAGGTTGCCGCGAGCACTGCGCTCTACCCACCGCACGCCGAGCCTTGTCGGGGCGGGCAGGGGTCTGGGCAAAGTAAAGGAGGAGGTGACGGCCAACGGCCGGCGCCGGGGGACATTTGCCCAGGCCCCTGCCTGTCCCGGCGGGGCCCCTCAGCTCGCAGAGACATCGGACGAAGACGCACTTCGGAATCCGAACACCAGGCAAAAAAAGACCCGGCAGAGGGAGGGATCTGCCGGGTCCGGATTGCATGGGGGGAGGGACCCATGCAATGAGCGTTGCGTCGCGTCAGTGGTTGTTCGCGTCCGCCATTGATTCGTTGCAGCCCTGCACCAGTTCGGACCACGCCTTGCTGGCCTGCAGGCCGAGACCGACCACATCCTGCTGGGCCTGGCCCAGCCGCTGCAGGTTGTCCTGCCACAGCTGTGCACCCTTGTTGAGCATCCCAGCCGTGTCGTCGCTGCGGGCCAGTTCACCCAGCCAGCCGCCGGTCGCGGTCAGGTTGCGCTCCATCACCTTCAACTGCACGCCGAACATGCTCTCCGCGTTCTCCAACGCCAGCCGGTTCGCACGCGTGGCTGCGGCGGCGAGCTGGCGGGTGGCATCACTGAAGCGATCGCTGAAGGCGGCGGCCATGGGCATCAGGGAGTGGCTTGATGCAGTGCAGCATACGCTCTTGATGTGGCAATGCAACAAAAATAACAAAGGCGCCCAGGGCGCCTTTGAAACACCTTTCAGATCAATGGGTTGATCAGGCCGTCGGACCGCGGTAGCGGCAGCCGGAGGTGCAGGTTTCGTGCACGGTGATCTCGCTCAGCGCAGGCAGGCTGGGCTTGAGTTCGTTCCAGATCCACACCGCCAGATTCTCGCTGGTCGGGTTCTCCAGGCCGGGGATGTCGTTGAGGTAGTGATGGTCCAGGCGGTCATAGATCGGCTGGAAAGCCGCCTTCACGTCGCCGAAGTCCATGATCCAGCCAGTCTGCGCGCCGGGCTCGCCCTCGACCTTCAGTTCCACCCGGAACGAGTGGCCGTGCAGGCGCGCGCACTTGTGCCCCGGCGGCACGTTGGGAAGGCGGTGCGCCGCCTCGAGCATGAAGACTTTGAAGATTTCCATGGCGCAATTGTACGCCGCAGGCGGCCCGGCAGCCTGAGCGGACGCCGGGCTTTCGTGAAGTGACTCTTTCCATCCGGATGAAGAGATGATAGTTTCTCTTATATCCGTATGAAGAGATGTTATTGGCCGGGCGCCGGCCAGGCATGGACTACTGCGGAACTTCGTCGTCCTTACCACCTCCCCCACATCGTCATGCCCAAGCACACCCTGCTCGTGGCGGCCCTGGCCGTCGCTCTGGCCGCGCCTTTGTCCGCCGCCGCCGAAACCTCCGCCGACGCCGTTGGTGACGCCAATACCCTCGCCGCCGTGCGTGTCACCGGTTCCAACATCAAGCGCACCGATACCGAGGCCTCCAACCCGGTGCAGGTGATCGGTCGCCAGCAGCTGGAACAGACCGGCAAGGCCACCGTGGCCGACGTGCTGCGTTCGATCTCGGCCAACACCGGCAACGCCGCCAACGAAACCACCAACAACGGCTGGGCCTCCGGCTCGGCCGGCATCGGCCTGCGCGGCCTGTCGCAGAAGAACACGCTGGTGCTGCTCAACGGCCGCCGTCTGGCCAACTACGGCTTCCCGGCCGGCGGCCTGTCCGATACGTTCGTTGATCTCAACGCGCTGCCGCTGGTCGCAGTCGAGCGCATCGAAGTGCTCAAGGACGGCGCCTCGGCGGTGTACGGCTCCGACGCCGTGGCCGGCGTGGTCAACATCATCACCCGGCAGAACTTCGAAGGCGCCGAGATCGGCGGCAGCTTCGGCGGTGCCGACCAGGGCGGCCTGCACGAGCAGAACCTGAAGTTCGTCGGCGGCCTCGGTGATCTGGACACCGATGGCTACAACATCCTCTTCAGCCTGCAGGGTTACAACCGCGAGCGCCTGGACCAGGACGAGCGCAACCTGACCCGCAGTGGCATCTACACCGACAAGCCCGGTGGCCGCGGGAACGGCTGGTCGGCCAAGGGCGCACGCTACCTGGTCAACGGCGTGTCGGTGCCGATGCTCGATGCCAACGGCAACTGCCCGGCCGGCACCACCCGCGTTGCCAGCGCGCCGATCGATGGCCTGTCCGGTGATACCTGCGGCTTCAACCAGGCACCGTTCACCACGCTGATCCCTTCGACCAAGCGTTACCAGGCCTATGCCAACGGCACCTTCCGCTTGAACGACAATGTCGAAGCCTTCGGCGAAGTGCTGTACAGCCAGATCAAGAGCGCTGCCTGGTTTGGCAGCAGCCCCTTCTTCACCCTGGAGAGCGGCCGCTTCGCACTGAACGCGGACAGCGGCCTGGCCGAGCCGGTGTCGTCGCTGCTGCCGGCCAGCAATCCGTACAACCCGTACGGGCGTGCGATCCCGATCGAGTACACCTTCTTCGACCTCGGCGGCACGATCAAGACCAACCGCTCCACCGCCTATCGCGGCGTGTTCGGCCTGCGTGGCACCACCGCCAACTGGGATTGGGAAGTGGCCGCATTCGGTGCGCGCAGCAGCGAGCGCGAGAGCGTGTCCGGCGGCTTCGCCAACCGCTGGGCGCTGGCCAACGCACTGTCCACGGGCAGCTACAACCTGCTTGACCCGGCAGCCACGCCGCAGTCGGTGCGTGATTCGATCAACATCGCCACGCTGCGTCCGGCCGAGTCCAAGCTGCAGGGCATCGATGCCAAGATTTCCGGCAGCCTGGGCCGCACCTGGGCCGGCGAGATCGGCTTCGCCGCTGGTGCCGAGTGGCGCCGCGAGAAGCTCGATTCCAACAACCCGTGGCAGATCGATGCCGGCCTGCAGGTGCGCCCGGCGATCGCCGAAGTGCATGGCCAGCGCCAGGTCAGTGCCGCCTACGCCGAAGTGAACGTGCCGCTGGCCTCGACCCTGGAGCTGTCCGCCGCCGCGCGTGCCGATCACTACGATGATTTCGGCGATGCGTTCTCGCCGAAGATCGGCCTGCGCTGGCAGCCGCTGGATTTCCTGCTGGTGCGTGCGTCGGCGTCGAAGGGCTTCCGTGCACCGTCGCTGTCGGAAAACTCCAACAGCACCAGCATCGCCTATGGCAGCGTGGTCGATCCGCGTGATCCGGACGTGCCGGGCTCGCGGCAGAACCCGACCTTCTTCACCGTCGGCAACAACGCATTGAAGCCCGAGCGCACCAAGAGCGTGAACTTCGGCGTGGTGCTGTCGCCGTGGGCCAACACCAACCTGAGCGTGGACTACTACCGCATCCAGCTGGACAACCTGGTCGGCACCAACAACACCCAGACCCTGGTCAACGACAATGTGGCTGGCGCGGTGCAGCGCGATGAGCGCGGCAAGCTGCAGGCGGTCTACAACCGCTACCAGAACCTGAGCGAGCTGAAGACCTCGGGCATCGACGTCGAACTGCGCCAGCGCATCCCGACCGCGGTGCTGGGTGACTTCACCGTGTCCTCGGCTTACACCCACGTGCGCGACTACCGTCGCCCGACCGTGGTCGGTGGCCCGCTGGTCGACTACGCCGGCAGCAACCTGGGCGCGACCCTGCCCAAGGACAAGGCCACCACCACGCTGGACTGGAAGTACGGTGATTTCAACGCAGCCGTGACCTGGTACTACACCAGCAGCTACCGCCAGGAAGCCAGCACCGCCGCCAAGGCCGTGCAGCAGCGCGTCGGCAGCTACAGCCAGTACGACCTGTACCTGGCCTACACCGGCATCGACAAGCTGACGCTGTATGCCAAGGTGCAGAACCTGGCCGACAAGACGCCGCCGTACGACGCCTCGTTCCCGGGCATCCGCGCGCCATACGACTTCAGCCAGTACGACCTGCGCGGCCGCTACTTCACGCTGGGCTTCGATTACCGCTTCTGATCCATCCGCCGCGGCCGGCCACCTGAAGGGACCGGCCGCGCGACCGTCTGCCGTTGTGTTCCAGGGGAGTCACCGTGTCCTTGCATCGCCGTGCCGTTCTTCCGTTGCTGCTTGCCGCCGCCACCGTACTGTCCTGCCCGCAGCCGGCGCAGGCACAGAGTGCCTATTTCTTCCCGCAGGCCACGGATGCGGCAGCCTTCGATGCAGCGGTGCCGACGCCGGAGCAGTTCCTCGGCTACCCGATCGGTAGCCGCTACACCCGGCACGACCAACTGGTGGCGTATTTCCAGGAGCTGGCCAGACGCTCGGACAAGATCAGCGTGCGCGAGATCGGACGAAGCTACGAGGGCCGCCCGCTGCTGATCGCCACCGTCACCGCCGCCGGCAATCACGCGCGGCTGGAACAGCTGCGCCAACAGCATGCGACCCTGGCCGATCCGGCGCAACCGCGCAGCGCGGCCGGTGACAGCCCGGTGGTGGTGTGGCTGGGTTACAGCGTGCATGGCAACGAGACGTCCAGTGCCGAGGCGGCGATGCTGACTGCTTACTACCTGGTGGCCAACCGCAGTGCCGAAACCCAGCAGTGGCTGCAGCACGCGGTGGTGCTGTTCGATCCGGCACAGAACCCGGATGGCCGCGATCGTGCGGCCAACTGGCACAACGCCTGGGCCTCCGATCCGGCCTCGGCCGACCCGGCCGACAAGGAACACGTCGAACCGTTCCCGCAGGGCCGCACCAACCACTACTTCACCGATCTCAACCGCGACTGGCTTGCCCTCACCCAGCAGGACTCGCGGCCGAAGGTGGAGGTGTTCCACCAGTGGTACCCGAACGTGCAGATCGACTTCCACGAAATGGGCAAGGACAGCACCTACTACTTCGAGCCCTCGCCGAAGAGCATGCACAGCCCGCTGATTCCGGCGGCGTCGTATGAATTCAACAAGACCCTGGCCAAGTACCACGCGCAGGCGCTGGATGCCTTGGGTTCGCTGTACTACACCGGCGAGAACTTCGACAACTTCTCGCCGGTGTACGGTTCCACCTACCCGGACTTCCATGGTGCCGTCGGCGTTACCGTCGAGCAGGCCAGTTCGCGTGGCCGCGTGCAGGAATCGGTGAACGGCCTGCTGACCTTCCCGTTCACCATCCGCAACCAGGTCGCCACCGGGCTGGGCACGGTGCGTGGCGCGGTAACTGAGCGCAGCGGCCTGTTCGACCTGCAGAAGCAGTTCTTCCAGAGCGCGCTGAAGCAGGCCGCACAGCAGCCGGTGAAGAGCTTCGTGTTCGGTGATGTGCATGATCCGGCACTGACCCGCCGCCTGCTGGAACTGTTGCTGCTGCATCGCATCGAGGTACGCGCGCTGGAGCGTGCAATCATCGTCGATGGGCAGCGCTTCGATGCCGGCAGCGCCTACGTGGTGCCGGTGCAGCAGGCGCAGTTCCGCCTGGTCCATTCGATCTTTGACGAGACACCGCCGATCAAGGGGGATGTGTTCTACGGCAGCACCAGCTATGCGATCGCACCGGCCTACGGTGTGGCCTTCGCCGGCAGCCGCAGTCGTATCGAAGGTGGCGCCCGCGTGGCCGCGCTGCCGGAGGAGCAGGGCGCGGTCTTGGGTGGCCAGGCCGGCTTCGCCTATGTCATCGACTGGCGCGACTACAACGCCGGGCGTGCGCTGGCGGTGCTGCAGGGCAAGGGCGTGAGCGCACGTGCGGCATTCCAGCCGTTCACCACGGCGACCGCTCAGGGCGACGTCAGCTTCGCCGCCGGCAGCCTGGTGATTCCGGTTGCCGGGCAAACGCTGCAGGGCGCGGCGCTGCTTGAGGCAGTGACATCGGCCGCGCGCGAGGCAGGTGTGCAGGTGCACGCGCTGTCCACTGGCCGCAGCCGCGAAGGCATCGATCTGGGCAGTGACGGCGTCAAGGCGCTGCGCAAACCCGAGGTTGCGCTGGTGATGGGGGAGGGCGTGGCCGCCACCGAGATCGGCTCGGCCTGGTTCCTGCTCGACCAGCAGTTGCACTTGCCTGCCAGCAAGTTGGACCCGCAGCAGCTGGGCAAAGTGTCCCTGGACCGCTACACCACGATCGTGCTGTCCGGTGGCACCTATACCGGCGTCGATGCCGCGGCGGTGGCTGCACTGAAGCGCTGGGTGCAGGCCGGTGGTTCATTGGTGACCTATGGCAGTGCCTCGAAGTGGGCGATCGAACAGAAGCTCGCCGACGGCGAGAAGCTCGGCAAGGACGAAGAGACTGCCGACGAGAGCCGCCGTGCATTCGGCGACCAGCGCGACATCGCCGCGATCGAGCGGGTCAGCGGCAACATCCTCAGCGCCGATGTGGACACCAGTCATCCGCTGGCGTTCGGCGTGCCGCGCCGGCAACTGGCGATCAACAAGGAGAACACGGTGACGCTGCAGCCGAGTGCGAACCCATTCTCGACGGTGGTACGCATCGACACGCCGCCGCGGGTGAATGGCTATCTTTCCGAGCGCAACCGTGCGCGGGTGGCGGGCAGCGCGTGGCTGCTGGTGTCGGCGCAGGGGCAGGGCAACGTGGTGCTGTTTGCCGATGACCCGGCGCACCGCAAGTACTGGCACGGGACGGATCGGCTGCTGATCAACGCGATCTTCTTCGGGAATCTGGTGAATCCGAGTAAGGCGCGGGGTTGAGGCTTTGCGCGCCTTGGTTGATGCGCTTGGGGGAGGCCGGGCGGGCTGCGCAGGACACGCCGTAAACCCGTCCTTGGGGGCTCGATGGCGCCATCCATGGCGCCAACGGTCCTGCGCAGCCCGCCCGGCCGCCCCTCGACGGTTTCCTGCGGGCGCGGACGCATCAGACCCCAAGGCGGGAGCAAGGGCAAAGGCAAAGGCAAAGGCACAGCCAGGAATTGCGACTTCGGCTTTTGCCTTTGAACTTGAATTTGAATTTGATCTTTCTTCTCCCGGCTACCCGGCGGGAGAAGAAGGCGCAGGCAATGCTTGAAGCGGATGGGCATGGGGGCAGCGCAGAACCGTTGGCGCCATGGATGGCGCCATCGAGCTTACATGGACGTATTTACAGCGTGTTCTGCGCTGCCCCCATGCCCATCCGCCCTCGGTACCGCCACCGCGTGCTTTCAGCCACGGTAGCCAGCAAAAAAAAAGGACGGCGCGTCAGCGCCGTCCCTCGATAGCCCCCCGCGCAGCGGGAAGCACCCTCCCTGGCAGCTGGGATCAGCCGGCGCGACCGCCGCCGCCGCCCTGGCCGCGGCCACGGCCGCCACCATTACCGCCACCGCCACGACGCTGGCCCTGACCGGCGCCTGCACCCGCACGTTGCTGGCCGTTGCCACTGCCCTCGCGACGGCCACCACCGGCCTTCTTCGGGCCGGCATGCGCATGGCGCGGTGCATCACCGTGCGGACGGCGTGCGTGGCTCTTGCGCGGTGCGCGCTCGCCGGTATCGTGCTCGGCCTTGCCCGGCGCACTGTTGCCCCAGCGGATCGGAACCTGCAGTTCGAAGCCCGGCACATCGCGGATGTCCATGTCGCGGCCCAGCAGGCGCACGATCGCGCGCAGCAGCTTCACTTCATCCTGCGCCACCAGCGAAATCGCCTGGCCGGTCGCGCCGTTGCGGCCGGTACGACCGATGCGGTGCACGTAGTCCTCGGCCACCATCGGCAGGTCGAAGTTGATCACCTTCGGCAGCTCGTTGATGTCGATGCCGCGCGCAGCGATGTCGGTGGCCACCAGCACGGTCACGCGGCCGGCCTTGAAGTCGCCCAGCGCACGCAGGCGCTGGCCCTGGCTCTTGTTGCCATGGATCGCCGCGGTCTTGATGCCTGACTTTTCCAGGAACGTGGCCAGCTTGTCGCTGCCGTGCTTGGTGCGTGCGAACACCAGGGTCTGCTCGCGGCTGTCCTGCGCCAGCAGGTGCAGCAGCAGGTCGCGCTTGCGGCCGGCATCGACCGGATGCACGCGATGGGTGATGGTTTCGGCCACGGTGTTCTTCGGCGTCACCTGGATCTGTTCCGGGTTGCGCATGAACTCCAGCGCCAGCTGGCGGATGTTGTCCTCGAAGGTGGCCGAGAACAGCAGCGTCTGGCGGTTCTGCTTCGGCAGCTTGGCCAGGATGCGCTTGATCGACGGCAGGAAGCCCATGTCGAGCATGCGGTCGGCTTCGTCCAGCACCAGCAGTTCAATGCCGGACAGGTCGACACTGCGACGTTCCAGATGGTCGATCAGGCGGCCCGGGCAGGCCACCAGCAGGTCCACGCCACGGCGCAGGATGTCCAGCTGGTTGCCCATGCCGACACCGCCGTAGATGCAGGCGCTGGGAATGCGCAGATACTTGCTGTAGCCGCGCAGACTGTCATGCACCTGGGTGGCCAGTTCGCGGGTCGGGGCCAGGATCAGCGCACGCGGCTTGCGCGGGCCGGCACGCACCTCCTGCGAGGCGGTGCCCAGGTGCTGCAGCAACGGCAGGCCGAACGCAGCAGTCTTGCCGGTACCGGTCTGTGCGCCGGCCAGCAGGTCGCGACCGGCCAGCGCCAGCGGGATCGCCTGCTGCTGGATCGGGGTCGGGGTTTCGTAGCCCTGCTCGGCAAGCGCACGCAGCAGGAAGGGCGCCAGGCCCAGCGATTCAAAAGACATTGAGATTGCTCCAGGTACAAGAAACGCCTGTCCGAGCGGACAGACGGGGGCAGATCAAAGTGATCGGCTGACTCGGAGCGTTCCCGTGAACCGCGCTGCGAGAAGTTGGGTGCAGCCGGCACGAAGCGCAGGCTGGAATGCGTGACGAACGGCGTCGGAGTGGGGGCGGGCGAAGAGGGCGGACCCTGGTCGCCGGCGATCCCGGAGGGAAACGGACGGCCGCTGCAGACCTGCCTAGTCTAACCGATGGCTGAGACCTCGCGCAAAAAGCCCCGTTCAGGTAAGGGGGGCTCTCTGCAGGGCTGCGTCCTGCACCCGCAGAGGCCAAAGCGACGTCAACGTCAAAAGCAGGTTTCTTGAGGGATGGCGGGGTGGGTCCGGTGGTGGGAGACGCCGTAAACCCGTCCATGGGGGCTTGGCCGCGGCATCCATGCCGCGGACACTCTCGCCACCGGACCCACCCCGCCTTCGACAGTTTCCCGCGATCTGTCGGAATGGCATGGGGTCAGATCCGTTTTCCGCAGGAAAACGGATCTGACCCCGGAATTCCATTCGATATCTGACAGATTTCATCCACGCATGGCGTGGATCTACTGGTCACCGGCCTACTGTCGAAGGCGGGGCACTGTGGGTTTGCGGGGTGTGAGCGGCATGGATGCCGCGACCAAGCCCCCATGGATGGGTTTACCGCGTCCCCGCAAACCCACAGTGCCTCGCCATCCCACGGAATGTCCGCTGTTGCTGTTGCGTCGGCTGTTGCCCTGGCTTGAAGCGGGTGCAGGGTGCAACCCTGCCGAACCCTCACTGCGGTAGGGTGGGCCGATGCCGCGCTGCAGCTTGGCGCCGCCGCAGATTTGATTACACTTGAAACTTGTTTGCCCACGACTCCGGACACCCACCCATGAAGCTTGGTTCTTTGAAGGAAGGCGGCCGCGACGGCACCCTGATCGTCGTTTCGCGTGACCTGCGCCACGGCGTGCGCGCCACCGGCATCGCCGCCACCCTGCAGCAGGCCCTGGAGGACTGGAGCCACATCGCACCGCGCCTGAACGCCCTGTACGAATCGCTCAACGCTGGCGACGCCGATGGCGTGTTCGACCTCGATCCGCAGGCGCTGGCCGCACCGATGCCGCGTGCCTATGAGTTCGTCGATGGCAGCGCCTACCTGCCGCACGTCGAGCGCGTGCGCCGCGCCCGCGGTGCCGAGGTGCCGGAGAGCTTCTATACCGACCCGCTGATGTACCAGGCCACCAGCGCAGGCTTCTACGGCCCGCGCGATGCGGTCAAGGTGGTCAGCGAGGACTACGGCATCGACCTGGAAGCGGAGATCGTGGTGATCACCGACGACGTGCCGATGGCGGCCACCCCGGAACAGGCCGCCAGCCACATCCAGCTGGTCGGCCTGGTCAACGATGTCTCGCTGCGCAACCTGATCCCGGGCGAGCTGGCCAAGGGCTTCGGCTTCCTGCAGTCCAAGCCGCGTTCGGCGCTGTCGCCGGTGTTCGTCACCCCCGATGAGCTGGGCGCTGCGTGGCAGGACAGCAAGGTGCACCTGCCGCTGCTGACCCACATCAACGGCCAGTGGTTCGGTGCGCCGGAGGCGGGCGTGGACATGCAGTTCAACTTCGCCCAGCTGGTCGCGCATGCGGCCAAGACCCGCCCGCTGGGTGCCGGCACCATTGTCGGCTCGGGCACCATCGCCAATGAAGACACCAGCAAGGGTGCCTCGTGCTTCGCCGAGCAGCGCGTGGTCGAGACCCTGCGTGACGGCAAGCCGAGCACGCCGTTCATGTCCTTCGGCGACGTGGTCCGCATCGAGATGCTCGATGCTGCCGGCAACAGCATCTTCGGTGCGATCGAGCAGCGCATCGAACAGGCGGCCAAGCCCTGAGCATGGAGGCGGCGATGGAGATCCCGGTCGACGACGGCATCGTGCTGTACACCTACTGGCGATCCAGCGCCGCCTACCGCGTGCGCATCGGCCTGGAGCTGAAGGGCCTGGCCTGGGAGGTGCGGCCGGTGCATCTGGTGCGCGACGGTGGCGAGCAGCACCATGAGGCTTATCGCGCGCTCAATCCGCAGCAGCTGGTGCCGACCCTGCTGCATGATGGGCACACGCTGACCCAGTCGCTGGCGATCATCGAGTACCTGGAAGAGCGCTTCCCACAGGTGCCGCTGCTGCCGGCCGACGCTGCGGGCCGCGCACGGGTGCGGGCGCTGGCGCAGCTTGTGGCCTGCGATATCCATCCGATCAACAACCTGCGGGTGATGCAGTACCTGGAACGCGACCTGCAGCTGCCTGCCGAAACCCGCACGCAGTGGACCCTGCACTGGATCGCCGAGGGCTTTGACGCGATGGAAGCGATGCTGGCCAACAGCCGCGACACCGGCACCTTCTGCCACGGCGACCGCCCTGGCCTGGCCGACATCTGCCTGTTGCCGCAGCTGTACAACGCCCACCGCTTCGGCCTGGACCTGGCACCGTACCCGACCCTGCGCCGCATCGAAGCGGCCTGCCAGGCGCTGGACGCCTTCGACCGCGCACGCCCGGAACACCAGCCCGACGCCGCCTGAAAAAAGGGGACGGAGGGGATTAAGTCGTATATGCACTTACGACTTAATCCCCTCCGTCCCCTTTCTGTTGCAATCGGGCCAGGTCATCGCGGAACAACCGGTAGGCCTCCTCGCGGCGGGCATCGTCGGTCTGTCGCAGCACCCATGCCGGGTGCACCGTGGCGTAGCCGCGCGTGCCGTCCTCGAGGGTGTGCCAGCGCCCGCGGTCACGCGAGAGGTCGAAATCATGGCCGAACACCGAGGCTGCCGCTGTCGCGCCGAGGCACACGATCACCTGGGGCCGCACGCGCGCGATCTCACCCATCAGCCAGGGCCGGCAGGCCTGGATGTGACGGCTCTCCGGCCGCTTGTGCAGCCGCACCTTGCCGCGCCGTTCATGGTGGAAGTGCTTCACCGCGTTGGTGAGGTACAGCGTGGCGCGATCGATCCCCAGTTCCGCCAATGCGCGGTCCAGCACCTGGCCGGCAGGTCCTGCAAATGGCTGCCCACGCAGATCTTCGGTGTCACCGGGTTGCTCTCCGACCAGCATCACCCCGGCCCCTGCCGGCCCCTGTCCGAATACGGTCTGCGTGGCCTGCTCCCACAACGGGCACTGGCGGCAGGCGCTGGCCTGCCCGCGCAGATTGTCCAGGCTGCTGGCTTCGGCTGCCGATGCCGGAGGGTTCGCTCGCAGCGGAATCCTGCGTTGCGGTGCCTGCGCGGGACGGTCATGCATTTCCTGCACGCGGTCGGCGGCGTCGCGTACCAGGCGAGGCAGCAATCGGGCTTCAGGCAGGTGGCGCCAGTACTTGGCCGGCATCTCCTGCATCATCATCCGCGTGTTGAGCCGGGCCGGATTGAAAATGCTGGCGTAATAGGTCTGCCACAGCGACTCGCGTGCATCCTCGGCCGGGGCATCCTCGCGTCGTGCACCGGGGCCGAAGGCAAGCGCCTGCCCATCCCAGGAGGCACTGCGCGAAGGCGTGAGGATGGCCCAGCGCATGCCGGTGAAGCGGCGCGCGAAGAACGGCGCGACCCGGTCGACGATGTGGTGCTGTGGCTCGAACCAGGCGATGAACGCATCAGGCTGGCCAGGCACTTCGCGGAAGCGCACGAATGCCTTCATCTTGTGCGTGTCGCGGCGGACCGCCTGGGCCATGGCCATCGCCCTCAGTACGTCGGCATCGGCAGGGTTTGACAGCACCGAGCGTTCGCCATGGGCGATGCGCCACAGCAACCGGTACAGGAGGGCCATGCGTTGTCCGTCGCGATGGCACAGGCAGGTGTCCGCCAGCTCCAGGAAGTCGCGAGGTACCGTCGGTGCGCCAGCGTCGGCCTGTGCGGGCGCCGAGGTGACCGCTGGCGCGTCCAGCAGTGATGCGTCGCTGCCCTCGAGCCAGTCCAGCTGCTCCGGCGCGACGCCGCGCAGCAGGGCTTCGCGCGCACCGCTGCGCCAGGCCTCCAGCGACCATGGCGGATCCACCCGCAGCGACCAGCGCTGCGCGTCAGGCCGCGGACGGGGCATCGAACAGCGAACCCTGTCGCGGCGGCGGGGCCAGCTGCGCGCGCAGCGCCGCCGGATCGTCCAGTGCTTTGCGCGGGTGATGGTCGGCCAGCAGCACGAACGGCAGCAGCTTGCTCATCGGTGCCTTCAGGCGTGCGATGTCGGCCACGCGCAGCCGCCCGTGACGGCGTGCCATCAGCACGCGCGTGACGTTGCGCACGCCAAGGCCGGGCACGCGCAGCAGCATCTCCTTCGGTGCCCGGTTCAGATCGACCGGAAAGCGCTCGGGATGGCGGATTGCCCAGGCCATCTTCGGGTCGATATCCAGGTCGAGCATGCCGTCCTGGGTGGTATCGGTAATCTCATCCACGCCGTACCCGTAGAAGCGCAGCAGCCAGTCAGCCTGGTAAAGGCGATGTTCGCGCTGCAACGGTGGCGGCTGCAGTGGCAGCTGCCGGCTGGCGTCCGGAATCGGGCTGAACGCGGAGTAGTAGACCCGGCGCATGCGGTAGTTGCCGTACAGGCTGTCGGCGCTGGCCAGGATCTGCTGGTCGTTTGCCCCGTCCGCGCCGACGATCATCTGGGTGCTCTGCCCGGCCGGTGCGAAACGGGGAGGGCGCGGGCGAGTGCTGCGGCTGGCCGTCGGTGCCACCGCTGCGGGGGCCTTGCGAGCTTCCTTGGCTTCCTCGATGCGCCAGCGCAATTCCCCCATCGCGCCACGGATGGAATGAACCGTCTTCTCCGGCGCCAAGGCGCTCAGGCCGGCTTCGGTGGGCAGTTCCACGTTGATGGACAGGCGGTCGGCATAGCGCCCGGCACTGGCCAGCAGTTCCGGCGAGGCCTCGGGAATGGTCTTGAGGTGGATGTAGCCGGCGTAGCGGTGTTCTTCGCGCAGTTGCCGGGCGACTTCCACCATCTGTTCCATGGTGTAGTCCGCATTGCGGATGATGCCGCTGGACAGGAACAGGCCCTCGATGTAGTTGCGCTTGTAGAAGTCCAGGGTGAGCGTGACCACCTCATCCACGCTGAAACGTGCACGGGGCACGTTGCTGGAAACCCGATTCACGCAATAGGCGCAGTCGTAGACGCAGAAGTTGGTCAGCAGGATCTTCAGCAACGAAACACAGCGGCCATCGGGCGTGTAGCTGTGGCAGATGCCCATGCCCTCGGTGCTGCCGATACCGCCGCTGGCGCGCGAATCGCGCTTGCCCGAGCCGCTGGAGGCGCAGGAGGCATCGTACTTGGCGGCATCAGCCAGAATGGCCAGCTTGCGGATGGTTTCCATTGAGGAAACCTACGGATGAGGGGTCTCATTGGATGAGACCGCCCCTGAATTCTTCAGAAAAAGGGGACGGGGGATAAAGTCGCAAGTGCACAAACGACTTAATCCCCTCCGTCCCCTTTTTCGTGGGATCAGAAGCCGTGGGTGATGCTGGGTGCGCCTGCCGAGAAATCGGCGTACGGGTCGTGCTCGCCGCTACTGCCTTCGGACAGGCGGAACTTCAGGGCCAGGCCATCGCGCGAATCGGCCGCGCGCAGCGCTTCCTCCTGCTCGATGGTGCCGGCCTTGGCCAGCCGGAACAGGCACTGGTCGAAGCTCTCCATGCCTTCTTCCAGCGAGGCTTCCATCGCCGCCTTGATCTCGTGCACCTGGCCGCGGCGCAGCAGGTCGCGGATCATCGGCGTGTTGATCAGTACCTCGGTGGCCGGCAGGCGACGGCCCTCCTTGTTCTTCACCAGGCGCTGGCTGATCACCGCACGCAGGTTCAGCGCCAGGTTCATCAGCACGTTCTTGTGCGCGCTTTCCGGGAAGAAGTTGAGGATGCGCTCGATGGTCTGGTCGGCGTTGTTGGAGTGCAGGGTGGCCAGGCACAGGTGGCCGGTCTCGGCGAAGGCGATCGCCGCCTCCATCGTTTCCGCATCCAGGATCTCGCCGATCAGGATCACGTCCGGCGCTTCACGCATCGCGTTCTTCAGCGCGTTGTGGAAGGCGTGGGTGTCCAGGCCGACCTCGCGCTGGTTGACGATCGACATCTTGTGCTTGTGCAGGTACTCGATCGGATCCTCGATGGTGAGGATGTGACCGGTGGTGGTGCTGTTGCGGTGGTCGATCATCGACGCCAGCGAGGTGGACTTGCCGGAACCGGTGGACCCCACCACCAGCACCAGCCCGCGCGGGGTCATGATGACGTCCTTCAGCACCTGCGGCAGGTTCAGCTCCTCGATGCTCGGAATCCGGCTGCGGATGGCGCGGATGACCATGCCGACCTCGCCCCGCTGCTTGAACACGTTGACGCGGAAGCGCCCGGCATCGGGCAGCGCGATGGCCATGTTGAGCTCCAGCTCGCGCTCGAACTGCGGCACCTGGCCTTCGTCCATCAGCGAGTAAGCGATCTTCTTGACCATGCCCGGCGGCAGGCCGGTGTTGCCCAGCGGATAGAGCTTCCCTTCGATCTTGATGTAGACCGGTGCCCCGGTGGTCAGAAACATGTCCGAAGCGTTCTTTTCGGTCATCAGCTTCAGGAAGTAGCCGATATCCATTGCGAATTTTCCCCAACGAAACGGCCGACGCCCGTTGCCAGCACGGTGTCGGCTTGACGACAATGGCCGTGAACCGACAACCGGTACGGCCTCCCCAATGAAACGACTTAGCTTCGCACGAATGCGCCATGGCCTGTATGTGATGGCGTTTGCATTCGCACTGTCTGCCCCCGCCTGGGCGCAGGACGCTGCCCTGGAACTGGCGCAGGCCCGGCAGGCGGTCGACAAGGCCACCCAGGCCGATGCCGACCAGTACGCCCCGGACCTGATCGGGCTGGCCCGGCAGGGGCTGGAGCAGGCCCAGCGCGCCGCCGGCGACCGCCGCGAGCGCAAGAACGCCCCGGCGATGGCCCTGCGCGCCGCCGCCGATGCCGACCTGGCCCGCGTCCGCAGTGAGGAAGCCACCGTCACCGCGCAGCTGCAGCTGCGCCGCAACGAGGTCAACCAGCTGCAGCGCCAGCTGTCGACCGGGGAGGACCGCCGGTGAAGCCGATGACCGCCGCAACCCTGGCCGCGCTGCTGGCGCTGCCGACCTTGGCCACGGCCGCCGACAACCCGATGGTGGCGCAGCTGAGCCAGCGCCTGATGGCCATCCAGGCCAACCCCGATACCGCTGAGCTGGGCGCCTTCGAGCGCATGCAGGCGCAGCAGGCCATCGCCACCCTGGACAAGGCCAAGCGTCGCGACCAGGAGCTGGCCACGTACCTGGCCGAGCGTCGGGTGGAGATTGCCGAGACCGCCGTGCGCACCGCGCTGGCCGCGCGCGAGGTCGACCGCCTGGAGCGTACCCGCAGCGACCTGCTGATCGAGGCCAGCCGCCGCGATGCCGCCCGTGCCCGCCAGGAAGCCGAGCAGCTGCGCATGCAGGCGCAGATGCAGGCCGAGGAGGCCGAACGCCTGCGCCAGGCGGCCGAGGCCGAGACTCTGGCCCGCCAGGACGCCGAGAATGCCCTGACCAGCGTGGCCGGCAAGCAGCAGCAGCGTCTGAGCGCTGCCCAGCAGAACGCTGCCAGGCTGGCCCGGGAGGAAGCCGAGCTGGTGTCCGGGCAGAAGCTGCCCGGTTCGAAGTTCGACGCTCGCGGTGAGGTCTTCACCTTCGGTGGTGACGCGTTCGCCGCAGGCGCCTCCAGCCTGTCGGGTGGCGCCCGCAACCAGGCCAAGGCCCTGGCCGAGTACCTGAACATCGGCAAGAAGGGGCGCCTGCGCATCGAGGCCTACGACAGCGCCAACGGCGTGGGCCAGAAGCGTGCCGAAGCGCTGCGCGACGCCCTGGTCGCGGGTGGTGTCGCCAGCAACCGGATCCAGGTCAGCGGCAAGAAGGCTGCGTCCACCCGGGGGCGCTCGGCCGAGGTCATCATCGCGCCGTAATGCATTGATATTGTTTGTTTTTCGTTGCGATGAGCATTCAGCCTGAACCCCGCCCCGGCGGGGTTCGGTCTTTTTGACGCAGGGGTCTTGTACCCCGCCTTGAGCAGGCGTAGGGTCAATCGTCCGGGACGCAATGCCGCGGACCGGACGATGGGAGGGCCGGGCCGATGCAAGCAGGGCGCGAACCGCAGCAGATCGACGTGCGCAGGCCAGTGCCGCAGGTCGTTGCAGGCGTCCAGGTGGCCATCGGCCGGCACTCCTCCATGAACAACGCCCCGTGCCTTGCGGCCGGGGCGTTCGTGTATCTGTCGAAGGAGGTCCATCATGTTTGAAGATCAGCCCCAGAGCGAGATCGACGCACGTCGCGCGCGTGATCCGGAGTTCAGGGCACTCCATGACCAGCACCGCAAGTTGAACAAGAAGTGCATGGACGCGGAGCTGGGTGTACTCCCGATCGATGATGTCACCCTGGGTCGCATGAAGCGCGAGAAGCTGCTGGCCAAGCAACGACTTCTGCGAATGTACGAAACACCGCTCCCAACGACGTCCCCCACGCTTTGACGCACCCCGTCACGCCCGGAACGGCGTGACCCGGCCATCGATGGCCCGGCCGGGCGCTCCTGCCCCGGCATCGCGGCACCGCCGATGAGGCGGCCGCGCCAAGGCACCACAGGCGGTGGTGCCTTGGCCTGCAGGCACAACTCACCGATGCGGGCGGTACCGGTCTCCTCGTCGACCCGGGGCCGTCCGCATCCCTCTACGGGACGGCGGGCGGCATGCCCGCGCCGACCTGACATTCAGCGTCATCCGTCGGATAATCATCGGTCCGGCCCTGCGTGGCGCGAATCGAAAGTCCTCCGAATGCCCATCCATTCTTCCGTCCTCGAACTCATCGGCCAGACCCCGATCGTCAAGGCCCAGCGCCTGGACACCGGCGTCTGCGAGCTTTACCTGAAGCTCGAGAGCGCCAACCCGGGCGGTTCGATCAAGGATCGCATCGGCCTGTCGATGATCGAGGCAGCGGAGCAGCGGGGTGACCTGAAGCCGGGGGCGACCCTGGTCGAGGGTACCGCTGGCAATACCGGCCTGGGCCTGGCACTGGTGGCCCAGCAGAAGGGCTACAAGCTGATCCTGGTTGTTCCCGACAAGATGAGCCGGGAAAAGATCTTCAACCTGAAGGCGATGGGCGCCGAAGTGCGCCTGACCCGTTCGGACGTCGCCAAGGGCCACCCGGAGTACTACCAGGATCTGGCTAAGACCATCGCCGAGCAGACCCCGGGCGCCTACTTCATCAACCAGTTCGGCAACCCGGACAACCCGGCCGCGCATGAGTTCGGCACCGGCCCGGAGATCCTCGAGCAGATGGGCGGTGACCTCGACGCCATCGTGTTCGGCTGCGGCAGCTCCGGCACCATGACCGGCCTGTCGCGTGCGTTCGCCAGGCTGTCGCCCAAGACCGAGCTGGTGCTGGCCGATCCGGTCGGCTCGATCCTGGCCGAGTACATCAACGACGGCGTGCTCAACGACAAGTCGGGCAGCTGGCTGGTGGAGGGCATCGGCGAGGACTTCCTGCCCTCGATCTCCGACTTCAGCCGCGTCAAGAAGGCCTATGCCATCAGCGACGCCGAGAGCTTCCACACCGCGCGCGAGCTGCTGGGCAAGGAAGGCATCCTCGGCGGTTCGTCCACCGGCACCCTGCTGGCCGCGGCACTGAAGTACTGCAAGGAGCAGACCACGCCGAAGAAGGTGCTGGTGCTGGTCTGCGATACCGGCAACAAGTACCTGTCGAAGATGTACAACGACTACTGGATGCTGGACAACGGCTTCCTGGAGCGCCCGCAGCACGGTGACCTGCGCGACCTGATCCTGCGTCCGTACGGCCAGCGCGACACGGTGGTGATCGGTCCGAACGACCTGTTGACCACCGCCTACCAGCGCATGAAGCTGTATGACGTGTCGCAGCTGCCGGTGATGGACGGTGAGCAGCTGGTCGGCATCGTCGATGAAAGCGACGTGCTGCTGCATGTCTATGGTGACGAAGCGCGCTTCCGCGACACCGTGGCCACCGCGATGGTCAGCAAGCTGGACCGGCTGGACGTGAAGTCGCCGATCGAGGCCCTGCTGCCGGTGTTCGACCGCGGGCAGGTGGCGATCGTAATGGACGGTGACGCCTTCCTCGGCCTGATCACCCGCATCGACCTGTTGAACTATCTGCGCCGTCGCGTGCAGTAAACCGCTGATCGCTGCCGTTCACCGCTGAATTCCGGTTTATTCGCGTCAAAGCTCGTTAAGGCTGCGCTGATAGACTCCCGATCCTTTGACGGCGCCGCACGTCGGCGCCATTCAGGAAACGACATGTCCAACTCCTCTTCGCCCGACCGCGCGCTGGCCTTGGCCACGCTGGCCATCCATGGCGGCCAGTCGCCCGATCCCAGCACCGGCGCGGTGATGCCGCCGATCTACGCCACCTCGACCTATGCCCAGTCCAGCCCGGGCGAGCATCAGGGCTTCGAGTACTCGCGTACCCACAACCCGACGCGCTTTGCCTATGAGCGCTGCGTGGCCTCGCTGGAAGGCGGCACCCGTGGCTTCGCCTTCGCCTCGGGCATGGCGGCCAGCTCGACGGTGATCGAGCTGCTGGACGCCGGCAGCCACGTGGTGGCGATGGACGACATCTACGGCGGCAGCTTCCGCCTGTTCGAGCGCGTGCGCCGCCGCACCGCCGGGCTGGACTTCAGCTTCGTCGACCTCACCGATCTGGCCGCATTCGAAGCCTCCATCACGTCGAAGACGAAGATGGTCTGGATCGAGACCCCGACCAACCCGATGCTGAAGATCGTGGACATCGCCGCGGTGGCTGCCATCGCCAAGCGCCATGGCCTGATCGTGGTGGTGGACAACACCTTCGCCTCGCCGATGCTGCAGCGCCCGCTGCTGCTGGGCGCCGATCTTGTGCTGCACTCGGCCACCAAATACCTCAATGGCCACTCGGACATGGTCGGTGGCATGGTCGTGGTCGGCGACAACGCGCCGCTGGCCGAGCAGATGGCGTTCCTGCAGAACTCGGTGGGTGGCGTGCAGGGCCCGTTCGACAGCTTCCTGGCCCTGCGCGGCCTGAAGACCCTGCCGCTGCGCATGAAGGCGCACTGCGCCAATGCGATGGCGCTGGCCAAATGGCTGGAAACTCATCCCGAGGTGGACAAGGTGATCTATCCGGGCCTGCCGTCGCATCCGCAGCATGATCTTGCCCGCAAGCAGATGGCCGGCTACGGCGGCATTGTCTCGATCGTGCTGAAGGGTGGTTTCGAGGCCGCCAAGCGTTTCTGCGAGAAGACCGAACTGTTCACCCTGGCCGAGTCGCTGGGCGGTGTGGAAAGCCTGGTCAACCATCCGGCGGTGATGACGCATGCCTCGATCCCGGTGGCGCGTCGGGAGCAGCTGGGCATCAGCGATGCGCTGGTGCGGCTGAGCGTGGGTGTGGAAGAGTTGGGGGATCTGCAGGTGGATCTGGAGAGGGCGCTTCAATGACCGACCCGGTGAGCACAACGGAAGGATTGCGACCGTACGCTTCTTCAAGGCGGAACCCTCTGGTGGGCTTCGTGTCCACGCCCATCCGCCATCGCCACCTCATTTTCCGGCTCATCCAGCGGGAGATCGTCGGCCGGTATCGTGGCTCATTCGCTGGCCTAGCGTGGTCATTCATCACGCCGTTGATCATGCTGGTCCTGTACACGTTCGTCTTCTCGGTCGTGTTCAAGGCGAAGTGGAAGGACTTCGATACCAGCGGCGGCTTCGCGCTGATCCTGTTCTCCGGCCTCATCGTGCACGGCCTGCTGGCCGAGTGCATCAACCGCTCCCCAGGTCTGATCACCGGCAATGCCAACTACGTCAAGAAGATGGTCTTCCCACTGGAAATCTACGCCTGGGTGACCGTCGGTTCGGCAGTCTTCCACGCAGGCATCAGCTGGTTGGTCCTGACCATCGCCCAGATCTGCATGGGTGTTCCGTTGCCCTGGACGGCGGTGCTGTTCCCGGTCGTGATGATTCCCTTGCTGTTGGGCTGCCTGGGGGTGTCCTGGTTCCTGTCGGCGCTGGGAGTCTATTTCCGGGACATCGTCCAGATCACGGGCACGCTGTCCACGCTGCTGCTGTTCCTGTCACCGGTGTTCTATGCGCTGGATTCAATTCCACCGAAATACAGGCCGTTGATCGAGATGAATCCGCTTACCGGCGTGCTTGAGTCGGCGCGGAAGGTCCTGATGTTCGGTGAGCTTCCGTCCATCTCGAACCTGCTGATCGGTTCCCTCATTGGCTTGGCCGTCGCCTATGTCGGCTATTTCTTCTTCCAGAAGTCGCGGGATGGATTCGCCGATGTCATCTGACCCGATCGCATTGAAGGTCGATGGTGTGTCCAAGCACTATGAGATCTACGCTTCTCCGCAGCAGCGGCTGAAGGCAGCGCTGTTCAATCAGGCAGCCAGCATGCTGGGGCGTCGGCGTGAGTCCTCGGGGCGCCGGTTCAGTGCGCTCGATGACGTCTCCTTTAGCATCCGCAAGGGTGAAACCGTCGGAATCATTGGCCGTAATGGCTCGGGCAAGTCCACGTTGCTGCAGTTGCTCAGCGGCACGCTGTCACCGAGTGCCGGGCAGATCCTGGTCGATGGCCGGGTCGCCCCTCTGCTGGAGCTGGGCGCGGGCTTCAACCCCGAATTCACCGGCCGCGAAAACGTGTTTTTCAATGGTTCGCTGCTGGGGCTGTCTGAAGATCGGCTGCGCGAGAAGTACGACTCGATCGTCGAATTCGCCGATATCGGCGAGTTCATCGATCAGCCGGTCAAAACCTATTCCAGCGGCATGTTCGTTCGCCTGGCGTTCGCTGTGATTGCCCATGTCGAGGCCGACATCCTGGTCATCGACGAGGCCCTGAGCGTCGGTGATGCCTTCTTTGTGCAGAAGTGCATGCGGTTCCTGCGCGAATTCATGAAGAATGGCACCGTGGTGTTTGTCTCCCATGACACCGCTGCCGTCATCAATCTTTGTGACCGGGTGATCTGGCTTTCGCAGGGCAAGGTCGTTGCCGACGGTTCCCCGAAAGAGGTCACGGCCAAGTACCTGGAAGACCTGTATGCGGTGGAGATGGCGGCGGCTGGTCCAGCGCCGGCAGCGATCGCTGCGGAAGCCGCCGAAGGCGCCAGGCCGGCACCCGCCAATGAGCCGGGTCCGATGGCTATGGCGCCGCGTGATTTCCGCCAGGACCTGATCAATGCCAGCGCACAGCGGGTCGATATCCGGCTGTTCGAATTCAATCGTGAGAACGGATTCGGACTGGGAGGTGCGCAGATTGAATCGGTCAGTTTCGTTGATGCCAGCAATCGGCCGCTGGCATGGGTGATCGGCGGTGAAGCGGTGCGGCTGCAGATTCGATGCCGGACCCAGGTGGCGTTGGCATCGCCCATCATCGGCTTCGAGGTCTATGATCGCCTGGGGCAGACCTTGTTCGCCGACAATACCTACGTTGCATCGGCGGAACCCCCGCCGCTGGTTGCACCGGGCGAGGTCCTGACCGCTGCGTTCGATTTCCGCATGCCCGTGCTGCGCGAAGGTGACTACACACTTAGTGCCGCAATCGCCGATGGCAACCAGGAACGCCATGTGCAGCACCATTGGCTGCACGACGCCCTGGCCTTCCATGTACACGCAAAGGGCGTCTGCCTGGGCATGTTCCGCGCCCCCATGCAGCGCGTACATCTTGCCGTGGAAGCGGAAGATGCCGTTGCCGAATGATCTTGGTGTGGGTGCCGAGCGGCATCCTGCACTCCACTGATGAGCGAGATGCCCAATGACATCGCAGACTGACGTACAAACCAACGATCTGGAGTTCACCGGCGAGCGCTTCATGCCCGAAGTGGCTGGCCAGATCGCCTTCGAGCACCTGCATCGGTATCACTTTGCCTCGCGCTTCTGTCAAGGCAAGCGGGTGCTCGATGTCGCCTGTGGCGAAGGCTATGGCAGCCGCATTCTGTCCAACGCTGCGTCGTCAGTGGTGGGTGTGGACATCTCGGCTGAGGCCGTTGCCCATGCGCAGGGCAAGTACGCATGTGGTTCGTTGGAGTTCGTGGAAGCGTCCGCTGCCTCGTTGCCGTTTCCGGATGACTCGTTCGATGTGGTTGTCAGCTTCGAAACCATCGAGCATCACGATCAGCATGAGGAAATGCTGTCCGAGATTCGTCGCGTCCTGCGTCCAGGCGGCCTGCTGGTGCTGTCGAGCCCGAACAAGCAGTACTACTCCATCGAGCCGGGATACTCCAATCCGTACCATGTAAAGGAGCTTTTCCGCGAGGAGCTGCTCGCTCTGGCTGGCCGCCATTTCAGCGCCGTCCAGATCTACTCGCAGCGCGTGGTGCATGGCTCCCTGCTCATTGCGGAGGGCAAGGCTGCCTTTGATTCAATCCTTGGGACGGGTCCGGATAGCAGCGAGAGCGAGCGGGGACTGAGCCGCCCCCTCTACGACCTCATCCTGGCCAGTGATGGAGAGCTGCCGGAAGCAGAATCCAGCTTCTATGAGATGAAGGTTCATGGGCTGGATGCTGCGACGTTCTACGGCGTCCACCTGCTCGAGCGGGTCAGCAGCGCCGATCACCAGGTGGCTGTGCTGCAGGCAAAGACCGACGACCAGTCGCACGATGAGTTTCTGCGCCAGCTGTCGCGGCAGCACGAGGCGTTGCGGGAGGTCGGCGAGCAGGTGCGTCATCTGGAAGGCCTGCTGGCGACATCGCAGCAGACCCTGCTTACCCAGTTCGCCGGCGAAGGGGCGCTTCGCGATGAACTGGCGCGCCTGGTGGCGCAGCACAATGAAGATCGCGAGCAGGTCCAGCAGCTGCAGCTGGCTGTCACCGAGCAGCGCTTGATTGGCGAGCAGCGGGAGCGCGAGGTCCAACTGCTGAAGGAGTCTCGCAGTTGGCGGTACACTGGTTGGCTACGCCGATTGACCGGTAGCGCACGGAGGCACCTGTAACAGATGCATCAGAATCACAACGGCGGCAAGCTCGGAGCGTTCGCCAGGCGCATCTACATGGCTGTGCCCGGCTGGAATGCCCGACTGGCACTGAAGGACTTCCTGTTCCGCAATTTCAGTTTCGCATTCGCCAATACCAACGCGTACCGCCGCTGGCGGGCAGTGGGCGCTGGGCAGCGGCTGTCCGCTGAAACCTTCGCCAAATCGCCGCCGCCGGCAACCGCAACCCTCGTCGCCGAGGGAGTCAAGGTGCCGGCCGTAGCGCGTCTTTATGCTGGCGCAGTGGATGCTGCGGCGGGCGTACGCGGCCCTGAATATGTCGAGTTGTCGCCGGCGCTGCAACCGCCGGCAACCCTGCGCTTCAAGTCCATTGCGTTCTATCTTCCGCAGTTCCATCCATTTGCGGAGAACGACGCATGGTGGGGACGTGGGTTCACCGAGTGGACCAACGTCAGCAAGGCGGTGCCCCAGTTTGCCGGACATCGCCAGCCCCACCTGCCAGGCGAGCTGGGTTTCTACGATCTGCGCCTGATCGATGTGCTCAAGCGCCAGGCCGAACTGGCCAAGCTTTATGGTCTGCATGGTTTCTGCTTCCACCATTACTGGTTCTCTGGCCATCGTCTGATGGAACGGCCGGTCGATCAGCTGCTGGAGCACCCGGAAATCGACCTGCCGTTCTGCATCTGCTGGGCCAATGAAAACTGGACCCGACGTTGGGATGGTCATGAGAATGACGTTCTGATTGGACAGAACTACACGGCTGACAATGATCTGGCGTTCATCCGCGACGCCATGCCCTACCTGTCCGATGCCCGCTACATCCGCATTGATGGACGGCCGCTGCTGATCATCTACCGGCCTTCGCTGCTCCCTGACGCGCGCAGTTCGCTCGAGACCTGGCGCGCGTATGCGCGCGAGCACGGCCTGGGTGAGCTGTTCATCGCCATGGTGCAGTTCGACGTGGATGACCCGCGGACCTACGGCTTTGATGCTGCACTGGAGTTCCCGCCGCACAAGGTTGCCCGCAACCTGCCCAGCATCAACCACACCCTGGACATCGCCAATCCGCGCTACGAAGGCTACGTGGTCGACTACCGCGAGATGGCCAAACGCTCCCGTGAGTGGCCCGCCGAGGACTACCCGCTGTTCAAGGGGGTTACGCCGCGTTGGGACAATGAAGCGCGCAAGCCAGGTCGGGGCTACACCTTCGCCCACTCCTCGCCAGACGAGTACCAGCGCTGGCTTGAATCGGCCGGTGAGTTCGCTCTCGCCCATCCGGTCCGTGGCGAGAGTGTTGTATTCATCAATGCGTGGAACGAATGGGCCGAAGGTGCGCACCTTGAGCCTGATCGCCACTACGGCTATGCCTTCCTGCAGGCCACGCGCAACGCAACGGCCGGCACAGGCCGTGCGCGCATCGCGCTGGTATCACATGACGCGCATCCTCATGGCGCACAGTATCTTGCGCTGAACATGGCCAGGAAGATGGCTGCCGGGCTGGACCTGGACGTGCATGTGGTCCTGCTTGAGGACGGAAGGCTGCGTTCCCAGTTTGAAGAGTGCGCCACCGTCCACCTCCTCGGCAATCGGGACGCCGCCGCCCTGGCTCTCGAGCTGCGGCAGCTGGGTATTCGCTCGGTGCTGGCCAACACTGCGGTCAGTGGTCGCATCGTCGAGGCCCTGGACCAGGCGGGCCTGACCGTGGTTTCCATGATCCACGAGCTGCCCGGAGTGATCGAGAGCTACGGACTGCAGCCGGCATTGGCGGATATCTCGCGTGTTGCCCGCCGTATCGTCGTTGCGTCCGATGCTGTCCGCGATGGATTGCAGCCGTATCTGGACGACGCGGGGCGCGGCAAGGTGAGCAAGTTGCCGCAGGGACTTTTCGCAGCCAATCGTCACCGTGGTCGCCAGGATCGCAGCGCAGCGCGCCTAGCCCTGCGCAAGCGGCTCGGCCTGGAACCGGCCACCAGGATCGTGCTGTCTGTCGGCTATGCCGATGCGCGCAAGGGTGTCGATCTGCTGGCCGAGGCATTCACCAGCGCGTTTGCGCAGCGTGCCGATGTGCACGTCGTCTGGGTCGGCCATCGTGACGAGGCCGCCTGTGAATCAGCGGCAAAGACCCTGGCGCGTCATGGCATGACCGAGCGCTTCCACTTTGTGGGCCTGGATTTCGATACGGATGACTACTACGCCGGTTCCGACGTCTATGCGCTGGCTTCGCGGGAGGATCCCTTCCCGTCAGTGGTGCTGGAAGCCTTGTCCGTAGAGCTTCCGGTGGTGGCTTTTGCCGGCACGGGTGGTGGTGCGGACCTGGTTGCAGAGCATCACAGTGGAGTGGTGGTGCCGGCCCTGGATGCCTCGGCCTATGGCGCCGCGCTGACGCAACTGATCGACGATCAGGAGCTGCGGGTGACCACGGGCCGTGCAGGACGCCGCCTGGTCAATGCCGACTTCTCATTCCGCGCCTATCTGCTCGATCTGCTCGAAATGGCGGGACATCGCATTCCGCGCGTGTCGGTCATCGTGCCGAACTACAACTACGCTCATTACCTTGAGCAGCGTCTTGCCTCGATCTATGGACAGGAGTTCCCGCTTTACGAGGTGATCATCCTTGACGACGCATCTTCCGATGGCAGCCTGGGCGAACTGGAGCGGCTGTGGCCGAAACTGGACCCTGAGCCGCGGCTGGAAGCTTCTGCGGCCAACAGCGGCTCGGTGTTCCGCCAGTGGATGAAGGGGATCAGCCTGGCGCGTGGCGAGTATGTGTGGATCGCTGAAGCCGATGACCTGTCAAAGCCGGGCTTCCTGGGCTCACTGGTTGATCTGCTGGAGGCCAATCCGCGCTCGGTGCTTGCCTATTCGCAGTCCGAGCAGATCGATGAGTTCGGCGATGTCATGGCTGCCGATTACCTGGACTACACGAACGACCTTTCGCGTGAACGCTGGTGCAGCAGTTATTCTGCCCAGGGAGCAGAGGAAGTCGAGGCTGGCCTTGCCGTGAAGAACACCCTGCCCAATGTCAGCGCCGTGCTGTTCCGTCGCGAGCCGTTGTTGAGGGTGATGCAGGCCCATATCGAGGAGGTCGCCCAGTTCCGCATCGCGGGGGATTGGCTGGTCTACCTGCTGCTGTTGCGCGAAGGTGGCCTGAGTTTCAATGCCGAGGCGCTGAACAAGCACCGTCGCCATGGGAACAGCGTAACGCTGGGCTCCAAGGCGCAGGGGCATCTGGACGAGATCCGCCGCCTGCACGCCCATGCCGAGCGCTTGTTCCCGCTCAGCGCTGCCACACGCGCCGCGGCTGCGGGTTATGAAGGCAGGCTCAGGGCGCAATTCGGTCTGCACGACGGTCCAGCAGTGACGGAGTGATCGCATGAAGGCACTGGTCATCGGCGGTAACGGGTTCATCGGCACCCACCTCGTGCGGGCGTTGAGCAGGCGCGGCGATACCGTTGTGGTCCTTGACCGCTTCGCACCACGCGCGGACAGGAACTTGACCGGTGTGGATTATCACACGGGTGATTTCCACGATCCGGTGTTGCTGCGGCGCGTGCTTTCAGGGGTCGACGCGGTGTACCACCTTGCCAGCTGTACCGTGCCCAGCACCGCCGATGCCGAACCGGAGTCCGACGTCCAAGGCAACCTGCTCGGTACGCTCGCCCTGCTCGCAACGATGCGCGAGCAGGGCATCCGGCGCATCTGCTATTTCTCGTCCGGTGGCACAGTGTATGGCAACCCGGAGCGGGTGCCCGTGCCGGAAAGCCATGCGCTGCGGCCGATCTCTTCCTATGGCATCGTCAAGGTGGCCATCGAGCAGTACCTGGCCATGTTCCAGCGGCAGGGCTGGCTTGATCCGGTCATCATCCGGCCGTCCAACCCGTATGGTCCCGGGCAGGCGCTGGGGGGAATCCAGGGCGCCGTCGCGGTTTTCCTGGGCAAAGCGCTGGCTGGCCAGCGGGTGCAGATATGGGGGGACGGCGAGATCATCCGCGACTACGTCTACATTGATGACGTGGTCGATCTGGCAATGATGGCCGTTGACTCGGGGAAGAACAGTGTTTTCAATGTCGGATCGGGCGCAGGCAACAGCTTGAATGCCCTCTGCGATACTATTCGCAGGGTGACCGGAATCCCCGTGCAGGTGGACTACCTGCCGGGACGGTCATTTGACGTCAAGGCTGTCGTGTTGGATGTTACGCAGGCCCGTGAACAGCTGGGCTGGTATCCGCGAATCGATCTTGAGGCTGGCGTCCGACGCACGTGGCAGGCTATCGAGGGTGCTTCCTCGTCCCTTCCCTGAGCGTACCTCTCCGGCCTTGCAGCGCAAGGAGACGGAATGTATCCCAGCTTGATGTGGTACGACTCGGTAACATTGCTGACCACTGCGGTCCAGGATCAACTGGACGACATGCGCGAAATCGATGCGGCGATTGCGGCCAGGCCGGTATTCGAAGGCTACTGCGTGCATTGTCGCCATGTGGTGGACATGGCGGTCAATGGCGGTGCGATGTTCGGCGACGATGTCAATCTTCGCGAAGGACTGGTTTGCCAACGCTGCGGATTGAACGCACGCTCCAGGCAGTTGTTCATCGCGGCCAGGCGCCTGTTTGCCGATGACGCGAAGCTGGCGCTGCTGGAGGCATTCAGCCCACTGGGGCGTTACTGCGCGGCGACTTGGCGGGACTGCCGTCTTTCGGAGTTCCATGATCCGGCCGCGCTGAGCGGCATGATCTACGAGTTCCCGGGCAGGGAGGGGCAGGAGGAACAGCGCCGGCATGCGATCCATCAGGACATGCAGGCACTGTCGTTTGCCGATGGAGAGCTGGACGGGATCCTGCACAACGATGTTCTCGAGCACGTGCCGGATGCTTCGAAAGCACTGCGTCAATGCAGCCGCGTACTGAAAGAGGATGGCATCTTGCTGTTCAATGTCCCGTGGTTCCCCTGGCTGCCGCAGACTCTGGTACGCGGACGGCTCGACGCGGAGGGTGTCCTGCACGAGTTCCTGCCGACCGAAATGCATGGTGATGGGTTGCGGCCGGAAGGTGTCTACACCTTCAACAGCTTTGGTGCCGATCTCCCGGAACTGCTTCTGGATGCTGGTTTTCGCAGCGTCCAGTTTGGCCTTTCCTACGCGCCGTACGCGGGGATGGTCACCAACAACTACCGGTACAGCGACGATTTTCTTATGCTGCCCGTGGTCATCAAAGCTGTCCGCTGACAGGCTGATCAGAGAGTAACAATGAAGGGATTCAACTCTGCCGACGTGAGCGGAAAGCAGCGGCTGGTGTTTCTGGACAGCCTGCGGGGACTGGCTGCGGCCTATGTCGTCGTCTACCACATGGCGCTTATCCCGCAGCCTCAGCTGCTGCTGCCGCGCTGGGCCGAGACGTTCACGTTGATGGGAGGAACCGGCGTCACCCTGTTCTTCATCGTCAGCGCGTTCTCGCTCTACTACACCATGCCGCTGCGCCAGGCGGGTGGGGCTCCCTTGAAAGCGTTCTATCTACACCGCTTCCTGCGTATCGCCCCGCTGTTCTACTTCATGATTGCCGCGACCGTTCTTCGCGATGCATGGGTGTTCGACAACCACCATTCCCTGCAAGGAGTGATGGCGTCGGTCCTGTTCGTGTTCAACTTCTTCCCGCTCCGTCAGGAGGGTATCGTCTGGGCAGGTTGGACCATCGGCGTGGAGATGATCTTCTACGCCGTGTTCCCGCTGATATATGCCCGCGTGCGGAATCTGTATTCGGCAATCGCAATGGTGTTTGCCATGCTGCTGCTCTGGTACCTGACTCTGGCTGCACTGGACCTTGTGGCGTTGCCGGCGGGGTGGCGTGAGTCGATCGAGCAGTGGAGCGTATTACGGCATCTGCCGATCTTCGCGGTAGGTGGCCTGCTCTATTTCTGGTTTGCCAGGTTGGACCCGGCCGACCCGGAGCGGCGGTCCAAGGGCACGATGATGCTCGTTGCCGGCGTTTTCACTTTCCTTGCACTGATCCGTGGGTGGCTGCCCAATCTGCTGGGAATGCCGTATTACCTGCAGGGCGTGGCCTATGGGTTGATCTTCGCGGGCCTGGCGCAGGCCCCTTGGCAGCTGCTGGTGAACCGGTTCACTGCATTCCTGGGCAAGATCAGCTACTCCCTCTATCTGATGCACCCTCCGGTGGTGGTCCTGCTGATGCCGGTTTACCGGTGGATCTACGCCGGCCAGCATCCGGTGACCCTTTCCTTCCTGGCCTGCACGCTGCTGACCTTCAGCATTATGTTGCCCCTGGCCTGGCTGGGTTATCGGTTCATCGAGCTGCCGGGCATCCGCCTGGGCAGGGCGCTGGAGGAACGTTGGTGGAAGCAGCCGGCCGGTCAGGCTGCGGTTGTGAGACGATAGTGGCCCGGCGGAGGATGCCGGACCGAAAGCAACAAGGACCTGCCCGGCACCATCAGATTGGGGGCATGAGCAGGAGTCACCCCGAATTTCCCTGGAGCAGTAATGTTGTACGACGCGAACAAATGGCTGGCTGGCCGTCCTTGGCTGGATCTGGACAATCCTGCGATTGATGCTTACGTGGCCAAGGTCAGCGAGCAGCTGGACTTTGACCTTCGCGAGTCGTTGAAGAACTGGCATGAGAACGGTGTCGTGTTGTTCAAGGACGTGGTCAATCGCAGCCTGATTGATGCGCTGGAGAATGACATCGAGCACCTGCGCAGGAATTTCCTCGACTTCGACCTGAACGTCGAGGTTCGCGGTGTCCAGAAGCACATTCGCGATCTCACAGCGGAAGAGCTCGATTTTTCCGGCCTGAAGTTCAACAGTATCCATACCATTTCCCGTGTCGCGGCAGAATTGAGCCTGACCCGTCACGTCGCGGTCTTTCTCCGTCATGTCTTCGGCGGGCCGGCCTGCGCGATGCAGTCGCTGACCTTCTACAAGGGCAGCCAGCAGCCGGTGCATATCGATTATCCCTATGTCCGCTGCCAGGACCCGGTTGCACACCTTGCTGCAAGCTGGATCCCGCTTGAGGACATCGATCCGGCTTCAGGCCCCCTGGCCTACTACCCCGGCTCGCACCGCGTGGACAAGTCCGGTTTCTTCGACTGGGGCAACGGGTCGGTATTGTTCGAGCCGGACAGCGTCCGCCAGCCGGATGAACTCAGCGTCTACCTTGCCGCGCAGATGAAGGAAAAGGCGATCGAGCCGATCGTGTACTGCCCGAAGAAGGGAGACGTGCTGGTATGGCATGGCAATCTGTCGCATGAAGGTACCCGCATCACCGATGACATGCTGACCCGCAAGTCCTACGTAACGCATTACACCTCGTTGCAGGCCTATCCTCCGCATCACCTGAAGCCGGGGGCGCCGAAGTCCGGATACATTTCCGATGCGCACGGCGGGTACGTCTTCGAATACTCGTGGCAGCACGATCTCAAGCAGCTTCCGAGCCGCGTCTGATCAGGTGCCGGCATGAACAGAATGCAATCGCTCTGCCTCCGGTACATGGGAATCGCTTCGGTCGCCTTGCTGGTTACTTCGTGCAAGGTGCCGGAGGGGCCCCAGGTTCCTGATCCGAATGTAGCCGAGAGCATTCTGCCGGGTATTCCCGTCCTGCAGAACGCGACGGAACTCGACACCGCGAAGGCTGCGCAGCCCAGCCAGCCGTTCAGCCTGTGCAACCTCGAGTCACTCGACAACCACCCCTTCGGTGCCGAGCCGTACTACGTTCCGGCCAACCCGGGGAACGTGATGCTCGGGGGCTGGATGGGGGGCGCGGCAGCAGGCGATCTGTCGCAGTCGCCGATGGTGGTTCTCAAGCAGGAAGGCGGCACGAGGACATGGACGGTTCCGATCACCTACAACACGCCACGGCCTGACGTTGCCGAAGACAGGGGGATTCCTGCATTGAAGCGGGGTGGGTTCCGAGTGCTCATGGACCTGTCGGCCCTGCCGCCGGGCGTGTATCACGTCCTGCTGGGGGATGGGATTCAGTTCAATTGCGACAACGGGCGCAGGCTGAAGTTCTGACCTTGCCATTCGCCTCCCGCCGCGCTGCGGCGGGAGGCTGCATGCACGGCTGTGTATTGCATGATTCCAGGAGATTTTCATGAAGCGAACCGCTCTGCCGGGCCAGATCCTTCTGGCTTGTTCGACCGTTCTGTTGGTATGGGCGACCTCGTACAGCTGGTCGATGCCGATTGTCGATGCCTTTGGATTCCGTCAGGCGCAGACAGCGCTGTCTACCGAATGGCTCGCGCGTGGTGGCTCGTTCTTCGATTACATCACGCCTGTCGCTGGTGCTCCGTGGTCGATCCCCTTCGAGTTTCCATTGTTCCAGGGGCTTTCGGCATTGATCTCGGCGGTGACTGGCCTAGGTACTGATCGCAGTGGTCGATTGGTGTCTGTGTTGTTCCAGATTGCCTCGGTCTGGATGGTCTACCGGATCGTGCTTGAGGTCCGCGCCGAACGGGCGATGGCGGCCTGCATTGCGGGCGCATTTGCTGTTTCACCGCTCGCATTGTTCTGGGCTCGGTCGGTGATGATCGAGTCCACGGCGGTATTCTTCGGACTGCTGTTCGTGTGGGCCATCTGCCGCGTCTGGCGTGGTGGCGGACACCGCTACGGGTTGCTTGCCGTTATCGCTGCCCTCCTCGCTGCGCTGATCAAGGTGACCACCTTCTATGGATTCGCGGTGTTCGTTGCGCTGGCGTTCGTGTGGGTGGTACTGCGGGAGAAGGGCTGGCGCTACGCGTGGATTTCCGCGCATGCGAGGCTGATTGGCTGGGGAGCCGCCTCGGCGGTTGCGGCGCTGGTTGTGCTGATTGCATGGCTGCATCATGCCGATGCGATGAAGTCCCAGACACCGCTGGGTGCATCGTTCACATCGGCCGCCCTTGGCAACTGGAACTACGGGACGTTGGCCCAGCGCCTGGACCCGGCGGTATGGAAGAAGGTCTTCGTGGACAAGCGTTTCGCCGACTTGTTCGGTTCCACCTACCTGTTCCTGCTCGTGGTAGTGCTTGGCCTGGTGGTGCCGCGCACGCGGGTGGCGGTGGGACTGCTTCTGGCAGCCTACGTCATCCCGTTCATGACCTTTACCAACCTCCACTTCGTCCACGATTACTACCAGACGGCGAACCAGGTCTTTGCGACCTCTATCGTCGGTCTGCTGCTGTGGTGGCTTGGGGTGTCAGTTGCCGGTCGCAGGGGTGTCATGCTGGGCAGTGCCGCGGCACTTGGCCTGTCTGCTCTCAGCATCTGGTACATGCATGGTCATTTTCTGCCCATGATGCAGGGTGCCTTCCAGCCGTCGCGCTTTTCCGAAGTGGCCCGCGTGGTCAAGGAAAATACAAACACCGACGATGTGATCATCGTCTTCGGCATGGACTGGTCGTCGGAGATGCCCTATCTGGCCAGCCGTCGCGCGGTGATGGTGCCCGACTGGGCGCCCCTGGAGCACTATGCATCCATCGCCAAGCCCGACAGCGTCCTGCTCGGTGGTGGGCGCATGGGGGCCGTGGTGGACTGCCCCAACCAGCTGGCTGGGTCGGGTGAGCGCGAGGGCTACTACCGGCAGATCCTGGGTGAATACGCTGAGGGCGGGCGGGAACTACCTGCCGCTGATTGCAGGATCATCGTCCCACGATGATGTGGGACGGTTACCCCGGTGCGGGGTGATTGGCTGGCGGCGGCAGGGCATCGGAACGGATGCGCTGCGGCCCGCTGCCCACCACGTCCGGAAGGACGTGGCGGGCAGCGGGAGAATCAAGGCTTCGCGGTGCAGTGCTCTACGCGATAGCGTTCGCCGAACTCGACCTCGAGCGTGCAACGAGGAGAGAAGGCCGCCCAGTCGCTGCTTTCCGGCAACGGCAAGGTCGTATCGATGAGCAGCAATCCCTCACTGTCCGAAGAGGCGGTAATGGCCGCCATCCGGGCGTGGCCGGGAAGGCGATACTCCATGCTCGCGCCATGGGCCCACCACGGGATGTACAGCGTTCCGTGGTAATCGCGCAGGTAGGCCTCAAGCCGGTTCTGCTGCTGCGCGTCGGTCAATCCACTGGGCGTTGCGGGATGTACCGTCGGAAGCCAGGTTTCCCGCGCATAGTGGTAGGTGGGCTGAACCAGCATGGCCAGCAGGAGCGTCAATACGCCGCCTGGAAGAATGGCGCGGCGTGATTCGCGGCCGGAGATGGACAGCACGGGAAGCGCGGCGCACGCAAATGCCAGCGGAATCACGTTGAAGGCGTACCGCGCCCACCCGAGCGAGAGCAGCAACCAGTAGCAGGAAATGATCAACCAGGCACTGCCGACCAGCAGGGCAAGCTCTTTCGGCCGGCGATCATGCGCCGTCAGCAACGTTGCGGTGATGCCAAGCAGGGCCAGCACGGAAAGCGCGATGAAGCCGATGCTGAAACGGGAAGAGAACAGTGCCAGGCGTTCTGCCACAAGAGCAGACAAGCCCAAACCCCGCTCATCCATGCCTTGGGACTTCACGAAGTCGATGTGCTGCGTCCAGTTCTGAAGCCACCCGTCAAGACCCCCCATGGCGTGGAATCGATAGGCTTCGAACAGCACGATCGGCAGCAACGTACCTGCAGCAACCAGCAACAGCGGCGCAAGCGACTCTGCCAGGCGGACGCGCCAGGGGCGCGCGGGGCCGCGGAGGAACAGGGCCAATGCCAGCAAGGCCACCGGCAGAGTGAACAGTGCGGACAGCTCCTTGGCCAGGAATGACATGCCCAGCAGCAAGCCCGCACCCAACAGGTTCAGGCGTGAACGGTTTCCGTAGGCAATCAACACGAAGCTGGCCAACACCAGCGCCAGCGACTGGACCTCGCCGAAGAAGGCGAACCACTGCTCATGATGCTGCGTTGTTACTGCGATGCTGGCCAGCGCCACAAGGCAGATGTAGCTTGATGCGCGCGCAATGCCGAGCCGTCGGGATATGACGGCAATGCAGAAGGACAGGACAAGTGCATTGAACAGCACCAGCATCAAGCCGGGTGCCCAGGGCTTGGTTCCAAAGACCTCGATGGCAGCAGCACCGACCAGGATCGCGCTGGGCCCCGTGCCCAGCGCCGGATGGAACAGGCGCCCGCTGTGATCGACATTGCCATAATCAAGTGTCAGCAGATAGCCATCGCCGCTGGCAAGGTTCTTGGATACCACGGCGAACGAGGAGTCGTCGAAGCAGCACAAGCCTTTGTTGATCGTGGTAGTCAGCAGCTCCACATGCAGTGCCATAAGCACCGCGATCGACAGGACGGTCAGCAGGAGGCTGGCAATACCACGGCGTTGGCGCTCTCCCGGCATGGACAGGGAGGGGGCGTTGCCAGAAGTGAGGGTTTTCATCGAGCGGGTGAGTCTTTTGCCTTGGCGAACGACAGGTATTTATGGCCGACATAGCTCGTCACTACGGGTACGGCAACGCCGATGCTGTGAGCGAGTGTCTCGTTGTGGAAATCGATGCCCGACCACGGGAAGACGTACCGGGCAAACAGCAGGCTGATCAGGATGGTCTGTACGACGGCCGCCAGGTTGATCAGGACAAACCACAGGATCTGGTGGTGCAGACGGTTGCCGGCCTTCTCGAAAACGAAGAGCTTGTTGAGCGTGAAAGCGGTGATCATTCCCAGGCAGTAGGCCAGCACGATCGCAGGCACATAGTGCATGTACTGGCTGAAGAGGATGCGCGACCCGAAGTTGATCGCCGCGGCGGTGCCGCCGGCGATCAGGAACAACAGGAACTGGCGCGAAACTGCTGGCTGGTTCACGCTTCAGCTGCTCCGGTGCTGGCGAGGCGCGCAAGCGAACTACCCACCGCGATGCTCTCGTTGATCGAGCGATCCTCCGGATAGTAGTAAGCGGTGTCGGCCATGTAGAAGCCTTCGACGGGCGTCTTCATCGGCGGCAGCATGTCCTGGAAGCCCGGCGGGCAGATGGTCTGCGCGTACTCGTAGCGGTGGCAATGGGTCGCCTTGATCCATTCCGGCTTGAATGCGGGGTTGATCATGGGCAGGTAGCTGATGACCTCGTCGATCAGCTGCTGGTTGCTCCATTGCCACTTCGGGTGGGTCTTGGGCATGTAGTACGGTGCGTACACGATGTGTTCGCCAGGTCCCTTGCCCGGGTTGAGGTTGCTGTATTCAATCAGGCCGGGAATGGTGATGCGGTCATCGCTGATGTTCATCCAGAAGTTCTCGCTGACCGGCTGCGACAGCTTCAGGATCACGCACGCCACCGGGATGTTCTCGATGGCCGCCACCTTGTCGGCAAATGCCTTCGGCAGGCCTGGAACCATCTGGGGCACGTACTGGATGGGCGCGGTGGAAACCACCGCTTCATAGGGATGGTGGCCGTCCGGTGTACGGATGCCGGTAACCTTGCCTTCCAGGGACGTGACTTCCTCGATCGGCTGGGAAAGCAGGATGCGCCCGCCAAGACGGGTCACTTCGTTGGCCATCCGGTCCAGCAGCACGGCCGAACCGCCTTCCAGGTAGCCCATGCTTTCATTGAACAGATTGCGGCGGGACAGGGCCACACGCTTGATGCGGGTGCCGATCCAGGACGCGGAGAGGTCGTTCTGGTATTCGAAGAACTTCAACGCGAACGCTTTTTCCCACATCACCTTGTAGGCCTTGGGGCCGATCCAGCGGGTAATCCAGTCGCGTGCATTCTCCTTGTCCAGCGCGGTCCAGTCCTGGATGCCCTTGGTATGCATCACATGCAGGGCATAGCGCACCTTGTCCACCAGCCCCAGGTGCGGGAAGCCGAGCAGTGCGAACGGCGTGCCCCACTTGTGCAGCTTGCCCTGGTAGTAATAGCCCATCTTGGTGTCTGTCCAGTGCAGGCGGTCAGACATCTTCAGCTCGTCGAGCAGCTTGAACAGGGGATAGTCGGTCTTGCAGATGAAGTGGTAGTAGCGCTCGATACGCAGGCCGTCGAAATCGAAGTCGGCCGACATGCCGCCGATACGATCGTCGCGTTCGTAGATGTCGACCTTGTGGCCCTGCTTGAGCAGCTCCAGGGCTGCCATGAGACCCATGGGGCCACTGCCGATGATGGCGAAATTGCGCATATGAGGAGTCTTCTTCTGTTCTTGTGGATCAGCGCTGCAGCACGATGTGGCTGTAGCGCGGGTCGGTGTAGCTCTCGCGGATGGCTTCTTCAAACGGCGTCTGCTTCACCCCGAAAACGGCCTCGGTGTCGATGCCCTTGAAGTCATCGCCGGCACTGAGTGCTTTCAGCTGGTCGGCGGTGAAGGGCGGCTTGCTGCTGAACAGGCTGTAGACCTTCAGCAGGAAGCCGAAGAAGCCGATCGGGATGTGCACGATCACCGTATGCAGCTTCTTCACCCGCTTGATGGTGCGGATGATGTCCACGTAGTCCACGCGGGTGTCGCCGACGATGTCGAAGACCTCGCCGTCCGGTTCGGTTTCGATGCACTTGGCGATGCAGCGGCAGAAATCGCGTTCATACAGGGGCTGGCGCATGAACCTGCCATCGCCCGGGATCGGGAACACCGGGGTGCGCGCCATGAAACGCGACAACCAGCCCAGGTGCTTGGGGTCGAACCAGCCGAACATCAGCGTCGGGCGCAGCACGCAGTGGCGCTGGCCGCTGGCCACCACCATTTCTTCCTGTTCGCGCTTGGTATTGGTGTAATCGTCCTTGGCGACCGAATTCACCACCGACGAGCTGATGTGCACCATGTACGGCACAGCCGCGTCCTGGGTAGCCTTCAACACATGGCCTGTGGCGGTGATGTTGTTGCGCACGAACAGGTCGGTGGTCTTGCCGGTGATCTGTGCATGCAGTTGCACTACGCAGGCAGCCCCGTTGAACTCACCGGCCCAGGCACCCGGCTCGGCCAGGTCGGCCAGCACCACGCGGACATCCGGGTGCAGTTTCTGCAGGATGTCCAGGTTGTGCGCGTGCTTGTCGATGGCCACCAGCTGGGTGTAGCCCTGCTGCTTGAGCTCGACGATCAGGTTCTGACCGACCAGGCCGGCGGCACCGGTGATGACGATCTTGGCGTGCTTGTCGGTCATGTCAGAGCTTGATCCTGCGGAAAACGAATTCGGGGATGTTCTTGATGATCATCATGATGGCCCACCAGAAACCGGGCAGGTAGGCAACGGCCTTGTGCTTGCCGATCGCCTTGAGGATGCCGGCGGCGACCTTGTCCGGTGTCGCCCACAGAGCGCCCTTCTTGAACGCGGCGGTCATCGGCGTATCGACGAAGCCGGGCTTGATGACCAGCACGTTGATGCCAGCCGGACGCAGGCGCTGGCCCAGCCCGCTCAGGTAGGCGGTGACTGCTGCCTTGGCGCTGCCGTACAGATAATTGCTGGCGCGGCCACGATCACCGGCCACCGAAGAAATGACGGCCAGGCTCGCACCGGACTGCAGGCGCTGTGCCAGGGCTGCTGCAAGGGCGATGGTGGACGTACCGTTGGTGGCGAACTCGCGCAGCGACAGGTCCACCGAGGCATCGCAGGCAGCCTGGTCGGGCAGGGTGCCGTGCGCGATCAGGACGGTATCGATGCCGCCCAGCGCGGCCCATGCGTTGTCCAGGAGGGCGCCATGGGCGGCCACATCGTTCACGTCCAGTACGCCGGTATGCACGTGCTGGGCGCCACGCACACGCAGGTCGGCGGCAATGGCGTCCAGCTTGCCTGTACTGCGGCCCACCAGGTAGAGCGCGGCGGCACGAGCGGCGTACAGGCGCGCAACCGATTCGGCGATGGCCGAGGTCGCGCCGATGATCAGGATCTTCTGCATGGTTACTCCATCACCCGGCGCCAGAAGCCGGATGAGAATCGAGGGTCGATGAAGCGGGAGAAGGCTTCCCAGGCCGGATAGGCCTGGCGGAACAAGGCGCCGGACATGCGGGCGTCCTTGGCCGGATACACGGCGCCACCCGCTTCGCTGACGATGCGGTCCAGGCGGCCGAGCATCTTCAACAGCTCGGGACCGTCATTGGGGAAATCCAGCGCCAGGGTGGTACCTGGTCGCGGGAACGACAGCAGCCCTGGCGAGGGCCGGTCGCCGAACTCCTTCAGCACCGCCAGGAACGAACCGCGCCCGCTGCGGGCAATTTCGCCCAGCAGCGCAGCGGTGGCGTCGCGCGCGGTGGCCGGCGGCAGCACGCACTGGTGCTGCAGGAAGCCGCGCGGGCCGTACATGCGGTTCCAGTGGTTGATGCCGTCCAGCGGATAGAAATAGCTCTGGTAGTGCGATACGTGGCGGGCCCGGCGCGCCGGCTGGCGCCAGTAGTACAGCGTGTTGAACGGACGCAGGGTCAGCGGATTGACCAGCGATACCGGAGGCACGATGGGCATGCTACGGCGAGGGGCCGAACTGGGCGTGGCCGCCTGCGCATCGCCAGGGGCATGGTCACCACGCAGGAAATGGCCGCGACCGAGGTTTGCACCTTTGGCCAGGCAGTCGATCCAGGCCACCGTATATTCAAACCCTTCGGCCGAGTCACGCGAAAGCTCGAAGAACTCAATGAGATTGCCGAAACGGATCGACTCGGTTTCAATCCAGGGGCCTGGTACCCGACGAAGCTGCAGCTCGGCCCAGGTGATGAAGCCGGTCAGGCCCAGCCCACCTGCGGTGGCGGCGAACAGGCCGCTGCTATCGTCCGGCGTGAGTTGCTGGCGCGAACCATCGCTGCGCAGCAGTTCAAGGCGCAGCACGTGGTGGCAGAACGTACCTGCGCGATGGTGGTTCTTGCCGTGCACGTCGTTGCCGATTGCGCCGCCCACGGTGGCGTAACGGGTGCCCGGGGTGACCGGCAGGAACCAGCCGCGCGGCAGCGCGATGTCCAGGATGTCGGCCAGGGTCACCCCTGCTTCGCAGCGCACGATGCCCGTGGCCGGATCGAAATCGATGAAACGGTCAAGGGCGCGGCTGGTCAGCAGTGTCGCGCCTGGGTTCAGGCAGCTGTCGCCGTAACTGCGCCCGTTGCCGTGGGGCAGCACAGTGCCGCCCTCTGCGGGCAGCGGCAGGGCAGCAGCGCGGTCGAGCACCGGAAGGATCCGCTGCTCTACCCGCGGGTAGCGCCCCCAGGACTGGCCAACCGCTGCACTCATATGGCAATCAGGACGATCAGCACGCACAGGGCGATGACGATCTGGCTGCCGCGGTCCATCGCCGCGAACACGATCGGGTCGTCATGCATGTCGCCCCGGTGCGAGACGATCCACATCCGGCTGATCCAGTACAGCAGGATCGGGCACAACAGCCACAGCAGCTTGGGATTGGTGTACAGCTCCAGGCTTTCGGGACTGTTGATGTACAGCGCGAAGACCGCGACGCCGATGTAGCCGGCGGCCGCGCCCAGCGACTGCACCAGCGGCAGGTCTGCCACCGAATAGCCTCGGCCGATTGCCATTTCCTTGCCGCTGGCCAGTGCCGAGGCCAGTTCGGTGTAGCGCTTGAGCATGGCCAGGCTGAGGAACACGAACATCGAGAACGCCAGCAGCCAGAACGACAACTCTGAGTTGATCGCCACCGCGCCGCCGATGATGCGCACCGTGTACAGCGCCGCCAGCATCACCACGTCGATCATTACAATGCGCTTGAGCTTGAGCGAGTAGCTCAGGGTCATCACGTAGTAGCAGAGCAGCACGCCGGCAAAGGCCGGGCTGCAGGCCAGCGCCAGGGCGAAGCCGGCCAGGGTGATCAACGGCGCCACCAGCAGGCCATGCAGTAGTGGCAGCGTGCCCGCTGCAAACGGGCGCTTGCGCTTGCGCGGGTGCATCCGGTCTGGGGTCAGGTCCAGCAGATCGTTGAGCAGGTACACGCCGGATGCGCACAGACCGAAGGCCAGGAAGGCCACGCCCGCATCAATGATCGAGGTGAGATCGAAGAAGCGGTGGGCAGTCAGCAGCGGTACCAGCACCAGCAGGTTCTTCAGCCACTGGTAGACGCGCAGCGCCTTGATCCACGTGATCAGACCGCCGTTCTGCGAGGGCAGGTGGGCGAGCACTTCGGTCTGCTTGGCCGCGGCCTTGGCCAGCCCGGCCCCGTTGTTGACCACGATCGCACCGCCGGCATGGGCCCAGACCTTCAGGTCGACCTTGCCGTTGCCCATGTAATCGAAGCCTCGTTCGCCAAAGCGCGCTGCCAGTGCCTGCCCCTTGTTGCTGCCGGACAGGTTGGTCTGGCCGTCGCTGGCCATCACTTCCTCGAACAATCCCAGATGGTCGGCGATGGGCTGGACCAACAGGCGGTCGGAGGCGGTGCACAGCACGCGGGGGCGTTGCGTGGTGGTGCGCAGGATCTCCAGCACGCGCTCGTCGTAGGGCAGTGTTTCGGCGGGCAGCTTCACGCGGGAGGCCAGCTGCCGCTTCACATGCGCCTTGCCCTTCAACAGCCAGAAGGGAAGGAGGAAGACGTAAAGCGGATTGTGGGCAAGCAAGGCCAGCAGTGACTCGTACAGGATGTCCGAGCGCAGTAGGGTGCCGTCGAGATCAACGCAGAGCGGGCGATTGGAAACCGTCACAGTGCGCCGGCTCCATTCCTGGGTGCATCCAATTTTCGCATTGCAGTGCTCTTCAAGTCCCTGATAACCCGACGATGATAAGTGATCGAGGCTTCAGGGGCAGCAGTAGGGCTTCAGTGGCCTTGCCGGGGCGCTGAACCGGCAGACTCCAGCGCGACCATCGCCAGCACGCCAACCAGCACTGCCAGCCACAGGCTGACCAGGCGGATGCCGATGGCGATGGCCAGCGCCGCGTCGGTGTCGACACCGCTCGCGTTCAGCATCATTACGATGGATGCCTCGGTGGTGCCTACCCCGCCGGGTACGAAGGACAGCGCCCCGACCAGCATTGCCAACGGGTAGATGCCAAGCGCGAGTGGCCACGGCAGGTCAATGCCGGAGGTATGGCACAGCCATGCGAAGGCGATTGCGGTGAGTCCCCAGGCGCCGGCGCCCCAGCTGGAGCTGCTGGCCAGCAGGCCGGGACGCATCAATGGACCGAGAGCGCCAGCACCGTCCACCAGAAAGTGACCCAGCTGGCGCAACGGCCTTCCCGGCACCAGGTCAATCGCATGGCGTGAGGCGCGCGCCAGCGGTGACCAGCGGGCAAACGCAACCAGCGCAGACAGGATCAGCAGAATGATCACTGTCAGCAGACCGAATACAGGCACCAGAGTGGCCGCCCCGATCGCCAGCAGGGTAATGACCAGCAGGTCGATGGCGCGCTCGAAGATGAAAGTGCTGAGGGTGGTCCGGGCGGGGACATGCAGCCATCCGAAGTAGCGGATTCGCAGCAGTTCTCCTGCCTTGCCGGGTGAGGCGGTGAAAGCAAAGCCTGCCAGATAGGCCAGGAGCCCCTGCCTCCATTGCGGCAGTGGGAAACCCTGGGCACGCAGAATGCTGCGCCATCGCAGGTAACGCAGGAGATAACTCAGAAGTACCAGCAGGGCGCAGGCGCCGAGAGGCGCCGCCATGTCGGCGAGGCGGGACAGAATATTCCTGTCCCGATCGATGTAGTACAGAGCGGCGATATAGACCGCTGCGATGATGATGACCCAGCGGGCCGCCCGTCCCCGGCGGTCCGGCGACGCCGGTGCCGGGGACGCGCTTCCACTCATTTACAACGCCTTTTCCAGCTCCGGCAGGATCGCAAACAGATCCCCCACCAACCCAATATCGGCAATCTCAAAGATCGGCGAATCCGGATCCTTGTTGATCGCGACGATCGTGCCGGCGTCCTTGATGCCGGTCAGATGCTGGATCGCACCGCTGATACCCACGGCCACGTACAGCTCCGGGGCGATGATCTTGCCCGTCTGGCCCACCTGCAGGTCGCTGGGCACGTAGCCGGCATCGACCGCGGCGCGCGAGGCACCAACGGCGGCACCGAGCTTGTCGGCCAGCTGGAAGATCACCTTGAAGTTCTCTTCCGAACCGACGCCACGGCCACCGGAGACCACGCGCTTGGCGCTCTGCAGGTCCGGGCGGTCGCTGGCACCCGCGGCGAGGCCGACGAAGCGGGTGTGAGTCGGCAGGGCAGCGTCGACGCTGGCCGCTTCGATGGCGGCGCTACCGCCCTGGGCGGCTTCCGGCCACGACGCGGCACGCACGGTGGCGACCACGATCTGGTCGGCCGGGGCTTCCACGGTGATGATCGCGTTGCCGGCATAGATCGGGCGCTTGAAGGTGTGGCTGCCTTCGACGGTCATCAGGTCGGAGACCTGGTTGACGCCCAGCAGGGCAGCCACGCACGGCATCAGGTCCTTGCCGAAGGTGGTCGACGGGCCGAACACGTGGGTGTAGCCCTTGGCCAGCTGCGCGATCTGCGGCGCCAGCACCTGCGCGATGGCCTGCGCGTTGGCAGCGTTGGCAACGGTCAGGACCTTGGCGACGCCGGTGATCTTCGCGGCCTCGGCGGCGACGGCGGCCGGATCGGCGGCCAGCACCAGCACGTCGATGCTGGCCCCGCCGATGGCGGCAGCAGCGCTGACGGTCTTGGCGGTGGCGGCGTTGAGCTTGCCGTCGTGGTGCTCGGCGATGACGAGAATCTTGCTCATTACAGCAGCCCCTTCTGCTTGAGTGCGGCCACCAGTTCGGCCGCGTCCTTGACCATCACACCCTTGCTGCGCTTGGACGGTGCGGCGTACTGGGTGGTCTTGAAGGTGTCGGCGGCTTCAACGCCGAGGTCGGTCAGCTGCAGGGTCTCCAGCGGCTTGGCCTTGGCCTTCATGATGTCCGGCAGCTTGATGAAGCGCGGCTCGTTCAGGCGCAGGTCGGTGGTGACCACCGCCGGCAAATCGACTTCCAGCGTTTCCAGGCCGGCGTCGACTTCGCGGGTCACCGTGGCCTTGCCGTCGGCAATGTCCAGCTTGCTGGCGAAGGTCGCCTGCGGGCGGCCCCACAGCGTGGCCAGCATCTGGCCGGTCTGGTTGGCGTCGTCGTCGATGGCCTGCTTGCCGAGGATCACCAGGTCCGGCTGTTCCTTCTCGATCAGCTTGAGCAGGGTCCGTGCGGCGGTCAGCGGCTGGATGGCCTGGTCGGTGACCACATGGATGGCGCGGTTGGCGCCCATGGCCAGGCCGTTGCGCAGGTGCGCCTGGGCATCGGCCGGAGCAATGGTGGCGACCACGACTTCGCTGGCGATGCCCTTGTCGCGCAGGCGCAGCGCTTCTTCCAGGGCGATTTCATCGAAGGGGTTGGGGGACAGCTTGACGCCGTCGGTGACCACGCCGGAACCGTCCGGCTTGACCTGAATGCGGACGTTATAGTCCACCACGCGCTTGTACGCGACGAGGATTTTCATCTGGTACGGGGTCCTTCAATAACGGGGAGAACGTCCGGTCCTGCAACAGCAACCGGTTCGGGGGTGGGATCCCGATTCTAGCTGGCTTGGGACGACCATGCGAATGCGTATGGTTATGCTGCGCTGCGGCATGGCTCGCGTGAATCCAGTGCGTCGTTCACGTCACGCAGGCAGTCGTGAAGACGAACCACATGTATCCTGTGCTGCTGTGCTGGGGTGCTTCATGGCACCCCTTGGATGAATTTCGATCAGGAGAACAGGTAGTGCCTACATGGCTTGTCACCGGCGGTGCCGGATTCATTGGCGGTAACTTTGTTCTCGAAGCGGTCGCCCGTGGCATCAAGGTCGTCAATCTCGACGCCCTGACCTATGCCGGCAATCTGAAGACCCTGTCCAGCCTGGACGGCAACCCGAACCACGTGTTCGTGCAGGGTGACATCGGCGACAGCGCCCTGGTCACCCGCCTGCTGGCCGAACACCAGCCCGATGCCGTACTGAATTTCGCCGCTGAGAGCCACGTGGACCGTTCCATCGACGGCCCGGGCGCTTTCATCCAGACCAACGTGGTGGGCACCCTGGGCCTGCTGGAAGCGGTCCGTGACTATTGGAAGGCGCTGCCGGCCGAACAGGGAGCGGCCTTCCGCTTCCTGCACGTGTCCACCGACGAGGTTTACGGCACCCTGGGCGAGACCGGCAAGTTCAGCGAAACCACGCCGTACGCCCCGAATTCCCCGTATTCGGCGTCGAAGGCCGCTTCGGACCACCTGGTGCGTGCCTTCCACCACACCTACGGGCTGCCGGTGCTGACCACCAACTGCTCCAACAACTACGGCCCGTATCACTTCCCGGAGAAGCTCATTCCGCTGGTGATCGCCAAGGCGCTGGCCGGCGAGCCGCTGCCGGTGTACGGCGATGGCAAGCAGGTGCGCGACTGGCTGTTCGTGTCCGACCACTGTGAGGCGATCCGCACCGTGCTGGCCAAGGGCAAGGTCGGCGAGACCTACAACGTCGGCGGCAATTCGGAAAAGCAGAACATCGAAGTGGTGCAGGCCATCTGCGCACTGCTGGACCAGCGCCGCCCGCGTGCGGATGGCCAGCCGCGCAGCAGCCAGATCACCTATGTCACTGACCGCCCCGGCCACGACCGCCGCTATGCGATCGATGCGTCCAAGCTGAAGAACGATCTGGGCTGGGAGCCGGCCTACACCTTCGAGCAGGGCATCGCCTTCACCGTCGACTGGTACCTGGACAACCAGGAGTGGGTCAACGGCGTGCTGGACGGCAGCTACCGTCTGCAGCGCATCGGCACTGCGGCCTGAACCCTGGAGACGACATGACGCAGCGTAAAGGCATCATCCTCGCCGGTGGCTCCGGCACTCGGCTGTATCCGATCACCAAGGGCGTCAGCAAGCAGCTGCTGCCGGTGTACGACAAGCCGATGATCTACTACCCGCTCAGCGTGCTGATGCTGGCGGGCATCCGCGAAGTGCTGATCATCAACACCCCGCACGAGCAGGCGCTGTTCCAGCAGCTGCTGGGCGACGGCTCGCAGTGGGGTATGGACATCCAGTACGCGGTGCAGCCGAGTCCGGACGGCCTCGCCCAGGCCTACCTGATCGGCCGCGACTTCGTCGCCGGCAAGCCGAGCTGCCTGGTGCTGGGCGACAACATCTTCCACGGCCACGGCCTGCGCGAAGTGCTGCGCAACGCCGACCAGCGAGAGCAGGGCGCGACCGTATTCGGTTACTGGGTCAACGACCCGGAACGTTACGGAGTAGCCGAGTTCGACAAGGACGGCAAGGTCATCGATCTGGTCGAAAAGCCGGAGAATCCGCGTTCGAACTACGCGGTCACCGGCCTGTACTTCTACGATGGCAATGCCAGCGACTATGCGGCCGAGCTCAAGCCATCGCCGCGTGGCGAGCTGGAGATCACCGATCTGAACCAGCGCTACCTGCGCGAGGGCCACCTGCACCTGGAGGCCCTCGGCCGTGGCTACGCCTGGCTCGATACCGGCACGCACCAGTCGCTGCTGGAGGCCTCCAATTTCATCGAGACCATCCAGACCCGCCAGGGCCTGCAGGTCTGCTGCCCGGAAGAAATCGCGTTCGGCAAGGGCTGGATCAACGCCGAGCAGCTGGAAGCACTGGCTGCGCCGCTGATCAAGAATGGCTACGGCCAGTACCTGCACAAGCTTGCCCTGCGTGGAGTCGTTCCGTGAAAGTGATTGAAACCAAGTTGCCCGGTTGCGTGGTGATCGAGCCGGCGGTGTTTGGCGATGCCCGCGGCTATTTCTTCGAAACCTGGAATGCCGAGCGCTTCGCCGCGCTGGGCCTGCCCGATCGCTTCGTGCAGAGCAACGTGTCGACGTCCGCGCAGGGCGTACTGCGCGGACTGCATTACCAGTGGCCGCGCCCCCAGGGCAAGCTGGTCAGCGTGCTCGAAGGCGAGGTCTACGATGTGGCCGTCGACATCCGTCGCGGCTCGCCGACCTTCGGCCAGTGGGAAGCGGTGGTGCTGAGCGCGGAGAACAAGAAGCAGTTCTGGATTCCGGAGGGCTTCGCGCACGGCTTCGCTGTGCTGTCCGAGCGTGCGGTGTTCAGCTACCTGTGCACCGAGGTTTACCTCAAGGACTTCGATGCCGGCGTGCGCTGGAACGATGCGGACATCGCCGTGGACTGGCCGGTCAGTGCCCCGACCTTGTCGGCCAAGGACGAGAACGCGCCATTCCTGAAGGACATTGCTGAAGACCGCCTGCCGGTCTACGTGCCATGACCGTGCTGGTGTTCGGTGGCAATGGCCAGGTCGGCCAGGAGCTGCTGCGCGCGCTGGTGCCGCTGGGCAAGGTGGTCGCGACTACCCGCAGCGGCCAGCTGCCGGACGGCAGTGCATGCGAAACGGCCGACTTCGGCCAGCCCGACAGCCTGCCGGCACTGCTGGATCGCGTGCAGCCGTCGCTGGTGGTCAATGCGGCCGCCTACACCGCCGTTGACCGCGCAGAGCAGGACGCTGATGCGACCTTCGCTGCCAACGCGCAGGCGCCGGGCGCAATCGCGCGCTGGTGCGCGGCCCACGGCGTGCCGTTCGTACACTATTCGACCGACTACGTGTTCGATGGCCAGGGCAGCGCGCCCTATCGCGAGGACGAGCCGACCGCACCGCTGGGCGTGTATGGCACCAGCAAGCGCGATGGCGAGGACGCGGTGCGTGCGGCCGGTGGCCGCCATCTGATTTTCCGCACGGCGTGGGTGTATGCCTCGCACGGCGCGAATTTCCTGCGCACCATGCTGCGCGTCGGGGCCGAGCGCGATGCGCTGCGGGTGGTGGCCGACCAGGTCGGCACGCCGACGCCTGCCGCGCTGATCGCCGATGTCACCCTGCAGGCGTTGCAGCATCCCGGGCAGCTGTCCGGGACCTGGCACCTGACCGCCAGCGGCCAGACCAGCTGGCATGGTTTTGCCGAGGCGATCTTCGCCGAAGCGTTGGCTACCGGCGTGTTGGCCAAGGTGCCGACGGTCGAGGCGATTCCCAGCTCCGAGTATCCGACCCCGGCCAAGCGTCCAGCCTGGTCGGTGCTGGACAACCGCAAGCTGCAGCAGGATTTCGGCATCGTGCTGCCAACCTGGCAGGACGGCCTGAAGCGGGTGATGGCGGAGCTGGCCTGATGGCCGTAGCGCCGGGCCGTGCCCGGCGATGCCGCGCGGCCGGGCCGATCAGGAACGGGTCAGAGCCCGCTGCGCAGCAACGGGATCCGACCCCGGGCAAACCTCAACTGCGCCCGTAGGTATCCTCGAAGCGCACGATGTCATCCTCGCCGAGGTAGCTGCCGGACTGCACCTCGATCAGTTCCAGCGGCAGCTTGCCCGGGTTGCGCAGGCGGTGGGTCACGCCCAGCGGAATGTAGGTGCTCTGGTTCTCGCTGAGCAGGATCACTTCATCGCCACGGGTCACCTCGGCGGTGCCGCTGACCACGATCCAGTGCTCGGCGCGATGGTGGTGCATCTGCAGGCTGAGCGTGCCACCGGGCTTGACCGTGATGCGCTTGACCTGGAAGCGCTCGCCGTTGTCGATCGAATCGTAGGCGCCCCACGGGCGATAGACCTTGCGATGCCAGGTGGCCTCGCTGCGGCCTTCGGCCTTCAGCTGTGCCACCACGGTCTTGACCTCCTGCATGCGGTCGGCTTTGCCGACCAGTACGGCATCGTCGGTCTCGACCACGATCACGTCATCGAGGCCGACCATGGCCACCAGGCGCTGGCCGTAGGCATAGGTATTGCGGCAGTCGATGGCGATCACGTCGCCCTGGTGGGCATTGCCATCGCCGTCCTGCTGCGAGACATCGCGCAGCGCAGTCCACGAACCGACATCGTTCCAGCCCGCATCCAGTGGAATCACCACCGCATCGGCGGTCTTCTCCATCACCGCGTAGTCGATCGAATCGGACGGAACGGCAGTGAAGGCGTCCTTGTCCAGGCGGGTGAAGTCGGCGTCGCGGCGGGCCTGCTGCCAGGCCTGGCGGCTGCCAGCCAGCATCGCGGGCTGGAAGCGTTCCAACTCCTGCAGGTAGCGCGAGGCCTTGAACAGGAACATGCCACTGTTCCAGTAATACTGGCCGCTGCTGACATAGCCGGTCGCGGTATCCAGGTCGGGCTTCTCGACGAAGCGCTCGACCGCACGCAGGCCCTGGCCATCGGCGGCCTTGATGTAGCCGTAGCCGGTTTCCGGTCCGGTCGGCACGATGCCGAAGGTGACCAGCTTGCCGGCCTCGGCAGCGCCGGCTGCCGCCTGCACGGCGCTGCGAAATGCGGTCTCGTTGGTGATCACGTGGTCGGACGGCAGCACCAGCAGCAGGGCGTCGGCACCGTCGCGGGTGGCTTCCAGCGCGGCCACTGCGATCGCAGGGGCCGTGTTGCGACCGATCGGCTCCAGGATGATCGCGGCCGGCTCGGCCCCAACCTGCTGCAGCTGCTCGGCGGCGACGAAGCGATGCTCTTCGTTGGCGATCACCAGCGGTCCGCGCGCGGCGATCGGCGCCACGCGCTTCCAGGTGGCCTGCAGCATCGTCAGTTCGCCCGCCAAGGGCAGGAACTGCTTCGGATACGCCTCGCGCGAAAGCGGCCACAGGCGGGTACCGGATCCACCGGACAGGATGACGGGCTGGATGCTGCTCATGCGTTCCTCGGTTACTGCTGGATGAGGCGGGAGATGTCGTTGGTGCGCGCCTGCATCAGCGCGGCATCGCCCCGGGCTTCGACATTCAGGCGCAGCAGCGGCTCGGTGTTGGAGCTGCGCAGGTTGAAGCGCCAGTCGCCGAAGTCGGCGCTGATGCCATCGGTGTGGTCCAGCGTGGGCGACTGCGCCGCGAAGTGCTCCATCACGCGCGCGACGGCGGCCTTGGCATCGCTGACCTTGAAATTGATTTCGCCGCTGCAGGGGTAGGCAGCCATGCGGTCTTCGACCCAATCGGCCAGCGAGCGCCCGCTTTCGGAAACCAGCTGGGCGATCAGCAGCCACGGGATCATGCCCGAGTCGGCATAGGCGAACTCGCGGAAATAGTGGTGGGCGCTCATCTCGCCGCCGTACACCGCGTCTTCGGCGCGCATCTTTTCCTTGATGAAGGCGTGGCCGCTCTTGCACTGCACCGGTACGCCGCCGGCCTGTTCGACCATGTCCACGGTGTTCCAGACCAGGCGCGGGTCGTGCACGACCTTGCCGCCGGGGTTGCGCGCCAGGATTGCCTTGGCCAGCAGGCCGACCAGGTAGTAGCCCTCGATGAAGCGGCCGGTGTGGTCGAAGAAGAAGCAACGGTCGAAGTCACCATCCCAGGCAATGCCGAAATCGGCGCCGTGTTCGCGCACCGCGTCGGCAGTGGCGGCGCGGTTCTCCGGCAGCAGCGGGTTGGGAATGCCGTTGGGGAAGCTGCCGTCCGGTTCGTGGCAGATGCGGATGAATTCGAACGGCAGGTGCGGTGCCAGCAGGTCGACGATGGCACCGGCGCCGCCGTTGCCGGCGTTGACCACCAGCTTCAGTGGGCGCAGCTTGCCAGCATCGACATAGCTCAGCAGATGCTGGATATACGCGCTCTTGTCGTGCCGGGCGCTCTGCGCGGCACGCGGCGGTTGCGCCTCGGACGTGTCGGCGGCGACCGCATCGGAAATCGCGAACAGGCCGGTATCGGAGCTGATCGGCCGCGCGTTCTCCTTGACCAGCTTCATGCCGTTGTAGTCCATCGGGTTGTGGCTGGCGGTGACCATCACGCCGCCGGCCGCGCCCAGATGGTCGGTCTGGAAATAGACCTCCTCCGTACCGCACAGGCCGATGTCGATCACCTCGCGCCCGGTACCGCGCAGGCCTGCGGCCAATGCGTCCTGCAGCGCGGGGCTGGTCAGGCGCACATCATGGCCCAGTACCACCGGGCCCGGCGCAAGCTGTGCCGCCAGAGCCACGCCGATGCGGCGCGCCAGCGCTTCGTTCAGTTCTTCCGGCACGCGGCCGCGGATGTCATAGGCCTTGAAGGCGGGCAGGGGCATTGATCGGATCCTTGGGGAACTCAGCCCAAGATTGTAGTCCCAGTCCTGTATGGGAATCGTTTCCATGCCGCAACGCCACGTGACCGACCGGTGCGCTGCCCTAGAATGGGCGGATTACACCAACGAGGTGAGGGCGTAGATGAGCAACCCGGCAACGACCGGCGGTAAGCGCGGCAAGCGCTTCGCCAGTGCGGCGGAGGCCCTGCAGGGGGTGGTCGCCGATGGCCAGACCCTGGCCGTGGGCGGCTTTGGCCTGTGTGGCATTCCCGAGGCACTGATCGCTGCGCTGCGCGACAGCGGCGCCAAGGGCCTGACCGTGATCTCCAACAATGCCGGCGTCGATGGTTTCGGCCTGGGCCAGCTGCTGGAAACGCGGCAGATCAAGAAGATGATTTCGTCCTATGTGGGCGAGAACAAGGAATTCGAACGGCAGTTCCTGGCCGGCGAGCTGGAGCTGGAGTTCAACCCACAGGGCACCCTGGCCGAGCGCCTGCGTGCCGGTGGCGCGGGTATTCCGGCGTTCTTCACTGCCACCGGCTACGGCACGGTGGTGGCCGAGGGCAAGGAAACCCGCGAATTCGACGGCAAGCACTACGTGATGGAGACCGCGTTGCGCGCCGACGTGGCGCTGGTCAAGGCCTGGAAGGCCGACGAGGCTGGCAACCTGGTGTTCCGCAAGACCGCGCGCAACTTCAACCCGGCCTGCGCGATGGCCGGCAAGGTCTGCATCGTGGAAGTGGAAGAGGTGGTGCCGGTCGGCGCCATCGACCCGGACCAGGTGCACCTGCCGGGCATCTATGTGCACCGCATCGTGCACAACGCGCATCCTGAAAAGCGAATCGAACAGCGCACCATCCGCGCGGAGGGCAACTGACATGGCGTGGACCCGTGACGAGATGGCGGCACGCGCTGCCCAGGAGCTGACCGACGGCGCCTACGTGAACCTGGGCATCGGCCTGCCGACGCTGGTTGCCAACCACATTCCCGAAGGCGTGGACGTATGGCTGCAATCGGAGAACGGCCTGCTCGGCATCGGCCCGTTCCCGACCGACGCTGAAGTTGACGCCGACCTGATCAATGCCGGCAAGCAGACCGTCACCGCGCGTGCCGGTGCCAGCTACTTCGGCAGCCACGACAGCTTCGCGATGATCCGCGGTGGCCATGTGAACCTGGCCATCCTTGGTGCCATGCAGGTGACCGACAAGGGCGACCTGGCCAACTGGATGGTGCCCGGCAAGATGGTCAAGGGCATGGGCGGCGCCATGGACCTGGTGGCTGGCGTGCAGCGTGTGGTGGTGCTGATGGAGCACACCGCCAAGAACGGCGAGCACAAGATCCTGGCCGAATGCACGCTGCCGTTGACCGGGGTGGGCGTGGTCGACCGCATCATCACCGATCTGGCGGTATTCGACGTGACTGACAAGGGCCTGCTGCTGGTGGAAGCCGCGCCGGGTGTCAGTGATGAAGAGCTGAAGGAAAAGACCGGCGTCGCGTTCCAGCGCGGCTGATGGTACGAGGGCGGCCCAGGGCCGCCCTGTTTCCTGAGGGATCGCCATGCTGTTCCCCCACGACCTGCCCGATGCCGACGTCCTGCACCTGCCAGGCTGGCTGGCTGCGGCCGACGCCGACCAGTTCCTGTCCTCACTGCAGGCCGAAGTGCCTTGGGAAACCCACCGCATCCGCATGTTCGGCAACTGGGTGGACTCGCCACGGCTGAGCTGCTGGATCGGCGACCCGCAGGCGCGCTACCGCTACTCCGGTGCCGAGTTCGTGCCGCATCCGTGGCCGCCTGTGTTGCAGGCCGTGCGCGAGCGCCTGCGGGCCGAAGGCCACGGTCGCTTCAACAGCGTGCTGCTGAACCGCTATCGCGGCGGCGGCGACTACATGGGCTGGCACAGCGATGACGAGCCGGAGCTGGGGCCGGCCCCGGTGATCGCGTCGCTGAGCCTGGGTGCGGCGCGCCGTTTCCTGCTGCGCCGACGCGACGATCCGGCGCGCAAGGCCGAATTCGTGCTTGGCCATGGTGACCTGCTGCTGATGGCCGGGCAGACGCAGCGCTTCTACCAGCACGCGTTGCCGAAGATGACGCGGGTGCAGGGCGAGCGCATCAACCTGACGTTCCGCTGGATTACCCCACGTTGACGAAGAAGGGGTCAGATCCCTTTCCGGCAGGAAAGGGATCTGACCCCGCAACCACGTGCCCGGCGAATGCGGAGATCAGCGTGCAACGTTCGGCTGGTCGGCCTGGCCGCTGGTCAACGTCCAGCCCACCATGTCCTGCGCCAGCTGCTGCAGGCCGCGCTCGAACGCCGCGGTCACCGCCGGCACGTCGGTGCTGCCGACCGGCTGCGCCTGGCGGAAGGTGCGGTCGGCCACCACGCGCTGGTCGGCGACATGGATCAGCTTGGCGTTGACCTCGATCACCACGGTCGGCGTGGCCTGGCCCTGGTAATCCGATTCGAAGCGGCGCACGTCGGTGGACAGCTTGTAGTCGGCGCGGATGCCGGCAGTGCTGCGGGCCACGCCGCGGATGCGGCCGGAATCCTCGAAGCCACGCAGCAAAGTGTCCTCGATCATGTCGGTGGCCGGCTGCGCCCAGCTGGCCCCCTTGTAGATCTCAAGCTGGGAGGGTGTCGGCCGCACATTGATGCGCGGGCTGTCGACCATGCGCGCGGCGCTGGGCTTGGCCAGCACCAGCTGCCAGCTGGCCTGCGGCCACGCCGGGTCCGCCTTGACCTGCACGGACGGCGAGTACAGCGTCACCGCAGTTTTCTCGCTGCTGCCGAGGATGGAGCAGCCGCCCAGCAGGGTGACCATCGAAGCGGCCAGCAGCAGGCGCGGAAGGGGGGGCGTGCTCATTGGGGTTCGAACTCCTTCGGTGCGTCGCGGCCCAGCAGGTAGCGCGCGGGGTTGTTCTCGAGACGGTCGCTGACCCGGCGCAGGTCGCGGATCAGGCCGCGCAGTTCGGTCAGCGTCGGGCCCAGCTGGCCGAGGCCATCGTTGGCGAAGCTGTTGATCGCGGCGCGGTTCTCGCCAAGGATCGAATCGGCGTTGCCGGCGGCCGAATCGAGCTTGGCCAGGGTCGTGTCGAGCTTGTCGATGATGCCGGGCAGCTGCTGCACCAGGTTCCTGTCCAGGCGCTCGATGGTGCCGTTGGTGGTCTTCAGCGTGGTGTCCAGGCTGCGGGCGGCATCGCGCGCGCTGAGCAGCAGCGCCTGCGTACCCTGGTCACGGTCGGCCAGGCCACCACTGATCGTCTCCAGGTTGGCCAGCGTCGCGTTGATCGAGGCCACGTTGCGGTCGCTGAGGATCTGGTCCATGCGCTCGACGATGCGGTTGGCCACGTCGGTGATGTTCTGCAGCGCCGAGGGCGTGGTCGGGATGATCGGTGCCGGATCCTTGTTGACCGTGGTCAGTGCCGGCGACTGCGGCGTGCCTCCGCTGAGCTGGATGATCGACGGGCCGGTCAGGCTGGTGATCGCCAGCTTGGCGCGAGTATCGGTCTTGACCGGCGTGTTGGAGTTCAGGCGGATGCGCGCGACCACCTGGCGCGGGTCGTCCGGCACCAGGTTCAGTTCGGTGATCGAGCCCACCGCGATGCCGTTGTACTGCACCGGGCTGCCCACCGACAGGCCGGTCACCGCTTCGCGGAACACCACGCGGTACTCCTGCCAGGTGCGGTCGGAGGAGTATTTGGCCGCCCACAGTCCGAAGGCCAGCAGGGCCAGGCCGGTGATCAGGGTGAACGCGCCGATCAGCACGTAGTTGGCTTTGGTTTCCATGGCTCAGGCACTCTCGATCTGTTCGCCACGCGCGGCGCGCGCGCGGGGTCCGTGGAAGTATTCCTGGATCCACGGATGATCCAGTTTCTCGATGTCGGGCAAGGCGGCGTTGGCCACCACCTTGCGGTCGGCGATCACCGCTACCCGGTCGCAGATCGCATACAGCGTGTCCAGGTCGTGGGTGATCAGGAACACGGTCAGCCCCAGCGCTTCCTGCAGCGTCTTGATCAGGCGGTCGAACGCCGCCGCGCCGATCGGGTCGAGGCCGGCGGTGGGTTCGTCCAGGAACAGCAACGGCGGATCCAGCGCCAGCGCCCGGGCCAGGCCGGCGCGCTTGCGCATGCCGCCGGACAGCTGCGAAGGCAGCTTGTTGATCGCGTCGGCGGGCAGGCCGGCCAGTTTCACTTTCAGCAGCGCCAGTTCGTAGTGCCAGCGCTCGGGCAGTTCGCGGTGGTGTTCCTTCAATGGAACCTGGACGTTCTCACCCACGGTCAGCGACGAGAACAGGGCACCGTCCTGGAACAGCACGCCGGTATTGCGTTCGATGTGCAGGCGGCTCTCGGCGTCGTCGGCACGCGCATCGCGGCCGAGGACTTCGATCTGCCCAGCATCCGGCACACGCAGGCCGAGGATCGAGCGCATCAGCACCGACTTGCCGGTGCCGGAGCCGCCGACCACGCCCAGGATCTCGCCGCGGCGTACGTCCAGATCCAGGTCTTCGTGCACGGTCTGGCTGCCGAACCGGTTGACCAGGCCACGCACGCGGATGGCCAGTTCGTGGCCCTGGTCGTCGCGCATGTCGATGGATTCGGGGAGGGCGGATGTGCTCATGTCACCAGTCCATGTGCATGAACCACAACGCCGCGAAGGCGTCGATGATGATCACCAGCGAGATCGTCTGCACCACGCTGGAGGTGGTGCGCTCGCCGACCGACTGCGCGGTGCCCTCGACCTTCAGACCCTCCAGGCAGCCGATCAGGCCGATCACCAGGGCGAATACCGGCGCCTTCGACAGGCCCACCAGCAGGTGCCGCACTTCCATCGTCTCGTGCATGCGCGCGATGTACATCTGCGGCGGGATGTCGAGGTCGAACGCACCGACGGTGATGCCGCCGGCCAGGCCGGCGATCATCGCGATGAAGGTCAGCAAGGGCAGGGTGACCAGCAGCGCCAGCAAGCGTGGCAGCACCAGCAGGTCGACCGGGTCCAGGCCCAGCGTACGCATCGCATCGATCTCCTCGCGTGCCTTCATCGCACCGATCTGCGCGGTGAAGGCGCTGGCGGTACGGCCGGCCAGCACGATCGCGGTCAGCAGCACGGCGAACTCGCGCAGGAAAGCGATGTTGACCAGCTCGACCACGTAGATCTCGGCGCCGAAGTCGCGCAGGATGGTCGAGCCGAGGAACGCGATCACCGCACCCACCAGGTAGGACAACAGCGCCACCAGCGGCACCGCATCCAGCCCGACCTGCTCCATCTGATGCACGGTGGCGGTCAGCCGGAAGCGGCGGGGTTCCTTGACCAGCCGCGCCGCCTTGACCAGGTTCTCGCCGAGGAAACTGCACAGGGCCTTGATGTTGTGGCCGGTGGCGTGGACGCTGACACCCAGCCGCTCCAGCGCGGCCAGCACGCCGAAATCGCGCTTGGCCTTGGGCCGGTCGTCGGCCACTTCCTCGATGGTGCACACCAGCGCCTGGTGGTCCGGGCGGAACTGCAGTGCGTCTTCGTGGAGGTCGGCGCGATGGGCCACGCGCAGTACCTGCAGCACGCCGGCGGAATCGAGCTGCTCGATGCCGGTGGCATCGATGCCGGTCAGCTTTTCGGGAACGCCGTGCAGGACCTCGGCCGCGGCCAGCGCGGTCTTCAAGGTCCAGGTGCCGGACAGGCGGATCAGGCCCGGGTCGTGGGCATCCTGTTCGAGCTGGGGGGCGTGGTTCGGGGTCACTTGGGCCATTCGGGTCGCAGCATAACCGTTCTGTATCGGGCTTCGCGTCGAACTCGGATGAATTTCTCCGGTGGGCCCCAGCGTAGGTAATACTACGGCGCATGTCCGCAGATGCTCACACGATCCCCACGCCCCAGGCCACCTACGCACAGCGCGTGGCCTTCGTTTCCGAGATCGCCGGACGCCTGCACAGCTATGGCACCACGGCCCAGCGCCTGGAAACGGCGGTGGTTGCACTGGCCCGCCAGCTCGATCTGGATTGTGAACCGTGGTCGAATCCCACCGGCATCATCCTCAGCTTCAGCGATCCGGCCCAGGCGATCGGCTCCAGCGACATCACCCGCGTGATCCGCCTGGCACCGGGTGAGAACGACCTGCACAAGCTCAGCGTTGCCGACCACATCGCCGAAGAAGTGTCCAACGGGCGGATGAGCATCGCCCAGGGCCACACTGCGCTGCGCCAGCTGGACAAGGATCCGGGCCGGCGCGGCAAGCTGCGCACCATCCTGTCGTTCACCCTCGGCGCGGCGGGCGTGGCGGGCATGTGGAAGCTGCCGTGGCTGGACATCGCCACCGCCGGTGTCATCGGCCTGATGATCGGCCTGCTCGGCATGGTCACCGATCGCCGCCCGGCCACCCGCGAAGCCGCCGAGGCACTGGCCGCGCTGCTGGCCGGCATGGTCGCCACCCTGGTCGCGTCGTTCATTGGTGCGCTCAACCTCAATACGGTGATCATCGCCTCGCTGGTGGTGCTGCTGCCCGGCATGTCGCTGACCAATGCGGTCAATGAGCTGGCCAGCCAGCACTGGGTATCGGGTACCGCGCGCTTTGCCGGCGCGCTGACCACCATCATGAAGCTCAGCGTCGGCGCGATGATCGCGGTGACCCTGGCCGATGTGCTCGGCCTGGATCCGGTGATCCGGGCCGCGCGGCCGCAGGGGCCGTGGGTGGAATGGGGCTCGCTGCTGACCGCCGCATTTGCCTTCGCGATGCTGTTCAAGGCCAATCGCCGCGATTATCCGTGGGTGATTGCCGCCTCGGTGGCCGGTTATGCGATCTCCAAGTTTGGCGGCCACGCCTGGGGCGCACCGGCCGGTATCTTCCTGTCGGCAATGCTGCTGACCGCCGGTGGCAACCTGTTCGGTCGCCTGGTCGGGCGTCCGGGCGCGATCATCCGCCTGCCGGGCATCATCATGATGGTGCCCGGCAGCACCAGCCTGCGTGGCGTGCTGACCCTGGTCCAGCAGCAGGACGTGGGCGCCGGCCAGAGCGTGTTCCTCACCGTTCTGAACGTGGTGATGGCGCTGGTGGCGGGCCTGCTGTTCGGCAACCTGCTGATGCCGGCGCGCAAGACACTATAGAGCCGAGCCCATGTTCGGCTTTGCATATGGATAGCCGAGCGTGGGCTCGGCTCAACATACAGGAAACGCCGGCTTTCGCCGGCGTTTTTCATTGCTCCCCGATTCGGCCTCAGGCCTTCTTGATCAGGAAATCTTCCGGCTTCTTGTTGCCCTTGGCGGTCAGTTCAGCCATCCAGCGCGGCTGCTTGCCACGGCCGGTCCAGGTTTCCTTGGGGTTGGCCGGGTTGCGGTACTTCGGGGCAACCTTGCCCAGCTTGCGGCCGGCGGTCTTCGACGGTGCCTTGGCGACCTTGGCCACCTTGCGCGCGCGCGGGGCCGGGGCGTCGCCGAACAGTTCCTCGATGGTGTAGCCCTCGGTCTTGGCCAGCTTGGTCAGCTGGGCGCGCACCTTGGTGATCGGCCGGCGCTTGGCGACGATGGTCTGCTGCTTCTTGGCGGTACGGATCAGGGCGCCCAGCTCGCGTGCTGACAGGCCGGTCAGGTCAATGCTCATTTACGGTTACTCCGGAAACTAATGTGTGGACGGGACAAGCCAGTCCATGGCGTCGGCGGACAGAATAGAGATGAATTAATCACAGCACAAATGCAGGCAGGACATGCCGTGGCGGCATACCAGCGCCGTGGCGGCGATTTTGACCGGATTATGTCCGCTGCAATATCGGCGAAGGCCGCGGGCAGAAAAAAAAGACCGGGGCAGGCCCCGGTCTTTCCACGTCAGCCCTGCAGTCGCTGCAGCAGGGTGGCCTTGTCCAGGCTCTCCGCCTCGCTGGCGCGGCGCGAGCGGTACTCGTAGGTACCGGCGGCCAGGCCGCGTTCGCTGACCACCACGCGGTGCGGGATGCCGATCAGTTCCATGTCGGCGAACATCGCGCCCGGGCGCAGGCCGCGATCGTCGAGCGCGGCGTCCAGGCCAGCGTCGCGCAGCTCATTCAGCAGATTGGCTGCAGCGTCGGCCACGGCGGCATCGCCCTTCGGGTTGATCACGCACACCACGATCTGCCACGGCGCCATCGCGTCCGGCCAGATGATGCCGGCATCGTCATGGTTCTGTTCGATCGCGGCAGCCACCACGCGCGAGATACCGATGCCGTAGCAACCCATCGCCATCACCGCCGCCTTGCCGTTTTCATCCAGCACGGTGGCATCCAGCGCTTCGGCGTACTTGCGGCCGAGCTGGAACACGTGGCCGACTTCGATGCCACGGGCGATCTTCAGTTCACCGCCGTCCACGGCACGATCGCCGGCACGCACGTTGCGGATGTCGGCCACTTCCGGTTCCGGCAGGTCGCGGCCCCAGTTGACGCCGGCCAGGTGGAAACCGGCCTCGTTGGCGCCGACGACGAAGTCGGCCATTGCCGCCACTTCGCGATCGGCGACCACGCGGATGGCCTTGGCCGGCGCGACCGGGCCGAGGAAGCCTGGCACGCTGCCCAGGTGCTCGGCGATTTCCGCCTCGCTGGCGAAGCGTTGCTCGTCCAGCCCGGCCACCTTGGCCAGCTTGATCTCGTTGACCTCATGGTCGCCACGCACCAGCACCAGCACGAACTGCTGTGCCTCGCCTTCGCCGGCGATCAGTGCCACCGACTTCACCGTGCGCTGCAGGTCGATGCCGAGCAGGGCCGCGACGTCCTCGCAGGTCTTCTGGGTGGGGGTATCCACCTTGCGCATTGTTTCGGTGGCGGCCGCACGCGGTGCCGGATCGGCGGCGATCGCCGCCTCCATGTTCGCCGCGTAGTCCGAACCGGTGGAGAACACCAGGGCGTCTTCGCCGGAATCGGCGATCACGTGGAATTCCTGCGAGGCATCGCCGCCGATCGCGCCGGAGTCCGCCTGCACCATGCGGAAGTCCAGGCCGAGGCGGGTGAAGATGCGGCTGTAGGCCGACTTCATGTTCTCGTACTCGCGCACCAGGCACTCATCGTGCAGGTGGAACGAATAGGCGTCCTTCATCAGGAATTCGCGCGCGCGCATCACGCCGAAGCGCGGGCGGATCTCGTCGCGGAACTTGGTCTGAATCTGGTAGAAGTTCACCGGCAGCTGCTTGTAGCTGGACAGCTCGCTGCGCGCGAAGTCGCAGGCGGCTTCTTCGGCGGTCGGGCTGTAGCAGAACACCTGGTCCTTGCGGTCCTTGATCTTCAGCAGCTGCGGGCCGAACTTCTGCCAGCGGCCGGTCTGCTCCCACAGTTCCTTCGGCTGGATGGTCGGGATCTGGAATTCCACCGCGCCGGCCCGGTCCATTTCCTCGCGAACAATGCGCTCGACCTTGCGCAGCACGCGCAGGCCCAGCGGCGACCAGATGTACAGGCCCGATGCCAGCTTGCGGATCATGCCCGCGCGCAGCATCAGCCGGTGGCTGGTCAGCTCGGCGTCGCTGGGGGTTTCCTTGGTGGTGTGCAGGTGGAACTGGGAGAGGCGCATCGTCGGCTTCGGATAACGGCAGAGACGTCTATTCTGCCAGCCCGGCCGGGGGGAGGGGTATCGGCAGGGCTGCGCCCTGCACCCGCCGTAGTGCCGGCCGCTGGCCGGCAACCTCAGAAGCAACAGCGGGTTTCCCGTGGGATGGCGGGGTGGGTCCGGTTGCGGGAGACGCCGTAAACCCATCCATGGGGGCTTGGCCGCGGCATCCATGCCGCGGACACTCCCGCAACCGGACCCACCCCGCCTTCGACAGTTTCCTGCGAGCTGTCGGAATGGCTCCCGGGGTCAGATCCGTTTTCCGCAGGAAAACGGATCTGACCCCGGATTCAATTCGAGATCCGACAGATTTCATCCACGCATGGCGTGGATCTACTGGCCACCGGAAATCTGTCGGGGGGGGGGGGCGGTGTCGGATTGCGGGGTGTCAGCCGCATGGATGCGGCTGCCAAGCCTACATGGACGTACTTGCGGCGTCCCCGCAATCCGACACCGCCCCGCCATTCCACGGAATGCCCGCTTTTGACGTTGCCGTTGCTTGCAGCCTCGGCAGGTGCAGGGCGCAGCCCTGCCGATACCCTTAACCGGCCGGTGGGCAGTAAGCCTTGATGGCCGCCTCCGCCAATCCCTTCTGCGCGGTGTGCTGCTCCGGGGTCAACGGGGTATCGGCCTTGCCATCACCATCGGTGTCCTGCATCACCTGGCCACCGCCGTCCAGCAGGGCCAGGTTGGCCCGGGCCGTGCTGCACTGCTCGGGAACCGGCGCGGCCGGGGTCTCGGTGCTGGCCGCGGCCTGCGGGGTGCGGGCCTGCTCGCGGGTCTCGTACTTCTTGCCCGCCGGTGGGGTCTCCGAGTACTGGGTCACGCCATGGGCGTCCTTCCATTTGTAGACGGGACCGGCCACGGCGTTGGCACTGGCCAACAGCAGCAGGCATCCAAGGCAGGACAGGGCACGCATGGCAAACTCCACGGAATGGGCGTAGAACGCCGATTGCAGCATTGGCGCCGAGCACTGGCAAGTCGATTAAACTGGATTCCATGGACCCGATCACACCGCCGCCGCGCTCGCGCACGATTTACCTGCTGCCCAACCTGTTCACCACCGCCGGCCTGTTCGCCGGTTTCTACGCGATCATCGCCGCGGCCAACGGGGATTTCGTCAATGCCAGCATCGCCGTGTTCGTGGCGGCGGTGATGGATGGCCTGGACGGGCGCGTGGCGCGCCTGACCGGTACCAGCAGCGAATTCGGCGTGCAGTACGACTCGCTGGCCGACCTGGTCAGCTTCGGCATGGCCCCGGCGCTGGTGATGTACCACTGGTCGCTGTCGTGGCTGAAGTTCGATGATCCGCTGCTCGGCCGCGTCGGCTGGGCCGTGGCCTTCCTGTATGCGGCCTGCGCGGCACTGCGCCTGGCCCGCTTCAACACGCAGGTGGCGGTGGTCGACAAGCGCTGGTTCGTTGGCCTGGCCAGCCCGGCCGCAGCGGGCCTGATGATGTCCTTCGTCTGGGCGTTCGCCGACGGCAACCTGGGCTGGGATGGCAACCAGCTGCGCTACGTGGCGCTGGCGGTGACGATCATCGCTGCGCTGCTGATGGTCAGCCGTATCCGTTTCTGGAGCTTCAAGGGCGGCGCGGCCAAGGGCACCCGTTCGGATCGCGTGCCGTTCCTGGTGCTGGCGCTGGTGCCGGTCGCCATTGCCATCGCGGTGATCGACCTGCCGCGCGTGCTGTTCGCGGTCGGGATCCTGTACGCCCTGTCCGGCCCGGTGATGTGGGCCGTGCAGCGCCTGCGCAAGAAGCCCGAGGCCGCGTGAGCCAGGACCTGCCCGTGCTGTGGTCGCCGGCCCAGCAGGCCTGGCTGCAGGCCATGGGCTATACCGTCTATCACGACGGCCAGCTGGCCGCCGAGCTGGATGCCGCATTGCAGTTGAGCGTGGCCGAAGCCGAGGCCAGTGTTGCCCCGCCGGAACCGGAGCCGGTGCGGGCCGCTGTGCCGCCGCGCGACGCCCGCGCCGCGACGGCGACCGCAGTACGCGCGGAACGCCCGGCTCCGCCGCGCCGCGAAACGCCGGTCAGTGCCCCGGATACCGTGCCGGCGGCTGAGCGCCCGCTGCCCAGCGGCAACGCACGACAGCCGGTGGTACGCCTGCCCGATCGCCTGCAGATCGCGCTGCTGCGCGCGTCCGGCTGCAACCCGAACGACCCGGCGACGCAGGTGCTGATGGACAGCTGGCCGCTGGACCAGCTGCGCCGTGACCCGGCCGCCAAGCGTGCGCTGTGGCCGCAGCTGCGTGCCCTGCGCAAGCGGGGTGCGCGGTGAGCGCGGTGACCCGGCCCGGCCCGGTCAGCCTGCGTGCGCTGCGCGAGAGCGACCTCAATGCCGTGATGGCGATCGAGCTGCGGGGCTATCCTTTTCCCTGGACCCGCGGCATTTTCATCGACTGCCTGCGCGCCGGCTATCCCGGCCTGGCGATGGAGCGCGATGGCCTGCTGGTCGGCTATGGCGTGCTCAGCATCGCCGCGGATGAAGCGCACGTGCTCAACATCTGCATCGACCCGCTGGCACAGTCGCGCGGGCTGGGCCGCCAGCTGCTGCGCGCGATGGTGCAACTGGCCGCCGACCGTGGTGCCCAGCGCGTCTTCCTGGAGGTGCGTCCGTCCAACACGCCGGCGCTGGCGCTGTACCACAGCGAAGGCTTCAACGAGATCGGCCGCCGCCCGCGTTACTATCCGGCCGCACAGGGCCGCGAGGACGCGGTGGTGATGGCGATCGAGCTGGTCGACGGCGACCTGCAGGTGATGCCGCCGCTGTGACGCAGACGGGTTGCCGGCCAGCGGCCGGCACTACCAACGCGCCCATCACGCCAGGCGCAACGCCAGCACGCCACCGACGATGAGCGACGCTGCCAGCCAGCGCGCGCGTGGTATCCGTTCGCGCAGCAGGAACACCGAGATCAGCAGCGCGAACAGGATCGAGGATTCGCGCAGCGCCGAGATCATCGCCACCGGCGCCTGGGTCATGGCCCACAACGCCATCGCATAGGAGGCGGTGGTGCCGACGCCACCGGCCAGTCCCAGCGGCCAATGCTGCCGCGCATAGTCCAGTACCGCGCCGCCGCGCGTGTACAACGCCCACAGCGGCAGCGGAACGCCCGACAGCAGGAACAACCACAGCGTGTAGCTGAGCGCGCTGCCGGACTGGCGCGCACCCTGCGCATCGACCAGCGTGTAGGTGGCGATCATCGCTGCGGTCAGCAGCGGCAGGCGCAGTTGGCCGCTACGCGCACCCACTGCCATGCACAGGATGCCGGTGCTCACCAGCACCACACCCAGCCACGCTGCAGCGGGCAATGGTTCACCGAGCAGGGTGCCCGCCAGTGCGACCAGGATCGGCGCGCTGCCACGCATCAGCGGGTAGGCCAGGCTCATGTCGACCTGCTGGTAACAGCGTGCGACCAGCCCGTAATAGGTCACCTGCAACAGCACCGATGCGCCCAGCCAGGGGCAGCTGTGCGCGGCGGGAAAAGGCAGGAAGGGCAGGGCGGCGGCCGACAGCAGCGCGGCGCTGCCGGTGACCAGCACGGTGCCGAGGAACTTGTCCGGCCCGCGCTTGACGATCGCATTCCAGCTGGCATGCAGTGCCGCAGCGGCGAGAACCAGCAGGAAGATCGAAAGAGGCATCCGGCGATGATGCCATGCGGGGGAAATGGAAACGCCGGGCATCGCCCGGCGTTTCCCATTTCGCTTGGGTGGGTGCCAACCTCTCCCGGCGTGGTAGGTGCCAACCTTGGTTGGCACGCACCAGAGCGCGGCGTTACAGCTTCGCGCGCTGTTCGCGCAGGCCGGCCAGCTGGGTGTTCCAGTCGGCCAGGCGCACGCGCTCCTGCTCGACCACGGCCGGCGGCACCTTGTCGGTGAACTTGGCCAGCTTGGTCTCGCTCTTCTCCTTTTCGGCTTCGACGCGAGCGATTTCCTTGTCCAGGCGCACGCGCTCGGCATCGAGATCGACCAGGCCTTCCAGCGGCACCAGCAGCTTCAGCTCGCCCACGATCGCGGCGGCCGCCGGCGGTGCGCTTTCGCCTTCGGCCAGCCACTGGATGCTGTCCAGCTTCAGCAGGAACGACAGCGAAGCGCTGAAGCGTTCAATACGCACGCGGTCCTGTGCCAGGCCGGCCTGCAGGCGCAGCGGCACCAGCTTGGACGGTGCGACGTTCAGCTCACTGCGCACGCGGCGCACGGCACTGATCACCGCCTTCAGCCATTCCACGTCGGCCTCGGCCTGGGCGAAATCACCGGCGAATTCGGCGGCGGTCGGGTAAGGGCGCAGCGACAGCGTGGTTTCGACCAGGCCCAGGCGCGGGGCCAGCTGCTGCCACAGCTGTTCGGTGATGAACGGCGTGAGCGGGTGCAGCAGGCGCAGCAGTGCTTCCAGCACGTACAGCAAGGTGTGGCGGGTGCTTTCGGCATCAGCCGCGTCGGCACCGTTCAAGGCCGGCTTGCTCAGCTCCAGGAACCAGTCGCAGAACGCGTTCCAGGCGAACTCGTACAGGCACTGCGCCAGCAGGTCGAAGCGATACGCGGCGAAATGGCCCTGAGCTTCGGCGGTGGTGGCGGCCAGGCGCGCGAGGATCCAGCGCTCGGCATCGGTGCGCGGCTTGGGCACGCCGGTGAACGCAGCGCCTTCGGTGTTCATCAGGGCGAAGCGGCTGGCGTTCCACAGCTTGTTGCAGAAGTTCTTGTAGCCCTCGGCGCGGTTCATGTCGAACTTGATGTCGCGGCCGTGGGTGGCCAGCGCGGCGATGGTGAAGCGCAGCGCGTCGGCACCGTGGGCGGCGATGCCGTCCGGGAATTCCTTGCGGGTGGCCTTCTCGATCTTCTCGACCATCTTCGGCTGCATCAGGCCGCCGGTGCGCTTGGCGACCAGGTCGTCGATGGTGATGCCGTCGATGATGTCCAGCGGGTCGAGCACGTTGCCCTTGCTCTTGGACATCTTCTGGCCCTGGCCGTCGCGGATCAGGCCGGTGAAGTAGACGTCCTTGAACGGGATCTTCCCGACCAGGTTGTCGGTGGCCATGATCATGCGCGCCACCCAGAAGAAGATGATGTCAAAGCCGGTGATCAGCACCGACGATGGCAGGTAGCGGTCGAAGCCGCGCTCGGCCATGGCCTGCTCATTCGGCCAGCCCAGGGTGGAGAACGGCCACAGCTGCGAGGAGAACCAGGTCTCCAGCACGTCGCTTTCCTGGTTCAGCACCACGTCGCTGCCCAGGTTGTGCTTCGCGCGCACGTCCTCTTCGCTGCGACCGACGTAGCAGTTGCCGGTGGCGGCATCGAACCACGCCGGGATACGGTGGCCCCACCACAGCTGGCGGCTGATGCACCAGTCCTGGATGTTGTTCATCCAGTGGCGGTAGGTGTTGATCCAGTTCGGCGGCACGAAGGAAATGCTTCCGTCCTCGACCAGTTCCAGGCCACGCTTGGCCAGGTCGTCCATCTTCACGAACCACTGGTCGGTCAGGTACGGCTCGATCACCTGGCCGGTACGGTCGCCGCGCGGCACCTGCAGCTTGTGCGCCTTGGTCTCGACCAGGATGCCCAGGTCTTCCAGTTCGGCCAGCACGGCCTTGCGCGCTTCATAGCGGTCCAGGCCCTGGAAGCGTTCCGGCGCGTTTTCGTTCAGCGCCGCCACCGGGGTGAACAGGTTGATCATCGGCAGGCTGTGGCGCACGCCCACTTCGTAGTCGTTGAAATCATGCGCCGGGGTGACCTTGACCACGCCGGTGCCGAACGCGCGGTCCACGTAGTCGTCGGCGATCACCGGCACGCGGCGGCCAGTCAGCGGCAGCACCACGCTCTTGCCGATCAGGTGCGCGTAACGCTCGTCTTCCGGGTGCACCATCACCGCGGTATCGCCCAGCAGGGTTTCCGGGCGGGTGGTGGCAACGACCAGGTAGTCGCGGGTTTCTCGCAGGGTTTCCACGCCGTCGGCATCGCGCTCGACGTGCTCGTAGCTCAGGCCTTCGTCCAGCGTGTAGGCGATCGACCACAGGAAGCCGTCTTCCTCGGCGCTCTCCACTTCCAGGTCGGAAATGGCGGTCTTCAGCACCGGGTCCCAGTTCACCAGGCGCTGGCCGCGGTAGATCAGGCCCTGCTCGTACCAGCGCACGAAGGCTTCATTGACCGCCGCCGACGGCTGCGGGTCCATGGTGAAGGTGCTGCGCGACCAGTCGGCGGAGGTGCCAAGGCGACGCATCTGGCGTTCGATGGTGTCGCCGGACTGCTGCTTCCACTCCCAGACCTTGCCGATGAAGCCCTCGCGGCCCAGCGAATCGCGGGTCTCGCCCTTGCCTTCCAGCGCCAGGTTGCGGCTGACCACCATTTCGGTGGCGATGCCGGCGTGGTCGGTACCGACCTGCCACAGCGTGTCGTAGCCGCGCATGCGGTGGTAGCGCACCAGCGCGTCCATCAGGGTCTGCTGGAAGGCGTGGCCCATGTGCAGGGTGCCGGTCACGTTCGGCGGCGGCAGCAGGATGGTGTACGGCTCGCCCGTGCCGGACGGCTTGAAGTGGCCGGCCTTCTCCCAGGCCTCGTAGAGGTCGGTCTCGAAGGACTTCGGGTCGTAGCTGGAGGCGAGTTGGGTCATGCGGGGGAACCAGGAGGTAATCGTTGAAGGATCAGGGCGCGGCGGCGGCCCATCAAGGGGGCCGGCGCGCGCTCACATGTCGTGCTTGTTCAGGTCGTAACCGGCGGCCTTGTACTGGCGCCAGCGCTCGCGCAGCGGTTCGCGCGCTTCCGGATCGGCCGGCACCACTTCCAGCACGCGCTCGCACTGGCCCAGCCAGGGCTCGTCGCGCAGGTTGATCACCAGCGGACGCGCCGGTGCCTCGGTGCCGGGTACCGCGATCAGTACCAGGGCCTCTTCCTCGTCCATGTCTTCGCCGGCGATCTGGTGCGGGATGTAGGCGTCGTTGTCGAACGCCCACAGCAGCTCGTCCAGCTCCTCGGCCTGGGCCTGGTCACGGGCCAGCACCAGGGTGAACAACCCGGCGTCGTTGGCCTTGCGCGCCAGCTCACAGACCAGGCGCAGCGGCTCGGTCAGGAAGCGGGGCTTGGCGATCAGGTAGAAGTCGGCGCGGGGCATGGCAGGGTCCGGGTCAGGCAGGGGCCCGGCAGTGCCGGGCGAGGCCCCGGCCGGCGTCTGCCGGCCAGGGTCGGGTACGGCATCAGGCGCGGGCGGCCTGGTCCAGCAGCCACTGGCTCAGCAGGCCGACCGGGCGGCCGGTGGCCATGCCACGCTTGCCTTCATCGCTGGCCACGCCGGCGATGTCCAGATGGGCCCAGCGCTGGCCTTCGGCGAAGCGCGACAGGAAGCAGCCGGCGGTGATCGCGCCGGCCCAGCGGCCACCGATGTTGTAGACGTCGGCGAAGCTCGAATCCAGCATCGGCTGATACTCGTCCCACAGCGGCAGGCGCCAGGCGCGGTCGAACACGTGCTCGCCGGCGGCCAGCAGCTCGTTGGCCAGGTCGTCGTGCTTGCTCATCAGGCCGGCGGTCTGGTGGCCCAGGGCGACCATGCAGGCACCGGTCAGGGTGGCGACGTCGACCAGCGCGGCCGGCTCGAAGCGCTGCGCGTAGGTCAGCGCGTCGCACAGGATCAGGCGGCCTTCGGCGTCAGTGTTGCCCACTTCGATGGTCTTGCCCGACATCGAGGTGATCACGTCCGACGGACGATAGGCGTTGCCATCAATGGCGTTTTCCACCGCCGGGACCACCACGACGAGGTTCAGCGGCAGCTTGGCCTTGACCGCAGCGACGAAGGTGCCGATGACGTTGGCGCCACCGCACATGTCGTACTTCATTTCCTCGATGCCGCCCTGGGTCTTCAGGTTGACGCCACCGGTATCGAAGGTGATGCCCTTGCCGACCAGCACGTACGGCTTGGCGTCACCGCCATTGTTCCACTTCAGCACGACCAGGCGCGGGCGGTTGGCCGAGCCACGGGCCACGGCCAGCAGCGAGCCCATGCCCAGCGCTTCCATCTGGTGCTCGTCGAGGATCTCGGCTTCGGCACCCTCGTGCTCGCCGGCGAACTTCACGCCCACGTCGGCCAGATAGGCCGGGGTGCAGTAGTTGGGCGGCAGGTTGCCCAGCTCACGGGCGAACTCGACGCCGGCGGCAATGGCCTGGCCCTGAGCCAGCGCCTGCGCGTCGTCACCGGCGATGGCCAGCTGGGTCAGACCGGCGTCGTCGGCCTTCTTCTTGCCCAGAGTGGCGGTATACCGGTAGGCGGCGTGATCGGCGGCGATCACCGCCTGACGGATCGCCCAGGCCGCGTCGCGGTCCTTCACCGCCACTTCGGACAGGGTGAACAGTGCGCTGCGGGCAGCACCGGCCTTCAGCGCGCGCACGGCGTCGCCCACGGCCTTCAGGTACTGCGGCACGCCGAAACGGGCGGCTTCACCGAGGCCGACCACCAGCACGCGCGGGGCGGTTACGCCCGGCAGGTCGTGCAGCAGGGTGGTTGCGCCGGTCTTGCCGGACAGGTCGCCACGCTCGGCCAGGGCCGCCAGGCGGCCACCGCTGGCGGCATCCAGGGCCTGCGCGGCCGGGGTCAGGGTATGGTCGGCATACGCGCCGACCACCAGGCAATCAACGGTGGCGGCGGCCGGAGCAACGTGGTTCAGGGTGAATTCGAGGGCCATTGAGCAGATTCCATTGGCGAGTCCGTACAATCGCAGGCCGTTTACGCCCAGACAGTAGACTGGGCGGCACCGCGAACGAACCCCAGAGTTTAAACCACCGCCCCATGCTGAAGCTCGACCGATACCTGCTGGGCGATTTCGTCCAGAGTTTCCTGGCTACCCTGATCGTCCTGCTGGTGGTCAGCGTGGGCGGCGTGCTGGTGGACATCCTCGGCAACATCGCCGACGGACGCCTGCCAGCCAAGCTGCTGTTCTCCCAGCTGGGCCTGCAGTTCATCGCCTACCTGCCGCTGATCCTGCCGCTGGCACTGATGCTGGGCCTGCTGCTGGCCGTGGCGCGGCTGTACCGCGACTCGGAAATGGCGGTCATCACCGCCATTGGTGTCGGCCCCAAGCGACTGCTGCGGCCGCTGCTGATGCTGGTGGTGCCGGTGGTGCTGCTGGTCGGCGCCTGCTCGCTGTGGCTGGGCCCGTGGGCAGGCCGGGTGGCCGAGCAGATGATCATCGAGGCCAACCGCAGCGTGCTGATGGCCGGCCTGGAGCCGGGCCGGTTCACGCCGCTGCCCAATGGCGGCGTGGTCTACCTGTCCTCGATCTCGCCTGACGGCACCGAGCTGGGCAAGGTGTTCATGCAGCGGCAGAAGGACGATCGCCTGGAAGTGGTGTCGGCCAACAGTGGCCGCATGTACTTCGAGGGCACCCGCCAGCGTTTCCTGGAGCTGGATGATGGCCACCAGGTGGAAGGCCCGGTGGCCGCTGGGCTGAATTACCGGCTGGCGACCTTCGCCCGCAACGACGTGGCCCTGCCCGATGGCGCACAGACCCGCACCGAGGATGATCCCGAACTGATGCCGACCCTGCAGTTGATCGGAGATGCGCGGCCGCAGGCACAGGCACAGCTGCACCGCCGCCTGGCGCCGCCGCTGATTGCGCTGGCGTTTGCCCTGCTGACCGTGCCGCTGGGCCGCAGCTCGCCGCGCCAGCAGCGCTATGGACGCATGATGCTGGCCCTGCTGGCCTACATGGTGGGCACCAACCTGATGTTCATCGGCAGCGGCTGGATCGCCAACGGCAAGATCCCGGCCGCGCTCGGCCTGTGGTGGCTGACCCTGCCGCTGCTGGCGCTGGCGATCTGGATGTATGTACGTGATGGCCGCCTGGCCCGCCCGAAGGGAGCCCGCGCATGAGGCTGCGCCCGATGCGTTTCGACCTGTACCTGGGCCGGTCGGTGTTCACCACCGTGCTGCTGACCTGGGCGGTGCTGGTGGGCCTGGACGTGGTGATGGCCTTCTCCGGCGAGTTCAAGGACATCGGCAAGAACGGCTACACCCTGGGCCATGCCGCCGCGTGGGTGCTGTACACCGTGCCGCGCCGCGCCTACACGATGTTCCCGACGGCCGCGGTGATCGGCGCACTGATGGGCCTGGGCCAGCTGGCCGCGACCTCGGAGCTGACCGCACTGCGTGCCCTGGGCCTGTCGCGCAAGCGCCTGAGCGTATCGGTGGCGATTGCGCTGTCGCTGCTGACCGCGGTGATGGTGCTCAGCGCCGAGACGCTGGGCCCGTGGGGCCAGGACCGTGCCGATGCGCTGAAATCCAGCGCCAAATGGGGGCGGGATATTGCCACTACCCGTTACTCGGGGCTGTGGGCACGCGAAGGCGACACCTTCCTCAATGCGCAGAGCGGCGAGGAGCAGCTGGTGGGCGACAAGGGCACGCGGCTGATCCTGCGTGATGTGCGCCTGTACCGGGTCGCCGAAGACGGCAAGATCGCCTCGTTGACCCATGCCGCCACCGCCGAGCACGACAAGGACGGCTGGGTGTTGACCGGCGTGCGCCGCGACACCTTTGGCGAGCGCTCGGCAACCCGTCAGGAAGTGGCACGTGAGCCCTGGAACTCGAAGTTGGACCCGGCCGCGCTGGCGACCGGTATCGCCAAGCCGCGCAACCTCAGCGTGTCCGAGCTGAGCACCAGCATTGCCTACCGCGAACGCAACGGGCTGGACGCGCGCGATTTCGAGGATGTGTACTGGAGCCGCTGGTTCTATCCGGTGAACGTGCTGGCCCTGTGCCTGGCGGCGGTGCCGTTCGCGTTCGGATCGCTGCGCAGCGGCGGCATGGGCAAGCGCTTGTTCCTGGGCATCCTGTTCGCATTGGGCTTCTGGCTGCTGCAGCTGTTCTTCGGCCGCATGGCCGGCGCGCTGAAGTTCGATTACCGCATTGCCTACGCGTTGCCGCCGATCGTGATGCTGGCGGTATCCGGACTTCTGTTCCGGCGCAAGTCGGGCTGATTCTGATTGTTGTAGAGCCGAGCCTGTGCTCGGCTGTCACGTACAGTGCGGAAAGCAGCCGAGCACGGGCTCGGCGCTACAGACAGCGCCTTACCGTTTCGGCATCCGCACCAGGCGGGTACCGCTGGCGCGGTCGTGCCAGGTCAGGCGTTGGCGGTCGACCCACGCCCACCAGAATCCCAGTCCGCCCAGCAGCAGGGACAGCGTGCCCACCGCAAAGCGCAGCCACAACTGGCCGCGCCGCAACGGCGTGCCATCGATTGATCGCACTGTCAGCCGCCACGGGCGCATGCCCAGGGTCTGTCCACCGCGGCGCCAGCTGGCCGTCGCGTACCAGCCCGTGATCGCCCAGCACACCGCCCAAAGCAGCCACTGCCAGGCACTGAACGGCGCGATGTTCTCGCGTTGCGCGTGGCCGCTGAAGGTGTAGGCGAGGGTGAACAGCGTGCCGGCCAGCATCCACAGCGCCAGCACCGGCAGTGCGTCGTAGACCATCGCCAGCACGCGCCAGGCCAACAAGGCACGTGGGCGGGGCATTTCGGTAGCGGCCGCAGGGGCCGTGTCGGTGGCAGGGCGGGACATGCGCCGAGCATACGCAAAGCTGGCCGTGCCCGCAGTGGCCCTCGTATCCTGCACGCATGGCCCTTGTCTCCACCCCCGCAGAACGCCGCCAGCTGGTCCAGCAACTGCCCGAGCTTCGCGCCGACGACGGCGTGCGCATCCAGCGCTTCCTCGATGCGATCTGGGCCGAGAACGGCCTGGCCCGTGCCACCCTCGACAGTTACCGGCGTGACCTGGAAGGGCTGGCGCGCTGGATGGATGGGCGCGACGGTGGCCTGGCCGGCATCGAGCGTCCTGGGCTGTTCGATTATCTGGCCTGGCGCACCCGGCATGGCTGGTCACCGCGCAGCAACGCGCGCCTGCTGTCGGCGTTGCGGGCGTTCTTCGCCGATGGCGTGCGCCGCGGCGAACGCAGCGAGGATCCCAGCGCGCTGCTGGACCCGCCGAAGTTGCCACGGCTGCTGCCCAAGGCGCTGGCCGAGAGCCAGATCGATGCGCTGCTGGCGGCCCCGGACGTCGACAGCCCATTGGGCCTGCGCGATCGCGCCATGCTGGAACTGATGTATGCCGCGGGCCTGCGCGTGAGTGAACTGGTGCTGCTGCCCGCGACGGCGGTCAACCTGCGCCAGGGCGTGCTGAGGGTCACCGGCAAGGGCAGCAAGGAACGGCTGGTGCCGCTGGGAGAGGAATCCCAGCACTGGCTGGAGCGTTACCTGCAGCAGTCGCGCCCGCAGCTGGTCGGCAAGGGCAAGGTGCATGCCCTGGCGGATGGGCAGGCCCCGTTGTTCATTGAACCGACGCTGCATGCGCTGACCCGGCAGGCGTTCTGGCATCTGGTCAAGCGCCACGCACAGGTGGCCGGCATCGACCCGGCGCGGATCAGCCCGCATGGGCTGCGGCACAGCTTCGCCACCCATCTGCTCAACCGCGGTGCCGACCTGCGCGCGCTGCAGATGCTGCTCGGCCACAGTTCATTGTCGACCACCCAGATCTACACCCTGGTAGCGCGCGAGCACCTGCAGAAGCTGCACGCCCGCCACCATCCGCGTGGCTGAGTGCCGGGCTGAATCGCTGCCCGGGGCGCTGCCGGGCGTCGCCGCCCGGTACCGGCGGCTGTGTCAGAATCCGGGGTCTTCTTCTGTCGCGGACCGCTCCATGCTCCGATTTGCCATCGCCGCCGTGTTCGGTGCGCTCAGCCTGACCGCCTGCGCCCAGCCGGCTCCGCCGGCCGCCAAGGCACCCGCCGCCGCTGCGGCCAAGGCCAGTCCGGCCGCGAATGCGCCCGCCGACCAGGCGGTACGCGCCGCACTGACCGCGTTGAACCCCGGTTTCCAGGTGGACTACATTGGCGCCGCGCCTTTCCCCGGCTTCCGCGAGGTCGTCGTTTCAGGCCAGCTTCTGTATGTGTCCGATGACGGCCGCTATCTGTTCCAGTCTCAGCCCTACGACACCCACGCCAAGGGCCCGGCCAACAGCGAAGGCCTGCTCGGCTATCGCCGCGGCCTGCTGGCCAAGGCCAACCACGGCGATCGCATCGTGTTCGCCGCGCCGAACGCCAAGTACACCATCAGCGTGTTCACCGACATCGAGTGTGGTTACTGCCGCAAGCTGCACCAGGACATCGCCGAGCTCAACCGCAACGGCATCACCGTCGAGTACCTGGCGTTCCCGCGCATGGGCCTGGGCAGCAAGGACTACACCGACATGATTTCGGTCTGGTGTGCAGCGGATCGTCGCCAGGCGCTGACCAACGCCAAGCGCGGCGGCAACGTTCCCGCCAGGAACTGCACCAATCCGGTGGCGATGCAGTACGCGCTGGGCCAGCAGCTGGGCGTGAATGGTACGCCGGCGATCTTCGCGCCGGACGGCACCCAGCTGGGGGGCTACCTGCCGCCGGCACAGCTGCGTGCGGCGTTGGAGAAGCTGTCGGCCAAGCGCTGACGCAGAATTGTGGAGTCGAGCCATGCTCGACTGCGGAAACATCAGCCGAGCATGGGCTCGGCTCTACAGATCAGAGGCCGGGGGCGCAAAATGCGCCCCCGGCTTTTACCTTATTTCAGGCCATCACTGACTGCCTTGGTCAGCGTGCCCTGCGCATCGTCACCGCTGAACTCCCAGACGAACGCGCCGCCCAGGCCCTGGGTCTTCACGTAACCCATCTTGCGGGTGATGTTGGCCGGGGTGTCGAAGCTCCACAGCGTGCTGCCGTTGTAGATCCAGGTGGCACCGGCGGTGTTGTCGGTGTAGCCCGGCCACGCCAGGTTCTTCAGCACCTTCCAGTCCTCGATGCCGGCTTCATACGTGCCCGGGGCAGCACCGCTGGCGGTCTGGTACAGGCCGTTGTTGGCATTGGCCACGCCGGTCCAGCCACGCCCGTAGTAGCCGATGCCCAGGTTGAGCTTGGCGGCGGGCACGCCACGGCTGATGAAGGCCTCGATGGCGTCGTTGCTGTTGTACAGCTTCTGGTCGCCGGTGGACGGATCATTCGGCGAATCGAACAGCGCCGACTGGTGATTGGTCTTCGCATCCCACGCGCCGTGGAAGTCGTAGGTCATCACGTTGATGTAGTCCAGGTAAGGGTGGTACGCCGCCGGATCGGTGACGCGGATCTTGTCGATGCCGGCACCCACCGCCACCGTCAGCAACAGGCCCGGACGCACCGCGTCGAGCTGGCGGCGGAACTCGGCCATCAGCGCGGTGAAGTTGGCGTTGTCTTCCGGCTTGCCGCATTCGATGCCGCAGGCCACCGGGTATTCCCAGTCGATGTCGATGCCGTCGAACACGCCCAGCGCCGCACCGGCGCCGCCGGCACCGTCGGTCACCGGCAGGTTGCCCTTGATGTAGGCGTCGATGCACGAGGCAACGAAGGCCTGGCGGTTTTCCGGGCGCGCCGCGCTGGAGAAGCCGCGCGACCAGGTCCAGCCACCCAGCGAGATCAGTACCTTCAGGTTCGGGTACTTGGCCTTGAGCTGCTTGAGCTGGTTCCAGTTGCCGCGCAGCGGCTGGTCCCAGGTATCGGCGCTGCCGCTGACACTCTCGGCGGCACTGAAGGCCTTGGTGTAGTCGGCGAAGGCATCGCCACCGGCACCGCTGTTCGGATCCGACGGCTGGGTGATGCCGACTTCGCAGCGGTTGTTGCGCACGTTGCCGAACGCGTAGTTGATGTGGGTCAGGCGCGCCGCCGAACCGCTGCTGTCGATGTTCTTGACCCGGTAGTTGCGGCCGTAGATGCCCCACTGCGTGAAGTAACCGATGACCCGCTTGCCGGTGGTGCCACCGTCGCCGGCCAGCGTGGTGGCGCTGATCTCGGTGCCCTGCGCCGACGCGTTGCCGGCGTTGTCGCGCGCCCGCACGCGGTAACGGTAGGTGGTCGATGCGGTCAGCCCCCCATCCACATAGCTGGCACTGGACGGCGAACCGACCAGGCTTCCGTTACGGTACACGTCATAGCCGGCCAGGCCACTGCCACCGGTGTTGTCGGTGGATGGGCTCCAGCTGAGCGCGATGCTGTTGGCAGTGCGCGTTCCGGCCGCCAGCCCGCCCGGCACGCTCGGTGCGGTGGTGTCGCCGCTGGCGGCGTTGACGGTGATGGTGATGGTCGCGGTGCTGCTGGTGGCGTTGTTGTTGTCGGTAGCGACCGCACGCAGGGTGTGGCTGCCGGCGCTGGCATTGGTCCAGCTGGCCGCATACGGCGCACTGGTGGCCACGCCGAGCGTGCTGCCGTCGCGGAAGAATTCGACCTTGGCGACGCTGCCGTCCGGATCGCTGGCGGTGGCGGTCACGTTGACCGTGCTGCCGGCACTGAAGGTGGCGCCGTTGGCCGGCGAGGTCAGGCTGACCACCGGCGGCTGGTTGGTGCCGCTGCCATCGCATGCACCGAGGTTGGTGTAGTAGGGCGCACCGGCCGGATGGTCCGGTGGCGCGTTCCAGATGTCCTGGTTCGCCCGATAGAGGACGCCTCCTTTCTGCAGGGTATCGCCGGCCCGGTAGATCTTGGCCTGGTCCCACTGGGCCACGCCGGCACAGCTGGCAGCCTGCGCCAGGCCGGGCAGGGCGGCGCTGCCGGCGGCCAGGGCAAGCAGCCAGGCCAGATGGCGGGGACGACAGCTTCGGGTCGAACGTTCGGCACTGCGCACAATCGGGTCGTACATGGGTGAGTCTCCGATCAAAGGGCGCGCGGGCCCCGATGGCGCCGCGCGTGACGCAGGTCCGGGCATCGCCCGGGAAGGCGACGGAGGGGCCGGACGGAGGCACCTGGGAGGCCGGGGAGAGAGTCCGGCACCAGGTGGGGACAACGTTGTCATCAATTGCGTGGTCAATCCGTGAGCAAGCGCATGGTTCGGCGATTTGGGCGGAAAGCGGCGCTGGCGCGCAGTCGGCGGCCATCGGCGGAGCCCCCTCGTGGCTGGGGCTTGCCGCGAACAGCGGATTTCTGGGGGTTGGCCGGGCGGGTGGGCTGCGCAGGGGGCGCTGCAAGTACGTCCATGTAAGCTCGGTCGCCGCATCCATGCGGCTCACGCCCCTGCGCAGCCCACCCGCCCGGCCACGGACAGGTTCCTGCGCGGCCAGCCACGAAAGACAGAAGAAAAAAAACAAAGGCAAAAGCCGGTCGCTGCGCTCTTCAATGCCTGATTTCTGACATTTCCTGGTTGCCGGCCAGCGGCCGGCACTACCGGGAAGCGTCCACGCATGGCCGCAGATCGCGGGAAACTGTCGGGGCGGGGTGGTGGGAGCCAGCAGGACCGTTGGCGCCATGGATGGCGCCATCGAGCCCCCATGTATGGGTTTACGGCGTGTCCTGCTGGCTCCCACCGCCCCGCCAGCTCACAGAAGCCAGCTCTTGCTGTTGCTTTGGCCGTTGCCGTTGCTTCGGCCGTGGCCTCGGCGGGTGCCGGGCGCCGCCCGGCCAAAGCCCTTCCCCCGCTTCCGGTACAATGTCGGGCCCGTTTCCCAACTACGGTTCCCCGGACATGATGGTCCTCGAGGGCGCGCCCGCCCTGTCGCCGTTCCGCCGCGAACGTCTTGAATCCCGCCTGCAGTCCATCGCTCCCTCCCTGCGCATCAGCGGCGCCTGGCACGTCTACTTCGTGCAGCCCGAAGGCAGCGCCGCCCCCGACCTGACCACGCTGTGCCGCATCCTCGAAGCGGCGCCGCAGGCCGAAGCCGTGGCCGACGGCGCGGTCAGCCGCATCGTGGTGCCGCGCCTGGGCACGCTGTCGCCCTGGTCGAGCAAGGCCACCGAACTGGTCCGCGGTGCCGGCCAGCCGGTCAGCCGGGTCGAGCGTGGCCTGCGTATCGACGTGCAGGGCTGGCCGGCAGATGCTGACGCCCAGCAGGCGCTGGTCAAGGCGCTGCACGACCCGATGACACAGTCGGTGCTGGAGACCGTGGAGCAGGGCCAGGCGCTGTTCTCGGCGCCGGCGCGTGGCGAGCTGGAACGCGTGCCGGTGGACCAGCTGGAGGCCGCCAACCAGCGCCTCGGCCTGGCCATGGCCCAGGACGAGATCGACTACCTGCGTGAACGCTTCACCGCGCTGGGCCGCTCGCCGTCGGACGTGGAACTGATGATGTTCGCGCAGGCCAATTCCGAGCACTGCCGCCACAAGATCTTCAACGCCAGCTGGACCATCGATGGCCAGGAACAGGACCGCTCGCTGTTCCGGATGATCAAGAACACCCACCAGCAGACCCCGCAGCACACGCTCAGCGCGTACAGCGACAATGCCGCGGTGATCGAAGGCCATCCGGCGTCGCGCTATCGCCCCGATCCGGCCAGTGGCGAATACCGCCGCGAAGCGCAGGTGCCCAGTGCCTTCCAGATCAAGGTGGAAACCCACAACCACCCAACCGCGATCGCACCGTTCCCGGGCGCCTCGACCGGCGCGGGTGGCGAGATCCGCGACGAAGGCGCGACCGGCCGCGGTGGCAAGCCGAAGGCGGGCCTGACCGGCTTCTCGGTCTCGCACCTGCGCATTCCGGAATTACCGCAGCCGTGGGAGGCGCCGCGCGCGCTGAACCCGCGCATGGCACCGGCGCTGGAAATCATGACCGACGGCCCGCTCGGCGGCGCCGCGTTCAACAACGAGTTCGGCCGCCCGAACCTGCTCGGCTACTTCCGCAGCTTCGAGCTGCCGGAAGGCGCCGACCTGGTGCGCGCGTACGACAAGCCGATCATGCTGGCCGGTGGCCTCGGCGCGATCGACCGCGTGCAGGTCGACAAGATCCCGCTGCAGGCCGGTGATGCGGTGATCGTGCTGGGTGGCCCGGCGATGCTGATCGGCCTGGGCGGCGGTGCGGCCAGTTCGGTGGCCTCCGGTGAAAGCGCCGAGGACCTGGACTTCGCCAGCGTGCAGCGCGACAACCCGGAAATGGAGCGCCGCTGCCAGGAGGTCATCGACCGCTGCGTGGCGATGGGCGCCAACAACCCGATCAAGTTCTTCCACGACGTCGGCGCCGGTGGCCTGTCCAACGCCATCCCCGAACTGCTGCACGACTCGAACGTCGGTGGTGTCATCGACCTGGGCAAGGTGCCCACCGATGATCCGTCGCTGTCGCCGATGCAGCTGTGGTGCAACGAGTCGCAGGAACGCTACGTGCTGGGCGTGGCCCAGGAACGCCTGGCCGAGTTCGCCGCGCTGTGCGCCCGCGAGCGCTGCCCGTTCGCTGCGGTCGGTGTGGCTACCGCCGAGGAACATCTGGTGGTGGCCTACGGTGCCGTGCCGGGCCACACCCCGGCCGATGCACCGATCGACCTGCCGATGGACGTGCTGTTCGGCAAGCCGCCGAAGATGCACCGCGATACCGCGCACCCGCCGGCACCGCGCTGGCCGGCGCTGAAGACCGGTGGCCTGGACCTGCAGGAAGCCGGCCTGCGCGTGCTCGCGCACCCGACCGTGGCCTCGAAGAACTTCCTGGTCACCATCGGTGATCGCAGCGTCGGCGGCCTGACCGCGCGCGAGCAGATGGTCGGCCCGTGGCAGCTGCCGGTGGCCGACGTGGCAATCACCCTGGCCGACTTCGACGGCGTAGCCGGTGAGGCGATGTCGATCGGCGAGCGCACCCCGCTGGCCCTGCTCGATGCCGCTGCTTCGGCACGCATGGCGGTGGGCGAAGCGCTGACCAACCTGTGCGCGGCCCCGGTCGATGCGCTGGATGAGATCAAGCTGTCGGCGAACTGGATGGCCGCGGCCGGTCACCCGGGCGAAGACGCGCTGCTGTACGACGCGGTGAAGGCGGTGGGCATGGAACTCTGCCCGCAGCTGGACATCAGCATCCCGGTGGGCAAGGACTCGCTGTCAATGCAGGCGCAGTGGCACGACCAGGGTGAAGCGCACAAGAGTGTGTCGCCGGTGTCGCTGGTGATCTCGGCGTTCGCGCCGGTCGCCGACGTGCGCCAGCAGTTGACCCCGCTGCTCGACCGGGAGGTGGACAGCGAGCTGTGGCTGATCGGCCTCGGTGCCGGCAAGCAGCGCCTGGGGGGTTCGATCCTGGCCCAGGTGCATGCCGACCACGGCGACCTGCCGGCCTTCGCCGGTGCCGCCCCGGACCTGGACGATCCGCAGCGCCTGCGGGGTTTCTTCGAGCTGATCCGCGATGCACGCCAGTCCGGCCTGCTGCTGGCCTATCACGACCGCAGCGACGGCGGTGCTTTCGCCGCGCTGTGCGAAATGGCCTTCACCTCGCGCCTGGGCCTGGACATCGCCCTCGATGCCTGGGGTGACGATCCGTTCCGCAGCCTGTTCAACGAAGAACTGGGCGCGGTGGTGCAGATCGCGCGCGAAGACCGTGCAGCGTTTGCCGACCTGGTTGAACGCCATGCATTGACCGAATGCGCGCAGCGCATCGCCAAGCCAACCACCGCACCGGTGGTGCGCGTGTCGCTGGGCGGCGAGAACCTGGCCGAGTGGCGCTGGGAGGCCTTGTTCGATGCCTGGTGGTCGGTCACCCACGCGATGCAGAAGCGCCGCGACAACCCGGCCAATGCCGATGCCGAGCGCGAGATCGCGCGTGCCTTCAACGCACCGGGCCTGAAGCCGAAGCTCAGCTTCGACCTCAACGAGGATGTGGCGGCACCGTTCATCAGCAGCGGTGCGCGTCCGCGCGTGGCGGTGCTGCGCGAGCAGGGCGTCAACGGCCAGATCGAAATGGCCAACGCCTTCGAGCGTGCCGGCTTCCGTGCCTTCGACGTGCACATGAGCGACCTGATTGAAGGCCGCGTGGCCCTGCAGGATTTCACCGGCCTGGTGGCCTGTGGTGGCTTCAGCTATGGCGACGTGCTCGGTGCCGGCCGTGGCTGGGCCACCTCGATCCTGGAGCGCAGCGCACTGCGTGATGCCTTCGCCGCGTTCTTCGCGCGCGAAGACAGCTTCGCGCTGGGCGTATGCAACGGCTGCCAGATGATGAGCCAGCTGAAGAACATCATTCCGGGTGCCGAGCACTGGCCGCAGTTCCGTCGCAACGCCAGCGAGCAGTTCGAAGCCCGCACCGCGCTGCTGGAAGTGGTGGAATCGCCGTCGATCCTGCTGCGTGGCATGGCCGGCTCGCGCCTGCAGGTGGCGGTGGCGCATGGTGAAGGCCAGGCCGTGTTCGACAATGCCGTCGACCAGGCTGCTGCACGTGTCTCGCTGCGCTACATCGATGGCAATGGCAAGGTGGCCAGCCAGTACCCGCTGAACCCGAACGGTTCGCCGGACGGCATCACCGGCCTGACCAGCAGCGACGGCCGCGTCACCATCATGATGCCGCACCCGGAACGTACCCCGCGCGCGCTCAACCTGAGCTGGGCACCGGCGGAATGGCAGGGTGATTCGCCGTGGATGCGCATGTTCCGCAACGCGCGGGTGTGGTGCGGCTGATCGCATCGTTCCGCGCAGGCCGCAATGCCACCGCGTATGGAAAAACCCGCCGCTTCGTCGGCGGGTTTTTCTTTGCACGCGTGAAACCCTTGTCGCGCCCGCTAGTTACATCGGTTTTCATGCGCCAGCGGTCCGTCACGTGTACCTAACAAAATACTTTTATAAACACGTGAAATGGTGAACTGCTTCACGGCAATAGCATTTGCCGTGTCAAAGTCTTGACGATCTGCAAAGTTGCCGTTAACACTTGAACCCCGTTTCAGAACCATTCATTCCGCAGTAACCGCTCGGCGCACGCGCTCGGTTTTCTGTCGCTGCGCGCCGTTCGGCAATACCCCGCAGTAAATCACGCGAATAAACGCCCCCAGGGGACGTTGGGCCACAAGGCCCGGCGGTGGCGTTGCTTTGCCCAAAACCAGTCCAATCAGGAGCCGTACCGATGAATCGGATTTATCGCAAGGTCTGGAACAAAGCATTGGGTCAGTTGGTGGTGGCCTCGGAACTGGCCTCCTCCGACAGCAGCGGTGGTGTTGTCGACCAGCGCCGTGATACGACACAGGCCACGCCCGCGCTGTTGGCGGTGGCACTGGGCCTGGTATTGGGATTGGGCATGAGCGGTTCCGCCATTGCACAGTCAGTGCAGATCGGCGGCAGCGCTACCTGCGTCGCATTCAGCGGCAAGCTGCTGGAAAAGTGCCTGATCGAAGGCTCGGCCACGGCCAAGGGCAGCAACGCGGTGGCGATCGGCAGCAACAGCAATGCCAGCGCCGCCAACAGCGTGGCGCTGGGCGCTGGCTCCAAAGCAGCGCGGGCCAATACCGTGTCCGTCGGCGACGCCGGCAAGGAACGGCAGATCACCAACGTGGCCGCTGGTACCCAGGCCACCGATGCGGTGAACAAGTCACAGCTGGATGCGCAGGCGCGCGCCACGCAGGCCGCGCTGGCGGATGTCGCCGCAGATGGAAACCGCTATTTCAAGGCCGATGGCGCAGGTGATGACAGCGACGCGGCGAAGATCGACGGGCAGGGCGCGGTTGCAGCGGGCGCCGGTGCGCAGTCGTTGGCCAATGCCACCACCGCCATCGGTACCCAGGCGATTGCCGCCGGCCTGGGCGCCAGCGCGTTCGGCCAGGGCGCATTGGCAATCGGTGACGCCAGCGTGGTGGTCGGGCAGAGTGCTGCCGCGTTCGGTCTTGGTGACACCGCCGTCGGCGCCAGTGCCTACGCTGCAAGCGAGAATGGCGCGGCCACCGCCCTGGGTGCGCTGTCCGAAGCCACCGCCGATGGCGCCACTGCCGTGGGTGGCGGTGCCGTGGCGATGGGCCCGGGCAGTACCGCACTGGGCCGCGGCGCCACTGCCGCCAATGAAGCATCAATCGCGGTGGGTGCGTTCAGCACCGCCGTCGGTGAGTACAGCACCGCGCTGGGGTCCAACTCGGCGGCGGTTGCCACCGGCAGCGTGGCGCTGGGCGCCGGCTCGCTGGCCGACCGCGTCGATACCGTCTCTGTCGGCGCCGCCGAATATGGCCTGACCCGGCAGATCACCAGCGTCGCTGCGGGTACTGAAGATACCGACGCGGTCAATGTCGGCCAGTTGAAGAACGTGGCCGCCGTGGCCGATGCCACGGCCAAGCGTTTCCAGGCCACTGGCAGCAGCAACAGCGACGCCGGCGCGCTGGCCGAAGGTGACGAGGCGCTGGCGGCCGGCGAGGCGGCCAACGCCATCGGCAACGGCACCACCGCCGTGGGTGCCGGCGCCACGGCCGTTGCGCAGAACGCCACCGCCGTCGGCAACAACGCGCTGGCGTCGGGCCAGAACAGCGCCGCGTTCGGCAACAACGCACAGGCCAACGGCCCGGGCAGTGTCGCCGTCGGTGGTGCTGCGGTGGATGCCGACGGCAACCCGCTGATCACCAGTGGCGGCGTGCCGGTGGAAACCGGCGCCACCAGCGCAGGTGTCGGTGGCACCGCAGTCGGCGCCAGTGCCGAAGCCAGTGGATTTGCGGCGTCGTCCTACGGCGTTGGCGCGTATGCCGCCGGTGCGCAGTCGTCGGCATTCGGTGCGGTCGCCAATGCCATCGGTGACTACTCCACCGCACTGGGTACGCAGAGTACCGCCACCGGTACCAGCAGCGTCGCCATCGGCGGCCCGGCCGACCTGATTCCGGGCCTGGGCTTCTTCGTGCAGACCCAGGCCAGCGGCGAAGCCGCCACCGCGGTCGGCGCCGGCGCTATCGCCAGCGGTGATCGTGCGGTGGCCAACGGCAGCCTGACCGAAGCATCCGGCGTGGAATCCACCGCCGTGGGCTACTTCGCCTATGCCCCGGGTGAGAATGCCAGCGCGCTCGGTGCGCAGACCTGGGCCAGCGGTGCGCAGAGCACCGCCGTCGGTTATTACGCCACCGCTCGCGGTGCCAACAGCGTTGCACTGGGCGCGAACTCCGAAGCTGTCCGCGCCAACAGCGTAGCGGTCGGCAGCGCAGGCAACGAACGGCAGATCACCAGCGTTGCCGCGGGCAGTGAAGCCACCGATGCGGTCAATCTGGCCCAGTTGAAGGGCGTCGCTGCCGTGGCTGATGCCACCGCCAAGCACTTCCAGGCCACCGGCAGCAGCAACAGCGATGCCGGTGCGCTGGCCGAAGGCGAAGATGCGCTGGCCGCCGGCGAGGCGGCCAACGCGATCGGCAATGGCACCAGTGCACTGGGTGCGGGCGCCGTCGCCATCGCGCAGAGCGCCACTGCCGTCGGCAGCAATGCGCTGGCTTCGGGGCAGGGCAGCGCGGCCTTCGGCGCGGCGGCCACCGCCAGTGGCAGCAACGCCACCGCCCTGGGAACGCAGAGCAGCGCCACCGGCGCCGGCAGCGTCGCCATCGGTGGCCCGGCCGACATCGTGCCGGGCATGGGCCTGTATGTGCAGACGCGGGCCAGCGGTGTGTCCTCCACCGCGGTAGGCGGCGGTGCGGTCGCCAGTGGTGACCGTTCGTTGGCCAACGGCAGCTTCACCGAAGCAGTGGGCGCGGAATCCACCGCGCTGGGTTACTTCGCTTATGCCGCAGGCGACAACGCCAGTGCACTGGGCGCGCAGACCTGGGCCATCGGCAAGGACAGCACGGCCATCGGCTACTACGCCACCGCTGGCGCCGAAAACAGTGTCGCGCTGGGCGCCTATTCGGGCTCCAATCGGGCCAATACGGTGGCCGTGGGCACCAATGGCAATGAACGCCAGATCGTCAGCGTGGCCGCAGGTACGCAGGCGACGGATGCAGTGAACAAGGCGCAGCTGGACGCTGTGGCCAGCACCGCCGACGGCACCGCGCGCTTCTTCCAGGCACAGCCCGAAGCGGGCAGTGATGCCGGTGCGTTCGCCGAGGGCGAAGGTGCGGTTGCGGCCGGCTCCTCGAGCAACGCGGTCGGTGCTGGTGCAGTTGCACATGGCGCTGCCGCGTCAGCGATCGGTGATGACAGCGTGGCGGTGGGTCGCAACAGCAGCGCCACCGGCAACGGCGGTGTTGCCATCGGTGGCGTCGGACAGGCCTACGACGAGTACAACCAGCCGATCATCGGCGCCGACGGAAAGGCGCAACAGGTGGGCACCACGGCGGTTGCCGATGCCACGGCGGTCGGCAGCGGTGCGCAGGCCACCGGTGCCGTGAGCAGCGCGTTCGGCAATGCCGCCAAGGCCAGCGGCGACAACAGCTTCGCGGCCGGCGGCAAGTCGCGTGCGACCGGCAGCTATGCCGTTGCGGTCGGTGACAGCGCCTTCGCCAGCCGCGATGACAGCACCGCTGTCGGTGGCTACAGTTGGGCCACGGCCAGTGGTGCGAGCGCCTTCGGTTCCGGTGCATGGGCCACCGCCACCAACGCCTCGGCGTTCGGCAACGCGGCATGGGCCAGCGGCAGTGGCGCAACCTCCATCGGATACAACAGCTGGGCCAATGGTGCCAGCTCAACCGCAGTCGGCCGTGGTGCCTTCGGCTATGGCGACAACAGCGTGGCGCTGGGCTTCCAGGCGCTGGGTAACAGCCTCAACAGCATTGCCATCGGCACCAACACGGTGGCCGGTGGTGAAAGCGCGATCGCGCTCGGGGCCGGTAGCAACGCCAGCGCCAGCAACGCTGTCGCGCTCGGCGCCGGCTCGGTTGCCAACCGCGCCCGCAGCGTGTCGGTCGGCAGCACCGGCAACGAGCGGCAGATCACCAACGTCGCCGCTGGCACCCAGGCCACCGATGCGGTGAACAAGGCACAGCTGGATGCGGTCGCGAGTACCGCCACCACCACCAGCCGCTTCTTCCAGGCCAGTGGCAGCGGTGACGACGTAGCCGGTGCGCTGGTGGAGGGTGACAACGCGCTGGCCGCCGGTGATGCGGCCAACGCCATCGGCAACGGTGCCACCGCACTCGGCAGTGGTGCCAATGCGCTGGCCAACAACGCGCAGGCGATCGGTCTCAACGCGCTGGCCAGCGCCGCCAACGCCAGCGCCGTCGGTGCCAACGCACAGGCGACCGGTGAGTACGCCACCGCGCAGGGTGCGGAAAGCGAAGCCAGCGGCGAGCAGAGCGCGGCGTTCGGTGCCGCCAGCATCGCCAGTGGTGCCGGCAGTACCGCCAACGGTGTGTTGTCCGAAGCCTCCGGCGAGGAAGCCGTGGCGGTGGGCTACTTCAGCAATGCCAGCGGCAGCGGCGCCACCGCGGTCGGCAGCGAAAGCGTCGCCAGCGGCACGGCGTCGGCAGCGTTCGGCATCGGCGCCGAAGCGACCGGTGGCTACAGCACCGCCATCGGTGGCTATTCCCAGGCATCGGCGTTCAACGCCACCGCTTTCGGCAACTTCGCCAGTGCCACCGGTTCCAACAGCGTGGCGCTGGGCGGCGACTCCGAGGCGTCGGGTGCCTACAGCACCGCCACCGGCCAGGGTAGCCTGGCCACCGGCACCAACAGCGTCGCCGTCGGTGGTTCGCTGTTTGGCGTGCTGGCCACCGAAGCATCGGGCAATTACTCCACCGCCGTCGGTGGCGGCGCCTGGTCCGGCGGCATCAACAGCACCGCACTGGGCAACGCCGCCGAATCGCGCGCTGCCAACAGCGTGGCGCTGGGTGCCGATTCGATCGCGGACCGTGACAACACCGTGTCGGTAGGCGGTGCTGGCAACACCCGCCAGATCACCAACGTGGCCGATGGCACGCAGGGCAATGATGCGGTCAACAAGAACCAGCTTGACGCCGTAGCCGCAGCAGCGGAGAAGACCAGCAGGCAGTTCCAGGCCAGTGGCAACTCCGAGGGTGAAACCGGCGCCCTGGTCGAGGGTGACAACGCGCTGGCGGCCGGTGATGCGGCCAACGCCATCGGCAACGGTGCCACCGCACTCGGCAGCGGCGCCAATGCACTGGCCGCCAACGCCACGGCGGTCGGCATCGATGCGCTGGCCACCGGCAACAACGCCGCAGCACTGGGCAGTACCGCACAGGCCACCGGCGAAGACAGCCTTGCGCTCGGTACCGGCGCCAGCGCCAGCGAGCTCGGCGCCAGCGCGGTAGGGGCGCGTGCGCAGGCCAGTGGTGCGTACAGCACCGCGACCGGCACCGAATCCAACGCCAGTGGCACGCAGGCACTGGCCAGTGGCTTCCGCAGTGCCGCCTCTGCCGATGGCACCACCGCCGTCGGTGGCTATGCCGAAGCGAGCGGACGCCTCGGCACCGCGTTGGGCTACGGCTCGGCCGCCAGCGGGGCCAACACCACCGCGGTCGGCTTCGGTGCCGCCGCAGCCGGTACCGGTGCCGTGGCCGTGGGCCAGTCCAGCGAGGCCAGTGGCGAGGAGAGCGTGGCCATTGGTGGCAGCACCTTCTTCGGCTTGATCCCGTCGCGTGCCAGCGGCACCGGCGCGGCGGCCTTCGGTGCCGGCGCCTGGGCGACCGAAGATTACGCCACCGCGATCGGCTGGAATTCGTGGGCGGATGCCGCAGATGGCACGGCACTGGGCGCCAGTGCCACCGCCAGTGGGTTGAACAGCGTGGCGCTGGGCGCCGGCTCCAAGGCCGAGCGCGACAATACCGTGGCCGTGGGCACCGCGGGCGGTGAGCGCCAGGTGACGCATGTGGCAGCCGGCACCGAGGCCACCGACGCGGTGAACAAGGGCCAGCTGGACGCGGTTGCCAGCGTTGCCGACAGGACTGCCCGGCAGTTCCAGGCCAGCGGCAACGCCGACGGCGAAGCCGGTGCCCTGGTCGACGGCGACAACGCACTGGCCGCCGGTAACGCGGCCAACGCCGTCGGCAACGGCGCCACCGCGCTGGGCAGCGGAGCCAATGCCATGGCCGTCAACGCCACCGCCGTCGGCGTCGATGCCCTGGCCACCGGCAACAACGCCGCGGCTCTGGGCAACAACGCACAGGCCAGTGGTGTCGACAGCGTGGCGGTGGGCAGCGGCGCCAGCGCCAGCGAACTCGGTGCCAGCGCCAGCGGCACCGGTGCCCAGGCCAAGGGTGCCTACAGCACCGCCAGTGGTGCGCAGGCCACGGCCAGCGGCACGCAGTCGCAGGCCAGCGGCTTCCGCGCCAACGCCTCGGCTGACGGTGCCTCCGCGCTGGGCAGCTATGCCGAAGCCAGTGGCCGGCTTGGTACGGCGGTCGGCTACGGCAGCAAGGCCACCGGCGCGAATGCCACCGCAGTGGGTGTCAGCGCCAATGCGTCGGCAGCCGGCAGCATCGCACTGGGTGCCGGCTCGGTGGCTGATCGTGCCAACACCGTGTCAGTGGGCAGCAGCACCAGTGATCGTCAGATCACCCGTGTCGCCGCCGGTACCGAGCGCACCGATGCAGTCAATCGTGGCCAGCTCGATGCGGTCGCGGCGACCGCCGATGGCACCGCACGCTACGTCAAGGCCACTGGTGCGGGTACCGCCAGTGCCAGCGGCAGCGATGCCGCTGCGGTCGGTTCGGCCGCCACTGCCAGTGGTGCACGCAGCAATGCGCTGGGTGCCAACGCGATGGCCATTGGCAATGGTGCGCTTGCACTGGGCAACAGCGCCGGCGCGTCCGGTGCGAACTCGGTGGCTCTGGGGGCGGGTTCGCGTGCGCTCGATGCCAACGTGGTCTCGGTCGGCGGCGGCAATGGCACCGATGGCCCGGCCACGCGGCGCATCGTCAATGTGGCCGACGGCCGCATCGCTGCCGGCAGCACCGATGCGGTCACCGGTTCGCAGCTCAACGTCACCAACCAGCGCGTGGGCGCAGTGGAAACCCGCGTCGGTGATTTCGATTCGCGCATCGCGACGGTCGAGACCACGGCGGCCAGTGCAGTCGGCTATGACGACGCCAGCCGTGATCGCCTGACCCTCTCCGGCTTCCAGGGTACCACCATCGACAACGTCGGTGCCGGCAGCATCGCCGCCGGCAGCCGCCAGGCGATCAATGGCGGGCAGTTGTTCCAGTCGCTCAGTGATGCCGCCAGCTTCCTCGGCGGTGGCGCCAGCGTCGGCATGCAGGGCGTGTTCGTGGCGCCGAACTACGTGATCCAGGGCGCCACCTACAGCAACGTCGGCGATGCGCTCGGTGCGCTGGACCGCAAGGTCAGCGAGATCGATCGCCGCACCGCCGGAGGCACGCGTTCGGGAACGGCAAGCCTGCGTTCGATGAGTGCCTCGCTGGATGAAAGCCCGCTGGCCAGCGTCGCCGACGCACCGGCCACCGCCGATGCAGCACCGGCCAGCACCGCACGCGTGCAGGGCACGCCGACTGCCGCCGCCGCCGGTGCCGGGATTCCGGTTGGCACCCCGGCCACCGGCTTCAATGCCGTCGCCATGGGTGAGGGCGCAGTGGCCAGTGGCGCCTCGTCCACAGCCATCGGCCAGGGTGCCAGTGCCACGGCTGCCAACGCGGTGGCTTTGGGCCAGGGCTCGGTCGCTGATCGTGCCAATACGGTGTCGGTGGGCAGCGAAGGCAACGAACGCCAGGTCACCAACGTCGCCGCAGGCACCACCGCCACCGACGCCGTCAACAAGGGCCAGCTGGATCGTGGCATGGCCACCGCCAACAGCTACACCGACAGCCGCGTGCAGGCCGTCGCCGACAGCTTCGATGTGTTCAAGGGCGAGATCGACGGGCGCCTGCGCCACATGGATCGTCGCATCGACCGCCAGGGCGCGATGAGTGCGGCGATGCTCAACATGGCCACCAGTGCCGCCGGCATCCGCACCCAGAACCGGGTCGGCGTCGGCATCGGTTTCCAGGGCGGCGAGTCGGCGTTGTCGCTGGGCTACCAGCGTGCGATCAGCGATCGCGCCACGGTCACCTTCGGCGGTGCCTTCAGCAGTGACGACAGCTCGGTCGGCGTTGGTGCCGGCTTCGGCTGGTAAGCCAAACCACTGCGCCGGCGGCCACCCACGCCGGCGCCAAACCTGCAATCAGGGCCTGGGGGGAGGTCACGGCAATCCCGGCTGGGCCGGCCGGGAGTCGTCAAGGAATGATGGCCGCAGTGTTGGTTCGATCCATGACCCAGAAGAGGAATTTCGACGTGATCAAGAAGCAGAACCTTCGCATCAATGTGCTTGCCGCCGCCGTGCTGTCGATGACCGCGGTGGGTGCCGTCCACGCCGCCGGGTTGCCGACCCGTGAACCGGTGCGCCAGGCCAGCAGCGCCGAGCCGGGCGCCGAGCGCATCATCGTCAAGTATCGTGCCGGAACCGCTGCGGCGGGCGACCGTTCGGCCAAGCTGTCCGCCGTGCAGTCCGCGCTGACCCGCGCCAGCCTGTCCGGTGGCACCGCCCGCGCCAGCACGCTTGGCCCGCAGGTCGTGCGCAGGCTCGGCGTCGGTGCCGACCTGATCCGCCTGCAGGGCCGCCTGGCGCCTGCGGAACTGCAGCGCGTGCTGAAGGAACTGAAGGCCGACCCGGCCGTGCAGTACGCCGAAGCCGACGTGAAGCTGCGCCGCACCGAGCTGCGCGCCGGTGACGTGCAGCCGGCGCTGGCGCCGAACGATCCGTACTACCAGCAGTACCAGTGGCACCTGCACAACGCCACCGGTGGCATCAACGCACCGTCGGCGTGGGATGTATCGCAGGGCGAGGGCGTGGTGGTGGCCGTGCTCGACACCGGCATCCTGCCGCAGCACCCGGACCTGGTCGGCAACCTGCTGGAAGGCTACGACTTCATCAGCGATGCCGAGACGTCACGCCGTGCCACCAACGATCGCGTGCCGGGCGCGCAGGACTATGGCGATTGGGTCGAGAACGACAACGAGTGCTACACCGGCTCCGTCGCGGAGGACAGCTCCTGGCACGGTACCCATGTGGCCGGCACCGTGGCCGAGCAGACCAACAACGGCGTCGGCATGGCCGGTGTCGCGCACAAGGCCAAGGTGCTGCCGGTCCGCGTGCTCGGCAAGTGCGGTGGCTACCTCTCCGATATCGCCGACGCCATCACCTGGGCCTCCGGCGGCACCGTGGCGGGCGTGCCCGCCAATGCCAACCCGGCCGAGATCATCAACATGAGCCTGGGTGGAAGCGGCAGCTGTGACGGAACCTACCAGGATGCGATCAATGGCGCGATCTCGCGTGGCACCACCGTGGTCGTGGCGGCCGGCAACGAGACCGACAACGCTTCCAAGTACCGTCCGGCCAGTTGCGACGGCGTGGTGACCGTCGGTGCCACCCGCATCACCGGCGGCATCACCTACTACTCCAACTACGGCACCCGCGTGGACCTGTCCGGTCCGGGTGGTGGTGGCAGCGTCGATGGCAATCCCGGCGGCTACGTCTGGCAGTCCGGTTCCGATGCGGCCACCACGCCGGAGTCGGGCAGCTACAGCTACATGGGCATGGGCGGCACGTCGATGGCCTCGCCGCACGTGGCTGCCGTCGCTGCACTGGTGCAGAGCGCGCTGATCGCCAAGGGCAAGGATCCGCTGGCCCCCGCCGCGATGCGCGCGCTGCTGAAGGAAACCGCGCGCCCGTTCCCGGTCAGCATCCCGACCGCCACCCCGATCGGCACCGGCATCGTCGATGCCAAGGCGGCGCTGGCCAAGGCACTGGAAGAGCCGTGCACCGAGAACTGCGGGCCGGTGGCGACGCCGCTGACCAACAAGGCCGCGGTGGGGGGCCTGAACGGTACGGCCGGCAGCAGCCGCCTGTACAGCTTCGAGGCAGCCGCTGGCAAGCAGTTCAGCGTGATCACCTACGGTGGCACCGGCAACGTGTCGGTCTACATCGCCCAGGGACGCGAGCCGAGCGCCAGCGACAACGATGGCAAGTCGACCCGTCCCGGCACGTCCGAAACGGTACGGGTGAACAAGCCGGTGGCAGGCACCTACTACATCAAGGTGGTGGGCGAAGCGGCCTACAACGGCGTCAGCATCCTCGCCACGCAGTAAACCTGTCGTGTCGTAGTTGAACGGCCGAGGCCCGTCATCCTGTGTGACGGGCTTCGTCTTTTTACGAAAGCTGGCGGCAGGGCGGCGGAAATCATGGCTTAACTGCTAAAGTCGGTCCGATTGACAGGAGAGTCACGTGAACGCGCTCGCTGCAACCGTTACCGACGATGCCGAAGGCCGCATCCTGGATGCGCTGCTGGCACGCGGCCGGCTCAAGGAAGGAGACCTGGCGCGCGCGCGGCCGCTGCACGCCGAGGCCGGCGGCAGCCTGCTGGGCCTGCTGGTGCGCCTGGGCCTGGTGTCTGAACGCGACCAGGCACAGGCCAGCGCCGAGGTGCTGGGCCTGCCGCTGCTGGAGGGCAAGCAGGTGCCGGAGGCCCCGCCGCAGGCGCTGGCCGAAGGGCTACCGCTGTCGCTGCGTTTCCTGAAGCAGTTCCATGTGTGCCCGCTGGAGTTGAATGAACACGGGGTGCGTCTGTGGCTGGCCGATGCCCACGATGCCTATCCGCAGCAGGCCGTGCAGTTGGCGCTGGGGGTTCCGGTGACACCGGTGCTGGGCATGCGCGCGGAGATCGATGACCTGGTCGAGCGCTGGTTCGGCCAGGGCCGCAGCGCGATGGGCGCGATCGTGGAAACCGCCGATGGCGAGGGCGGCGCGGTCGACGATATCGAGCACCTGCGCGACCTCGCTTCGGAAGCGCCGGTGATCCGTCTGGTCAACCTGGTGATCCAGCGTGCGGTGGAACTGCGCGCTTCGGATATCCATGTCGAACCGTTCGAGAGCCGGTTGAAAGTCCGCTACCGGGTTGATGGCGTGCTGGTGGAGGGCGAGAGCCCGCCGGCCAATCTCACCGCCGCGGTGATCAGCCGCATCAAGATCATGGCCCGGCTCAACATCGCCGAGCGCCGCCTGCCGCAGGACGGCCGCATCATGCTGCGCGTGCAGGGCAAGGAGCTGGACCTGCGCGTGAGTACCGTGCCTACCGCGCATGGCGAAAGCGTGGTGATGCGCCTGCTGGACCGCGAAACGGTGGTCTTCGATTTCCACCGGCTCGGCTTCACCGACGCCTTCCTGCCGCAGTTCCGCAAGGTGCTGGAACAGCCGCACGGCATCCTGCTGGTGACCGGCCCGACCGGCTCGGGCAAGACCACCACGCTGTACACCGCGCTGAGCCAGCTCAACACCGCCGACGTCAAGATCATCACGGTGGAAGATCCGGTCGAATACCAGATCGAGGGCATCAACCAGATCCAGGCCAAGCCGCAGATCGGCCTGGATTTCGCCAACGCGCTGCGCAGCATCGTCCGCCAGGATCCGGACATCATCATGATCGGTGAAATGCGCGACCTGGAAACCGCGCGCATCGCCATCCAGTCGGCACTGACCGGCCACCTGGTGCTGTCCACCCTGCACACCAACAATGCGGCCGGTGGCATCACCCGCCTGCTCGACATGGGCGTGGAGGATTACCTGCTCACCTCGACCATCAACGGCATCCTGGCCCAGCGCCTGGTGCGCCGGCTGGAGCCCACCCATGCCGAACGCTACGCAGCCTCGCCAGAGGAGATCGAACGCTTCGAGCTGCGCCGCCTGCAGCCGGAGGGACCGATCCACCTTTACCGCCCGAAGCCCTCGGCGCTGGCGCCGACCGGCTACCTGGGGCGTACCACCATCATGGAATTCCTGGTGATGAACGATGCGCTGCGGCGTGCGGTGATGCGTCGCGATGGCATGGGCGAGATCGAGCGCATCGCCCGCGAAGCCGGCATGCGCACCATGTACGAGGATGGCCTGTCCAAGGCGCTGAGCGGACAGACCACCATCGAGGAAGTGCTGCGCGTGACCGAGGAAAGCTGATGCGCGCAGGACGCCGGGGCTGACATGCCGAACTACCGCTACAAGGCGCTCAATCCGCACGGTGAGGTCTTCGACGGGCAGATGGAAGCGGCCAGCGAGGCCGAGCTGATCGCGCGCCTGCAGGACCAGGGCCACCTGCCGATGGAGACGCAGCTGGCCGACGCCGGCGCGATCGGCGGCCGCAGCTGGCGCAACCTGCTGCAGCAGCGCCCGTTGCAGGGCGCTGCATTGCTGCAGTTCACCCAGCAGCTGGCGACCCTGCTCGGTGCCGGCCAGCCGCTGGACCGCGCGCTGTCGATCCTGCTGGGGTTGCCCGAGGACGAACGATCGCGCCGCGCGATCACCGACATCCGCGACGTGGTGCGCGGCGGTGCACCGCTGTCCACCGCGCTGGAACGCCAGCATGGGCTGTTCTCGCGCCTTTACGTGAACATGGTGCGCGCCGGCGAAGCCGGCGGCAGCCTGCATGAAACCCTGCAACGCCTGGCCGACTACCTGGAGCGCAGCCGCGCGCTGCAGGGCAAGGTCATCAACGCGCTGGTCTACCCGGCGATCCTGCTGGTGGTGGTGGGCGGTGCGCTGCTGTTCCTGCTTGGCTACGTGGTGCCGCAGTTCGCGCAGATGTACGAGAGCCTGGACGTGGCGCTGCCGTGGTTCACCAATGCGGTGCTGCAGCTGGGCCTGTTCGTGCGCGACTGGTGGGTGCTGCTGCTGGTGGTGCCGGCGCTGCTGGCGCTGTTCTTCGAGCGCAAGGCGCGGCAACCGGCGTTCCGGCTGGCGCTGGATGGCTGGCTGCTGCAGCGCCGTGGCATCGGCCGTCTCGTCGGTGAACTGGAGACCGCGCGCCTGGCGCGCACGCTGGGCACCCTGCTGCGCAACGGCGTGCCCCTGCTGGGCGCACTGGGCATCGCGCGCAACGTACTGGGCAACCGCGCGCTGGCCGCCGATGTGGAAGCGGCCGCCGATGAAGTGAAAAATGGTGCCGGCCTGTCGCTGGCACTGTCGCGCGGCAAGCGCTTCCCGCGCCTGGCCCTGCAGATGATCCAGGTCGGCGAGGAATCCGGCGCCCTCGATACCATGCTGCTGAAGGCCGCCGACACCTTCGAACAGGATAGTGCCCGGCGCATCGACCGCCTGCTGGCGGCGATGGTGCCGGCGATCACCCTGGTGCTGGCCTCGGTGGTGGGCGCGGTGATCGTGGCCGTGCTGGTGCCGCTGTACGACCTGACCAATGCCATCGGTTGACGATGGCACTCCCTGCAACCCCGACACTCCGCAACTGAAAGGACCGTCCATGATTGCCCGTCGCCGACCGATCCGCCTTTCCTTCACCGCCGCGCGCAACCAGTCGGGCATGAGCCTGCTGGAAATCATCATCGTCATCGTGCTGATCGGCGCGGTGCTGACCCTGGTCGCCAGCCGCGTACTGGGCGGTGCCGACCGTGGCAAGGCCAACATCGCCAAGGCGCAGGTGCAGACCGTGGCGTCCAAGATCGACAACTACCAGATCGACACCGGCAAGCTGCCCGGCTCGCTCAATGACCTGGTGACCGCACCGGCCGGTGTTGGCGGCTGGCTCGGCCCGTACGCCAAGCCGGCCGACCTGAACGACCCATGGGGCCACGCCCTGGAATACCGCGCACCGGGCGAAGGCCAGCCGTATGAGCTGGTCAGCCTGGGCAAGGATGGCAAGGCCGGCGGTAGCAGCGTCGACGCTGACATCCGCTACCAGCCGTAACCGCGCATGACGTATTTCCTGCCGCGCCGGTTGCCCCACCCGCGCCTGCACGGCAGGCGCGCGGCGGGACTGTCGCTGCTGGAAATGCTGCTGGTGATCGCACTGATCGCGGCGATCGGCCTGATCACCGCCGCTGGCCTGTCGCGCGGTTTCGCCGGCATGCAGCTGCGCAGCGCCGGCAAGGACATCGCCAACCAGCTGCGCATGGTGCGCGCGCAGGCAATCGCCCGCGGCGAACCGCAGCGCTTCGTCATCGAGCCGGCGCGGCGGCGCTGGGAGGGCGCCAACCAGCGCCACGGTGAGGTGCCCGCACAGCTGCAGGTGCAGTTCGAAGGCGCCGCGCAGCTGGCCACCGCGCCGGGGCAGGGCGTGATCGAATTTCATCCCGATGGTGGCTCCAGCGGCGGCCGCATCCGGTTGCAGCGCGACGGCGCCGAATGGCGCGTCGACGTCGGCTGGCTCACCGGTGAGGTCCGCTCCGGCCCCTGGCGGGCGCAATGAAGCGGCGCGCGCGTGGCTTCACCCTGCTGGAAGTGATCATCGCCTTCGCCCTGCTGGGCCTGGCGTTGACCCTGCTGCTGGGCAGCCTGTCCGGCGGCGCAAAACAGGTGCGCGATGCCGAGCTGCGCACGCGCGCGGTGCTGCATGCACAGTCGTTGCTGGCCGAGGCCGGCGTCGACGCACCGCTGCAGGTGGGCAGCCAGCAGGGTGACTGGGAACAGGGGCGCTATCACTGGGAACTGCAGGTTCAGCCGTGGGTGGAACCACGCGCTGGCAATGTCGTGCATGCCACGTCACCGGGGACCCCATGGCTGGCAGAGCTGCAATTGCAGGTGCGTTGGGGTGACAGCGAGCGCGAGCAGCTGCGCTGGCGCAGCCTGCGCCTGTTGCCGCCCGACCTGGAGAATGCGCGGTGAGGCGCCGCGCCGCAGGTTTCACCCTGGTCGAAGTGATGCTGGCCACCGTGCTGCTGGCCGGCGGCCTGGCGTTGGCCTTTGCCAGCGTGCGCTCGGCGATGGCGGTCAGCCAGCGTGGCGAGCAGATCGCCGCCGAGAGCGAACGCATGCGCGCGGTCGAGTCCTTGCTTCGCAGGCAGCTGGCGGGCGCGTTGCGCACCCCGCTTGAGGTTCCGGACCCCACCCGCGAACCGATCTTCTTCCAGGGGGAGGAGCAACGCATGTTGTTCGCCGCCGACCTGCCCGGATACCTCGGCCGTGGCGGCCCCTACCTGCACGCGCTGCAGGTCGACGGACGCGATGGCCAACAGCGCCTGCTGCTGGACCTGGTGCTGCTGCAGGAAGGCGAGCGCATCGCCGAGAATCCACCGCGCCCGCCCGAGGTGCTGGTGGAGAACCTGAAGTCGGTGCAGCTGCGCTATCGGGGTATCGATGCCAGCACTGGGCAGGTGACCGACTGGATGCCGCGCTGGGACGACACCCGCCGCCTGCCGATGCTGGTGGAGATCCAGATCGTGCCGGCCCGTGGAGCGCCGTGGCCACCGCTGGTGGTGGCGCTGCGCGCCGGTGGCAGCGGAGGCGCGCGATGAGGCGTCAGGCTGGGGCGGCATTGGTGCTGGTGCTGTGGCTGATCGCGTTGATGACCGCGCTGGTCGGCGCATTCGCGCTGAGCGCACGGGTCGAACACCTGCAGCAGCGCGTGCTGGATGACGATGCACGCGGGCAGGAACGTGCGCGTGCCGGCCTCGAATATGCCCTGCTGCGCCTGTCGGCCGATCCGCAGCGCGCGCCCTGGCGTGCCGATGGCCGGACCTATCGCTGGCAGTTCGACGACGCCAGCATCGAGATCAAGGTGCTGGACGAGAACGGCAAGATCAACCTGAACCTGGCCGACGCCGCGCTGCTGGCCGCCTTCCTCAAGGCGCTGGGTGAAGACGATGCCCAGGCCCGGCAGCTGGCGGCGGCCATCATCGACTGGCGTGACGAGGACAGCCTGCTGCAGCCGGGCGGTGGTGCTGAAGCGCAGGACTACGCCGCAGCCGGGTTGCCCTATGGCCCACGCAACAAGCGCTTCGAGACCCTGGGCGAGCTGCAGCGCGTGCTGGGCATGCGCGGCACGCTGTACCGGGCGATGTTGCCGCACCTGACCCTGTACAGCCGCCAGGCCCGGCCGGATCCGCAGTTCGCCAGTGCGCCGGTGCTGACCGCGCTGGGGCTGGATGCGGACAGGGTGATGGCGCAGCGCGCACAGCAGGAGCGTGATGCAGATTCCGCTGGTGGTACGACAACGCTTGCCAGCAGCAGCGGCACCTATAGTATCGAGTCCGCTGCCATCGACAGCAGTGGACGCAGGTCGGTGTTGCAGGCAGTGGTACGCAGTGGCTCGGGCGGGGTTCCCGGGCGGACCTACACAGTGCTTCGCTGGGAGCAGGGAATGACAGCAAGATGACGGCGTGGCAGGACAGTCTGCGGCAAGTGCAGGGCCGGATCGGCCCGGGTGCTGGCCGCTTCCTGCGCTGGTGGCGGCAGTCGCTGCTGGCCTGGGTACCGGTGCGCTGGCAATGGGCGTTGGGCTGGGGCCAGGCCCGCCTGTTGCTGCAGCCTGAGAGCGACCAGCTGCAGGTCTGGCGTGAGGCCGGTGAACGCCGCGAAGTGGTGGCGCGCCTGCCGTGGCCGCTGTCGCCGGTGGAACTGGACCGGGTACTCGAGCCGCGCCTGCGCAGCCTGCCCCGGGTGTGGCTGCTGCCCGCGGCGGATGTGCTGCGGCGCACGCTGCGCCTGCCCGCCGCGGCGGCTGACCGCCTGCGTGCCGTGGTCGGTTTCGAAATCGACCGGCAGACCCCGTTCGAAGCGTCCCAGGTCAGCTATGACGTGCGTGAACTCGGCGCGGGCGGCGAAGGGCAGTTGCAGGTCGAACTGGTGGCGTGGCCACTGCGGCAGCTGGAAGCATGGCGCACGCGGGTGGGCCAATGGGCCGATGCGCTGGCCGGCGTCGATGCCATCGATGCGCAGGGCAACGTGTTGCAGGTGAACCTGCTGCCGCCCGCGCAGCGCCAATTGCGGCCAGACCCGATGCGGCGCTGGAACCTGCTGTTGGCAGTGGCGGCCGTCGTGATGCTGGTATTGGCCGCGGCGCAGCTGTTGGACAACCGCCAGGCCGCTGCCGACGAACTGCGTGCGCAGGTCGAGCGCAGCGCGCGCAGTGCACGTGGCGTGGCCAGCGAACGCGCACAGCTGCAGGCGCTGATCGATGGCGCCGCATTCCTGGAGAAGCAGCGCAGCCAGCGCGCCGGTACGGTGGAGATCTGGAACGAACTGACCCGGCGCCTGCCGGAAGGCACCTACCTGGAAAAGCTGGCGATCGAGAACAACAACCTGCAGCTGATCGGCCTGAGCCGCGAAGCATCGCAGCTGGTGCAGCTGCTGCAGGACGCACCGCAGTGGCGCAAGGTCAACCTGACCGGGGTGCTGCAGGCCGATGGCGCGGCCAGTGGCCGCGACCGCTTCACCATGACCGCCGAACTGCAGCCGTTGCCGGCCGCAGCACCGACCCCGGAGGCGGCCGATGCCGATGCCAAGCGCACGCCGTGATCGCTGGTTGGCGCTGGCACTGCTGCTGGCAGTGCTGGGCCTGGCTTATCTGCTGCTGGTGCACCCCTGGTTCACCCAGCCGCTGCGTGCGATCGATGCCGATGTCGCCGCCCTGCGCGAACGCGAGTCGCGCGTGCAGGCGCAGCTGCAGCAGCAGCCGCAGATCGAACAGCGCCTTCGCGCTACCCGCGAGGCACTGCAGCAGCGGCCAGGCTTCCTGCGCGAAGCCACTGCCGAAGCTGCCGCCGCTGCATTGGGCGCCCGGCTGCAGGATGCGGTGGCGATGGCCAGCCCGGGCAACCGCAGCTGCACCATCAGCAACCGCACGCCGCTGACCGACAACCGGCGCGATGCCGAGTTCGTGCGCGTCGCCATGCAGGTGCGCCTGCGCTGCGGCGTGGCCGAACTGGCCACCGTGCTGCACAGCCTCGAAACCGGCAGCCCCCGCCTGTTCGTCGACAACCTCAATCTGATCGCGCAGCGCTTCCAGCAATCGCCGAACGAATCCGGGCTGGGCCTGGATGTGTCCTTCGAGCTGGCCGGCTATCTGCTGCCAGGCGCCGCCGCCGACGGCACGGTACCGGCACCCGCTGCGGCACCGTCCACGTCGCCGGCCGAGGCCACGCCTGCGCCCCAGCCGGCGCCCCCGTCCGAAGGGCCGGAGGTGGCCGATGAAGCTTGAGCAGATCAGCCTGCGTACCGGCTTCCTGCTGGCACTGGCCGGCTGGGCGGCGGCGGTCTGGCTGTCAACCGTGTTCGGGCTGGGCAGCCAGCTGCCGGGCGCCGACGGTGATGCCGACGCCGCGCCATCGCTGCCATCGTTGCCGCCGCTGGCGGCCGAGCGCATGGCCAGCGCCGACAGCTACAGCGCGATCGGTGAGCGCCCGCTGTTCGCCGAAGACCGCAGACCGCGGCCCTATCTGCTGGGGGGCAGCGAACCGGCGGCCAGCGCCGCGTTGCGCCTGACCGGTGTGCTGCTGACCGGGGATTTCGGCATGGCCACGTTCACCACCGAACAGAACCGCTCGCTGCGCCTGCGCCTGAACGGCGAAGCCGTGGATGGCTGGCAGCTGGTGGCGCTGCAGCCGCGCCAAGCCACGGTGATCGGCCCCGGTGGCAACCAGGTCCTCGAACTGGCGGTGTTCAACGGCCAGGGCGGTGAGCCGCCGACGGTACTGCGCGGAGCAAATGGTGCACCGCCTGCAGGCGCGATCGTCGTGCCGCCCTCGGCGGGCGCTCCGCCGGCGCCGTCCCCGGTCGCGGCAACCCCACCGACGCCGCCCGCCGGCAATGCCCCCACACCTGCGGCGTCAGCTGCAAAAACACCACCGGCCAACAACAACGGTCCCAGCGAAGCGCAGATGCAGGCCATCCGCGAACGCATCCAGGCCCGCCGCCGCCAGCTGCAGCAACAGCAGCAACAACCGTCGCCGCCCCCGGGCGATGGCACCAACCGATAGAGTGAATGCATGAACCTGCGTTTTCTTCCCTGGTCCTTTGCCCTCGCGCTGCTGGTCGGCTGCAGTACGGTGTCCGCGCCGCACGTGCAGCGCAACGGCAACCTGTCGCCCAGCGCCGCTGCCGGCCAAGTGGCCGACGTCGCCGCCGATGCCGCCCGCGAGAGCCAGGGCGCACCGCAGGCGGTGATCCGTCGCGGCACCGGCACCATGATCAACCGTGAGGCCGCGCGCGCACCGGCCCCGGCGCTGCATGGCGCCAGCACCGGCGAGGCCACCTTCAACTTTGAAGGCGAATCGCTGCATGCGGTGGTCAAGGCCATCCTTGGCGACATGCTTGGCCAGAACTACGTGATCGCACCGGGCGTGCAGGGCACGGTGACCCTGGCCACGCCCAAGCCGGTCTCGCCGGCGCAGGCGCTGAACCTGCTGGAGATGGTGCTGGGCTGGAACAACGCGCGCATGGTCTACAGCGGCGGCCGCTACAACATCGTCGCCGCCGACCAGGCGCTGGCCGGCACGGTCGCGCCGAGCACCGCGCCGGCGGCCAGCGCACGCGGCTTCGAGGTCCGCGTGGTCCCGCTGCAGTTCATCTCCGCCACCGAGATGAAGAAGGTGCTGGAGCCGTATGCGCGTCCCAACGCCATCGTCAATGTGGACAGCGGCCGCAACGTGATCACCCTCGGTGGTACGCGCGCAGAACTGGAAAACTACCTGCGCACCGTCGAGATCTTCGACGTCGACTGGTTGTCGGGCATGTCGGTGGGCGTGTTCCCGATCCAGTCGGGCAAGGCTGAGCAGGTCGCGGCCGACCTGGAAAAGGTATTCGGCGAAGAGAGCAAGACGCCCAGTGCTGGCATGTTCCGTTTCCTGCCGCTGGAGAACGCCAACGCCGTGCTGGTGATCACGCCGCAGGTACGTTACCTGGACCAGATCCAGCAGTGGCTGGATCGCATCGACACCGCAGGTGGCAGCGCCCGCCTGTTCTCCTACGAGCTGCGCTACATCAAGGCACGCGACCTGGCCGAGCGCCTCAGCGAGGCCTTCGCCAGCAGTGGCAACCGCGGCGGCTCCGGCCCGGCCTCGCTGGCACCGGGCGCCATCCCGTCGCAGCTGGGCGGTGACGGCGATCGTGGCATGGACAACAACAGCAGCACCCTCGGCTCGACGCTGGGCGGGAGCAGTGGCAGTAGCAGCAGCAACGGCAGCCTGAACCTGCCGCAGCGCCAGCCCGGCAACGTCAGTGTCAGCCTGGAAGTGGAGGGCGACCGCGTCGGCGTGTCGGCGGTGGAGGAGACCAACACCCTGCTGGTTCGCTCGACGCCGCAGGCCTGGCGCTCGATCCGCGAGGTGATCGAGAAGCTGGACGTGATGCCGCTGCAGGTGCACATCGAGGCACAGGTGGCCGAAGTCGCGCTGACCGGTGACCTGAAGTATGGCGTGAACTGGTTCTTCGACAACGCCGTGGCTGGTCGCGCGCTGACCGGCGCACTGGCAGGCCTGACCCTGCCGCCGGCAGCGGGCGGTTCGTGGAATACCTTCGCCGGCGGTGTCACCGGCAACGACGGCGTGGGCTGGGCGTTCACCGGCCACAACGCGGCCGCCGTGGTCAGCGCGCTGGACAAGGTCACCGACCTGCGCCTGCTGCAGACACCGTCGGTGTTCGTGCGCAACAACGCCGAGGCCACGCTCAACGTTGGCGACAAGGTGCCGATCAACACCACCACGGTGAATACCGGCGTGGGCACCAGCACCTACAGCTCGGTGCAGTACATCGACACGGGCGTGATCCTCAAGGTACGCCCGCGCGTGACCCGCGATGGCACTGTGTTCCTGGATATCGTGCAGGAGGTCAGCAGCGCCTCCGACGTGCCGGACGCCTGCAACCCGAACGAGCGCAACTGCAACCCGCGCATCTCGACCAAGAAGCTGTCCACCGAAGCGGCGGTACAGAGCGGCGACACCATCATGCTGGCGGGCCTGATCACCGACTCGGCCACCGATGGCAGCAGCGGCATTCCGGGCCTGAGCAGGATCCCGGTGGTCGGTGCGTTGTTCGGGCAGAAGACCCGCACCAGCCGTCGTTCGGAGGTGATCGTGCTGCTGACCCCGACCATCGTCCGCAACAACCAGGAATCGCGCAACCTGACCGATGAGTACAGCAAGCGCTTCCGCGCGATGGAGCCGCTGAACCAGCCGCGCGCGAAGAAGTAAGGGGTTTACGGCCGGGCGGCGCCCGGCACCCGCGGTAGTGCCGGCCGCTGGCCGGCAACAGCAGCGGCAACAGCCAAAGCCACAGCAACAGCGGGCATTCCGTGGGATGGCGGGGCGGTGTGGGTGGGCAGGACACGCCGTAAACCCCCAGACCGGCCCAGCCGCTGGCGGCTGGGCGTTCGGGCGCTTGCGAAGCAGTGCTTCGCAAGCAAAGCGCCCTCACCGCTGGGGGCTCGATGGCGCCATCCATGGCGCCAACGGTCCTGCCCACCCACCCCGCCCCACCTCTGACAGATTCCCGCGGCTGTTGGCAGGTGTCGACCTTGGTCGACACGGTAGATCCACGCCATGCGTGGATGACTGTCTGTCAGATTTCGAAATCAGGAAATGGGGTCAGATCCGTTTTCCGCTGGAAAACGGATCTCACCCCCATCAGCACGTCCAACAGATCGCAGAAATCTGTCGAAGGGGGGGTGGGTCCGGCGGCGGGGGGGGGGCCGCGGCATGGATGCCGCGGCCCCCCCCCGCGACCGGACCCACCCCGCCATCCCGCAGGAACCCAGCTTCTGCTTCGGCTGCTGCCGGCCAGCGGCCGGCACTACCGCGGGTGCCGGGTGCAACCCGGCCGATACCCTCCCGGTGCTACGCTGTGGCCACCGACAACCACGGAGGCGGGATGGGGGCGATCGTGTTGTTGCCGCTGTGCGTGGACGATGCCGCGCTCGACCGCTGCCTGGCCGCACTGGATGCCGGCACCGCGCCGGGCACCGCGGTCTGGCTGGCCGATGACGCGCAGGCAGGGCCGCGTGCGCAGGCCGTGGTCGAGCACTGGTTGGCGCATACGCCGCTGCAGGCCGAGTACACCCGGCGCGCGCGCCCACTGGGCGAGGTTGCCCATCTGGACGAGATGCTGCGCGCCTGCGATGGCCTGGACGTGGCCGTGCTGGCGCCGGACAGCGTGCCGTCGCCCGGTTGGTTGCAGCAGTTGCAGGATGCATTCGCCCGCGATGCCGCCATTGCCACCGCGACCCCCTGGTGCAATGCCGGCGAGACCGCGGCGTGGCCACGGCTGGGCGAGATCAATCCCGAACCCCATGACCCGGCCTTGCTGGCGCATACCTGCGCTACATTGCCGACGCTGCACCCGGAGCTGCCATCGGCGGTCACCCACGCGGTGCTGGTACGTGGCAACGCGCGCCGCCGTGCCGGTGGCCTGGACGTGGACAGCTATGCCGGCTGGAATGCCGCGCTGGTCGACCTGAGCCTGCGCATGGCGGGCCTGGGGTGGCGCAACGTGTTGTGCGAGACCGCGTTCGTCGGCCGGGCAGGAGAGGCGGTCAGCCGCGATGGCGATCTGGAGGCCCTGGCCGCGCGCTGGCCGGCCTGGGTGCCGCGGCTGGCCGATTTCCTGATGCACGATCCACTGCACGGTCTGCGTGCCGACCTGCAGCAGCGCATGCGGCAGGCGATAATGCCGAAGGAACAGGGCGACCTGTTCGTCCCGCCCGCGCCGGAGCCTCCCGTTTGAATGCAGCCATTGCCGCCATCGTCGTCACCTACCAGAGTGGCAGCACCATCGATGCCTGCCTGTCGCGCCTGCGCCAGGCGCAGGACATCGCCGAGATCCGGGTGATCGACAATGGTTCGCTGGATGGCACGCTGGACATCGTGCAGCGGCACGCCAGCCATGACCCGCGCGTGCGCTTCGTCGGCAATCCGGACAATCCCGGCTTTGCCGCCGCCAACAACCAGGGCGTGACCGACTCGCACAGCCCCTGGCTGGCCTTCATCAACCCGGACCTGATGATTGAGCCGGACACCCTGACCGAACTGCGCAGCCGTGGTGAGGCGCTGGGCGATTGCCTGCTGGGCGTGGAGCAGGTGGACGAGCACGGCCACGCCGATGAAGCGGTGCGCCGTCGCGATCCGGATTTCCTGCTGATGCTGCGCTCGCCGGGCAAGGGTTCGAAGCTGGCGGTTCCGCGCGATCCGCACCAGGCCGTGCAGCCGGTGCCGGCGTTGTCCGGTGCGCTGCTGATGATGCCGCGTACCCTGTTCGAGCGCATCGGTGGCTGGGATGCGGGTTACCGCCTGCATGCCGAGGACCTGGACCTGTGCCGCCGCGCACGCGAGGCCGGCGCGGTGGTGGCGATCGCCAACGACCTGCAGGTTACCCATGTGCGCGGCGTCTCCAGCCGCTCGCGGCCATTCTTCGTGGAATGGCACAAGCACAAGGGCTTGTGGCGCTACTTCCAGAAGTTCGAGGCGAAGCAGCGGTCGCTGCCGGTACGCGTTGCGGTGTGGGCCGCGATCTGGGCGCATGCGCTGATGCTGGTGCCGAGGCTGCTGCGCAGGTCGCTGTAGCGCCGCAGGAGCATCCACGCATGGCGTGGATCTACCAATGCTGTTCCCCGTGAGCCGAGCGTGGCCGCAGGCACCCCGGTTCACCCTGCCGGGCGCATAATCCGCTCCATGCCTATCATCCAGTCCCTGCTCGACACCGACCTGTACAAGTTCACCATGATGCAGGCGGTGCTGCACCAGCACCCCGGCGCCCAGGTGCAGTACCGGTTCAAGTGCCGTACGCCCGGCATTGACCTGGCCCGCTACATCGACCAGATCGACGAAGAAATCGACCACCTGTGCAGCCTGCGCTTCAGCGACGCGGAGCTGGACTACATGCGTGGCCTGCGCTTCGTGAAGCCGGATTTCGCCGATTTCCTCGGCCTGTTCCACCTCGACCGCAAGTACATCCAGCTGCGCGCGTCGACGGCCGTGCCCGGCGAGATCGAACTGGACATTACCGGCCCGTGGCTGCACACCATCCTGTTTGAAGTGCCGCTGCTGGCGATCATCAACGAAGTCTGGTTCCGCAACACCACCACGGCCGACTTCGCCGAAGGCGAGCGCCGCCTGCAGGCCAAGGCCGCGCTGCTGCGCGATACCCCCGGCTTCGAACAATGCCGCATCGCCGACTATGGCAGCCGTCGCCGCTACTCGCGTGACTGGCATGCCCGGCTGCTGCCGCTGCTGCGCGACGCGCTCGGCCCGCAGCTGGTCGGCACCAGCAACGTCCACTTCGCGCGCCTGTACGGCATGACCCCGCACGGCACCATGGCCCACGAGTACCTGCAGGCGTTCCAGGCGCTCGGCCCGCGCCTGCGTGATTCGCAGGTGGCGGCACTGGAATCCTGGGCGCGCGAGTACCGCGGCGACCTCGGCATCGCGTTGTCCGATGTGGTCGGCCTGGACGCGTTCCTGCGCGACTTCGACATGTATTTCTGCAAGCTGTTCGACGGTGTGCGCCATGACTCAGGCGATCCGTTCGACTGGGGTGACCGCATGCTGGCGCACTTCCAGCAGCGCCGGGTCGATCCGCGCAGCAAGGTGCTGGTGTTCAGCGATGGGCTCGACATCGCCAAGGTCATGCGCCTGTACGACTACTTCCGCGGTCGCTGCCAGGTCGCGTTCGGTGTCGGCACCCACCTGACCAATGACCTGGGCCCGACACCGCTCAACATCGTCATCAAGATGGTCCGCTGCAACGGCCAGCCGGTGGCCAAGCTCAGCGATTCGCCGGGCAAGAGCATGTGCGACGACCCGGGTTACCTGGCCTACCTGCGCCAGGTCTTCGAGCTGCCGCCGGCGTAAATACGTCGGCTTACAGGTAGTCGACCACCACCAGGTAGGCGCCCTGCAGCGGCTGCTGCTTCGAAGCCTGCACGCTGTAACGCTCGGAGAAGGCGATATCGCCGGCGCGCATCGCGCTGGCCGACACCGACAGCTTCTGGCCCTGGCGCTTGCTATCGCGCAGCGTCGCGGCCTGGCCATCGGCCAGTGCCGTCACTTCCACCGTCGAGCCCTTGGCCGACGGCGGGCAGGCCGCCAGGCTCAGCTCACCCTGGGACAGGTTCGTCGTGCAGCCCGGCTCGGCGATGCGGCCGCTGAAACGGATGCTGCCGCTGCTGGCCTGGGCCAGCGCACTGACGGACATCAGGGCCACACACAGCAGAATGGAATTCCTCATGACACGTTCTCTGGTTCGGTGTGTCCTAGTTAGCGACAGGTTCGATCCGCCTTTAATAGGACAAATCCGAATCTGCTAGGGCCATCACCAAGAAAGAGTGATGCGCATCAAATAAGGCGATTTCCGGCTGAAAAAGGCCTGTTTCCGCGCCTGCCGAACGCGCCTCTCAACGCGTCATCCACGGTCGGCCGCGACCTGGCGGCCCCGTCGTCAAATCTTTCACGCCTCCCAGGCGCAGATTCCGCCTATCACGTCACATTTAGAGCGTCAATGAATTGGCGTTCAGAAAAATAATGAGACTTTCATCACATTTATGCATATACTTGCGTCACGGATTCAGGGGAAGGTATGTCCGAGTCCGGCCACAGGTGAGACGCAAGGATGGGTCTTGTTAGCCCGGCAGTGCTCCTTGCTTCCTCCTCTACTTCTCATCTCTTCAGTAGGGTTAGGTAAAAGCGAATGCACAAGATCAACCTCATTGCCGCTCTGATGCTGGCCGCCGCTCCGCTGGCCGCTAACGCCGCCGACGGCACCATCACCTTCAATGGCAAGGTGACCGACAAGACCTGCACCATCTCGACCCCGGGCGGCAAGGACTTCGCCGTGACCCTGCCGACCGTGTCGAAGAACACTCTGGCTACCGCCGGTGCCGTTGCGGGCCGTACCCCGTTCGCCATCAACCTGACCAAGTGCAGCGCCGGCAACGTCGCCACCTACTTCGAGCCGGGTTCGACCGTCGACTTCAACAGCGGCCGCCTGGTCAACCAGGCCTCGGCCAACGCTGCCACCAACGTGCAGCTGCAGCTGCTGGGCTCGAACAACCAGTTCCTGCCGATCAAGGCGGCTGGCGCTGGCCTGGCCCAGACCAACTCGCAGTGGGTCACCGTCGGCACCGACGGCTCGGCCGACCTGAACTACTACGCTGAGTACTACGCCACTGCCGCCGCCACCCCGGGCGACGTCACCAGCAGCGTCAAGTACACGATCATCTACAACTGATCGTAGCCGTACCCGCATTGGCCGGCGTACGCGCCGGCCAGTGCTCCGCGGCCCTTGGCCACACCCCTCGAGCGTAGTACTTCCGATGAAAGCACTCTTTCCCCGGGCGCTGCTGCTGGCAGCGTTCACGCTGCCCCTCTGCCAGAACGCACTGGCCGGCGTGGTGGTCAATGGCACGCGGGTGATCTACCCGGCACAGGCACGCGAAGTCACCGTGCAGGTCGACAACGTGGGCGACTCGCCCGCACTGGTCCAGGCCTGGATCGACAGTGGCGACGCCAACCAGACCGCCGATACCAGCGATGCTCCGTTCGTGCTGACGCCGCCGATCGCGCGCGTCGAGCCGGGCCGCAGCCAGGCGCTGCGCCTGATCTTCTCCGGCGCGCAGCTGCCGACCGATCACGAGACGGTGTTCTGGCTCAATGTGCTGGACGTACCGCCGTCGCCGGACAACGCCGACAGTGGTGACCAGAATTACCTGCAGGTTGCGTTCCGTTCGCGCCTGAAGCTTTTCTACCGGCCGCAGGGCCTGAAGGGCGTCGCCAACGACGCACCGGCAGCGCTGCGCTGGACCCGCAATGGCGACCGCCTGCGGGTGGAAAACCCGAGCCCCTTCCACGTCACTCTGGCCGAAGTGCATGCCGTGACCGGCAGCGGCGAAAAGGCCGTCGAGGACAAGGGCGCGATGGTCGCGCCGAAGCAGAGCCTGGAGTTCGCCGCGCCGGCGGGCACCAACCAGGTGCGCTTCATCACCATCAACGATTACGGCGGCCGGGTCGAGCACACCGTCCGCCTCGACAGCACCGGGAGCTGAACGCGCCGCGCCGGCCAAGGGCCTGCGCATCCCGCCACCGCCGCCGTGCGGCGAATTGAAGGAATGTCAGTGTGATCGGAAACAGATTGACATTGTCGATCCATCAGGCGCTTTGCCTGCTGGTTGTTGGCGCGGCCTGCCCAGGATGGGCGCTGGCTGCACCGGCCAATCTCGGCGAACAGGCGCTGATGGCGCAGAGTGGTGCGGCCAACGCGCGTGCACCGGAATCGGCCCAGTTCAATTCGAGCTTCCTGTCCGGCCAGGCCAAGCAGGTCGACCTGGCTGCCTTCAGCAACGGCAACCCGATGGTGGCCGGCAGTTACCGTGTCGATGTCTACGTCAACGGTGCCTGGCAGGGCCGTCGTGACCTGCAGTTCAAGGCCGATGCACAGGGCCGTGTCGGCGCCTGCCTGCCGCTGCCGATGCTGGAAGAAATGGGCGTGGACAGCGAGGCCGTGCTGCTGCAGCAGGACCCGACGCTGCCGACCGACACGACCAGCTGCGTGCCGGTGCAGCAGCGCATGGCCAACGCCTATGGTGTCTACGACAGCGGCAACCTGCGCTACGACCTCAGCATCCCGCAGGTGTTCCTGCGCCGTGAGGCACGCGGCTACGTCAACCCGGCGCTGTGGGACCGCGGCATCAATGCCGGTTTCGTCGGCTACAGCTTCAATGCCATCGACAGCAACAGCCGTGTCGAAGGTGGCCAGCGCAACCGCAGTGCCTATCTCGGCCTCAATGCCGGCCTGAACCTGGGTGGCTGGCAGTTCCGCCACGACTCCAACCTGACCTGGTCCGAGGGTGACGGCCGCCATTGGCAGAGCATCGCCACCTACGCACAGCGCGGCATCCCGCAGGTGCGCGGCATGCTCACCATCGGTGAGGCCTACACCACCGGCGAGCTGTTCGACTCGATCGGCTACCGCGGTGCCAGCCTGGCCAGCGACGATCGCATGCTGCCCGATTCGCTGCGCGGTTACGCGCCGGTGGTGCGCGGCATCGCCGAGACCAACGCACGCATCGAAGTGCGCCAGAACCAGCAGCTGATCTACTCCTCCACCGTTTCGCCGGGCAACTTCGTCATCGATGACCTGTACCCGACCGGCTACGGCGGAGACCTGGAAGTGAGCGTGATCGAGGCCGATGGCCGCCGCCGCGAATTCAAGGTGCCGTTCGGCTCGGTGCCGCAGATGCTGCGCGAAGGCGTGTCGCGTTACTCGCTGACCGCCGGCCAAGTGCGCAACAAGCTGCTGGCCGACGAACCCTGGCTGGTGCAGGGCACCTACCAGCGCGGCATCGGCAACCAGCTGACCCTGTACGGCGGCAGCGCGCTGAGCGATGGCTACCTGTCGCTGCTGTACGGTGTCGGCCTGTCCACGCGGGTCGGTGCCTTCGCGGCAGACGTCACCCATGCACGCACCTCGTTCGACCACTACGGCAGCCACACCGGCGCCAGCGTGCGCTTGAGCTACAGCAACATGATCGGTGAGACCGGCACCAACCTGACCCTGGCCGCCTACCGTTACTCGACCGAAGGTTTCTACAGCCTGCAGGACGCGCTGTATGGCCGTGACTCGGACAAGCGCGGCATCGATCCGACCACCCGTGGTCGCCAGCGCAGCCAGTTCCAGGTGACCTTGAACCAGCCGCTGGGCCGTCGTGGCGGTGCGCTGTACGTGACCGGTTCGGTGCGTGACTTCTATGACCGCTCCGGCACCTCCAAGCAGTACCAGGTGGGCTACAACAACGCCTGGCGTTCGGTGAACTACGGCTTCTCGGCGCTGCGCACCGAAGAAGGCGTGCTCGGCCGTTCCGACACCCAGTACCTGCTGTCGATGAGCGTGCCGCTGGGCCGTGGTACCCACCCGGTGTCGTTCAGTGCCGATCTGGGCGTGCGCGACCGCGGTGGCTACGACAACAGCCGCGTCGGCATCACCGGTTCGGCCGGCGTCGAAAACAACTTCAGCTACGGCGTGGCCCTGTCCGATTCCCGCGAGGGTGGCACCACGGCGGTCGGCAATGCCGAATACCGCAGCCGCTACTCCGCGTTGAATGCCACCTACAGCCACTCGCGTGATTTCCGCCAGGCCTCCGTCGGTGCCAACGGCAGCGTGGTGGTGCATCCGGGCGGCTTCACTTTCACCCCGCAGCGTGGCGACACCATGGTGCTGGTCGAGGCACCGGGCGCGCGCGATGCGATCGTCAGCAACGCCCCGGGCCTGCGCGTCGATGGCCGCGGCTACGCCGTGGTGCCGTACGTGTCGCCGTACCGCCTCAACACCGTCACCCTCGATCCGCAGGGCATGGCCCACGACGTCGAGCTGGAAAGCACCAGCCAGTCGATCGCACCGTTCGCCGGTGCCATCAGCTACCTGCGCTTCGATACCCGCAAGGGCAACGCGTTGCTGATCCAGGTACGCAACCCGGATGGCCGCAGCATGCCGTTCGGTGCACAGGTCAAGGATGAGCAGGGCCAGCCGGTCGGCATGGTCAGCCAGGGCGGCCGCCTGTACGTGCGCAGTGAAAAGAACCAGGGCCGCCTGCTGGTGGAGTGGGGCGCCGGTGCCAACCAGCGCTGCACCATCGATTACCAGGTTCCGGCGGGCGCCGATGCGTCCAAGACCGGCTTCATTCCGCTGGAGGCAGCATGCCGATGATTTCTTCCCGTGGCCGCAAGGCGCTGACGGCCCTTGTACTGCTGGGTGGCGCACTGCTGGCACAGCAGGCCAGCGCGTCGTGCCGCATCCAGTCCAGCTGGTTCACCGCGCAGGACGTGACCATGGACATGGGCCAGATCGTGATCCTGCCCAGCACGCCGGTCGGTGGCGTGATCAAGGAGATCAGCGAACCGATCAACCAGCAGAACAGCGTGGCACGCTGCGACTGGTCCGGTGGCCGTTCCATCGGCGAGTACGTCAACGCCGCGCAGAAGCGTCCGGTGGCCGGCTTCTCGAACGTCTATGAAACCGATGTGGCGGGCGTGGGCATCCGCCTGTACCGCGACTCCGGCGCGATCCAGACCTACTATCCGCACACCATCAACTTCGCCAGCAACAGCACCATCTCGCTGGTCGGAGGCACGTTCCGCATCCAGCTGATCAAGACTGCGGCACAGACAGGCTCGGGCGTGATCGCACCGAATGGTCGCTTCACCACGTATTACTTCGACGGTGATGGCGCCGGCCGACCGGTGCTGACCTCCACCTTCAAGGGCTCGGGCACCACCGTGGTCAGCCCGACCTGCGAAGTGCAGGCCGGCAGCCGCAACATCGCTGTCGACTTCGGCAGCGTGCCCAACACCACCTTCACCGGTGTCGGTTCGCGCGCGGTCGATCGTGATTTCGAGATCCGCCTGAACTGCCAGGGCAGCAATGTTGCCGCCTACCAGAGCAAGATCGGCATCCGCCTCGATGCCGACCAGGACAGCTCGAACATGCCGGGTGTGCTGAAGCTCAGCGCAGCCAGCAACAGCGCCACCCGCATCGGCATCCAGATGGTCCAGCGCGTTGGCACCACCGAGCGCGAAGTGCGCTTCGGCCAGACCATCAACGTCGGCACCACCGCGCCGGGGACCAGCGTCATGGCGCTGCCGCTGCGCGCGCGCTATGTGCAGACCCAGGCCGGTACGGTGGGTGCGGGTGTCGCGAACGGCCAGGCCACCTTCACCATCCAGTACGAGTAAGGCCGCCCGGGCGGCTGTCCCTGCTGCGTTCCGCCGCAACGTCGCCCGTCCCACGGGCGGCGTTGACTGCGTCTTGATCTTCCAACGATGAAGATCAGTGCCACGACGCACGTACCATCAATCTAATGTGATGGACGTCGCGAATTTGGAGTTTCCTCATGAGGTGACCGTCTCCTGCCTGCGGGCATTGGGCGGGAACGCCGAAAGGATCCAGACGTGGCTACAGCTACTGGCATTCTCCAGTACGGTCCTTCCGGAGCACCCCGGTGAAGGTCCTGTCGGTGTTCGGCACCCGACCGGAAGCGATCAAGATGGGGCCGCTGGTGCGCGCCCTGGCCGAGGCTGCGGACATCGAATCGGTGGTCTGCATCACCGGCCAGCACCGGGCGATGCTCGACCAGGTGATGTCGCTGTTCGAGATCACCGCCGACCATGACCTGGATGTCATGGTGCCCAACCAGACCCTCAATGGCCTGTGCTCCAGGCTGTTCGAGCGGCTTGACGCGCTCTACACGCAGGTCCGCCCGGATCGCGTGCTGGTGCACGGCGATACCACCACGGCGATGACCGCCGCCCTGGCCGCGTTCCACCACCGCATTCCGATCGGCCATGTCGAGGCCGGCCTGCGCACCGGCGACATCAACCGGCCATGGCCGGAGGAGATGAACCGGCGGGTGATCGACGTGGTCGGTCATCAGCTGTATGCACCCACTCCCGGCTCGCGCGCCAACCTGGCCCGTGAGCATCTGGGCGGTCAGATCCTGGTCACCGGCAACACCGTCATCGATGCCCTGCAGCAGACCGTGCAGCGCCTGGATGCCGATCCGGCACTGCGTGCCCAGGCCGACGAACCCTTCCACATGCTCGACCCCGGGCGCCGCCTGCTGCTGGTCACCGGCCATCGCCGCGAGAGCTTCGGCCAGGGCTTCGAGGACATCTGCCGTGCGCTGGCCGAACTGGCCCAGCGGCCGGACCTGCAGGTGCTGTACCCGGTGCACCTCAATCCGAACGTCCAGGCACCGGTCAACGCACACCTGGGCAACCTCGACAACGTGCACCTGGTGCCGCCGCAGGACTACCTGCGCTTCGTGCGCCTGATGCAGCGCGCCGACGTCATCCTCACCGACTCCGGTGGCGTGCAGGAAGAAGCGCCGGCATTGGCCAAGCCGGTGCTGGTGATGCGCGACGTCACCGAGCGCCCGGAGGCGGTCGAGGCCGGTGTGGTGACGCTGGTCGGGACCACGCCCTCGCGCATCGTCGAGGGGGTCAATGCGGCCTTGGCACAGCCACCGCAGCCGACCCGTTTCGACCCCGATGGCAGTCCCTATGGCGATGGCCGCGCCAGCGCCCGCATCGTCGCCGCCCTGCGTGGCGCTCCTCTTCCCGAGTTCTCGCCCGGTCTCCGCAGCGGCGGTGCCGCCTACCACCCTCTCCATGAAGTGACGCCATGAGCCACACCGGCCGCTGTCCCCTGTTTGTTTCCGCCGCCGCGTTCGTCCTGTCGTGCGCGGTTGGCAGTGCCCACGCCGCCGACAGCGTCGCCGGCCAGTTCGCAGAATGGAGCGGCGACAGCACGGTGAGCCGGCAGATGACCCTGCGCGAACTCGGCTTCCGCCAACCGCTGGTACTCAGTGGGCAGGAGAGCCAGCGCGAGGTCTACCTGCCGGTGCCGGCCGGCGTTGCCACCCGCGATGCGCAGCTGCAGCTCGATGGGCGCTATGTGCGTGGCCACGCCGGGCGCACTTCAGGCCTGTGGTCGGTGGATGGCGATCCGGTCGCCGCGCGTTCGATCACCGATGCCCAGGGCGATGCCAGCCAGCTGCTGGCCATCGATGGCGAACCCCGCCAGAACGGCTTCGTGCGGGTCGGTGTCGGCTGGTGGTCGATCGTGTCCGACTATCAATGTGCCGACCAGAGCGCGCCGGCCAATGTGCTGCGGTTGTCGCCGGATTCGCGCTTCAGCTACCGCTTCGATGGGCGTGCCGTGGATACCGTCGCCAAGGCCTGGGGCGCGCTGCCACCGCGGGTGCGCCTGCTGGTGGAGGGCAAGGCGCTGCAGGCGCCAACCTATGATGCCGCCTGGCGCATTGGTACCGCGTTGCAGGCCGGCGGCAAGCAGGTGCAGGTGGTGGCGCTGCCCAAGGTCGGCGACAGCGTCGACCTGGCCGGCATCAGCGTCCCGGCCAGCCTGCAGGGCGTGCCGGCCTATGCAGCGCTGGCTACGGGCGAACGCGTGCACGCGATCAAGGATCTGGCCGAAGTGGGGGCGCTGCTGTCGTTGCGTGACAGCGGGCCGCTTGCCGCCGATGTGATGATCGGCAGCGAGGCATTGCGCGCCGGCGTACGCGCGGCGCTGGATGCGCTGGCCGCACAGGTCGGCGCGGCGGGCACCGATGCGGGCGCAGCGTTTGCTGCGTGGCGCGGTACTGACATGAGCGGCCTGGAGAAGCCCGCCGCCAACGCTTCGGTCAGCGTGGTGGCCGTTGCGGGCCGTCCGACGCTGGTGGTCGACCCGGCGGCAGCGGGCAAGGTGGCCGGACTGTTCGCCGAACAGTGGCGCAGCTATGCGCTGGGCCGCAGCCTGCAGGTCAGCGCAGCAGGAACGCCCAAACTGGACGGTGACCAGGTACTGCTGAGCCGGCTCGGAAACATCGCCGGAACCATGGATGTGGTGACCCGCGCCGACCGCAGCGCCAGCTTCGATCTGGGCACGCTGTCGGCCGATGGCCGCCTGCCCGAGCAAGTGGTGATCGATGTCTCGGCGGCCCCCAATGCGGCGGGTCAGGGCGCGGTGGCCACGATCTACCTCAACGACTACCTGCTGGGCGGCAAGGTGCTGTCGGCCAACGGCCAACCGCAACGGCTGGTGGCCAAGGTACCGGCCTACGCGCTGTCGGCGCGCAACGAGATCCGTGTCAGCTTCCTGCGCCAACCGGCACGCCCCTACTGCCACGATCCGGCGACCGGCTATCCAGTCTCGATCCTGCCCAGCAGCCACCTGACCCTGGCCAGGCGCTCGCTGGGCAGTGATTTCGTCGGTGCCAGCAGCCAGCTGTCACGCGGCAACCAGGTGTTCGTGCCCGGCGCCTGGCTGCAGGATGCACCGGCCTCGCTGGGCAAGGTCATCGCGGTGGCCAGTGCAGTGGGCGCCTCGCCGGAGGCGTCGGAACTGAAGGTGGTCGATGCCGGTGCCGCGGTCAGCCCGGGCGCGCCATGGCTGGCCTTCGGCGTTGCACCGGGCGGTGTCGATGTGGCCGGCCAGAAGGACGGCCACCTGCGGGTCGGTGGCACGTCGCAACCGCTGCTGGATGTCAGCGGCCTGGATCACGCCGCGGTGGTGCAGGTGGGATCGTCCGGCGGCCAGTTGGGCGTTCTCTACAGCGACCTCGGTGCACAGGCACCGTCGATCAGCGCACCGTTCCGGTTGCTGCGCGGCGATCTTGCCGTGCTTGACGGCACTGACGTCGTGCGCGAGTTCGACCGCCAGGATCCCTATGGCACGCGCCTCGCGCACGATGGCAATCCGCAATCGAAGTGGGAACGGCACATGGTCTGGTTGCTGCTGCTGGTCGGCGTGATCGTATTCGCGCTGCTGGCCGCCCGCGTCACTCAGGTGCGCCGCCGCAAGTCCGCCAACGCAGGACATTGATCCACCGTGGACGGTCTGTTCTGGAACATCCAGCTGGCCAACTACTACGCCGCCCTCGAAACCACGGCGGCGGCGGTGGCCGTGCTGATCCTGATCTCCAGCCTCGATGATCTGTTCATCGATGTCTGGTACTGGGTGCGCGAGAGCTGGCGCGCGCTGACCGTCAAGCGCCGCGACGCGTACCGGCCGCTGACCCAGGAAGACCTGCTGCAGCGGCCGGAACAGCCGCTGGCGATCATGGTGCCGGCGTGGATGGAGTACGACGTCATCGCGCAGATGGTCGAGAACATGATCAACGTGCTCGACTACCGCGAGTACGTCGTGTTCGTCGGCACCTATCCCAACGACCAGCAGACCATCGACGAAGTCGAGCGCATGCGCCGTCGCTACAAGCGCCTGCGTCGCGTGGAGGTGCCGCATGACGGACCGACCAGCAAGGCCGACTGCCTGAACTGGCTGATCCTGGCGATCTTCGACTACGAGAAGCGCCACGACATCGAGTTCGCCGGGGTGATCCTGCACGACAGCGAAGACGTGCTGCACCCGATGGAACTGCGCTTCTACAACTACCTGCTGCCGCGCAAGGACATGATCCAGCTGCCGGTCACCTCGCTGGACCGCGAATGGTACGAACTGGTGGCCGGTGTCTACATGGACGAGTTCGCCGAATGGCACGCCAAGGACCTGGTGGTGCGCGAGAGCGTGTCCGGCATGGTGCCGTCGGCCGGCGTCGGCACCTGCTTTTCGCGGCGTGCGCTGCTGGCGTTGAGCGCGCAGACCGACAACCAGCCTTTCAACACCGACAGCCTCACCGAAGATTACGACGTCGGTGCGCGGCTGGCAGCCATGGGCATGCAGTCGATCTTCGCCCGCTTCCCGGTGCAGTTCCGCGTGCGCCGGCCGTCTTGGTTCGGCTGGGGGCCGGTGCGCGAGCGCACCCAGCAGATGGCACTGTGCGTGCGTGAGTACTTCCCCGACAACTTCCGCGCCTCGTACCGGCAGAAGGCGCGCTGGGTGCTGGGCATCGGCCTGCAGAGCTGGGAGTCGCTGGGCTGGCGCGGTTCGCTGGCTACCAAGTACCTGTTGGCGCGCGATCGCAAGGGCATCATCACCTCGTTCGTCAGCATCATCGCCTACCTCATCTTCCTGCAGTTGCTGCTGTTCTGGCTGTTGAAGGCGACCGGGGTGTGGACGATGCAGTTCCCCAGCGTGTTCCAGGCCGGTACCTGGCAGATGAATGTCGCGCTGCTGACCACGGCGGCGCTGGCGACCCGCGTCGTGCAGCGCTTCTACTTCGTCAACCGCTTGTACGGCTGGGAGCATGCGCTGATGTCGATCCCGCGCATGGTGGTCGGCAACATGATCAACTTCATGGCCACCGCCCGCGCATGGAAGGTGTTCCTGGCCTACCTGCTGTTCGGCAAGCGCATGGTCTGGGACAAGACCATGCACGACTTCCCCGATGCGGCACAGCTGGTGCAGACCCGCAAGCAGCTCGGTGAGCTGTTGACCACCTGGCAGGCGGTGGAACCGGAGCGGCTGCAGCAGGCGCTGGCGCAGCAGCATGCCGGCCGGCGGCAGCCGCTGGGCCGCATCCTGCTAACCCAGGGCTGGCTGGATGATGAAACCCTGGCCGAAGCCATCGCCTTCCAGGGCGACCTGCCGCGTGCGGTCATCGACGTCGACTACCTGCGCGCGGGCTCATTCCCGGTCAGCGCCGATGCCTGCGTGCAGTGGCGCATGCTGCCGCTACCGCCGCGGCAGCAGCAGACACTGCGGCTGGCCGTGGCCAGCCCATTGCCCGAAGACGCGCTGGCGTTGCTGAAGCAGGAAACCCGCAGCGCGCACATCGAACAGAGCATCGCCCGCGAAAGCGAAATCAACGCAGGCCTGCGCCTGATCGGCGGCGACCAGCACTGGCAGCTGGACAACGTGCCCTTGCTGGGCGACCTGCTGGTGGAGATGCGCCTGATCGACCACGCGCGCTTCGAGATCGCACTGGATGCGTACAAGCCGCAGCGCGATGGCCGCATTGGCGATTACCTGGTCAAGCAGGGCATCACTACCGAAGAGGCCGTGGCCCAGGCCATGCAGGAGCAGCGCCGGCGTGCGGCCGCGCTGCAGTCGCCGCCTCCCGGAGCCTTGCCCGCATGAAGACCACGCTGCTGTCCACCGTCATTGCCGTGGCACTGGCCACGCCCGCCGCGCCGGTGCTGGCGCAGGCCGATGCGCCGCTGCCGTTGTCCGGCGCTGCATACCGCATCGCCGAGCAGGCCTTCGCCGCTTACGAGCGCGGCGACTATCAAGCGGCTTACCAGCAGTCCAGCGAAGCTGTCCGGTTGCGCCCGGACGTGGTGCGGCTGCGCCTGCTGCAGATCTATGCGTTGCAGAAACTGGGCCGGTCGGCGGAGGCGCAGCAGCAGGCGCGCCGTGCACTGGATGCCGGGTTGAAGGATCCGGCCTTGCCGGCACTGGCCGCTGCCACCGCTGCGCGCAGCACGCCCCCGGATGCCAGGGGCGGGCGCGCCCCCTCCCCACCGCGCGCGGCCGGCAGCGGCGCAGACCGCGCCAGGCAGCAGGCCTACACGCTGGCCACCGAGGCCTATGCTGCCTATGACGCCGGACGCATGCGGGAAGCAGCCAGCAAGGCCGAGCAGGCCTTCCGCCAGCAGCCGAAGCAGGGCGCCTGGGCGATGCTGTGGGTGGCGGCGCTGGAGGCACAGCAACAGGCCGAACTGGCCGACGCGGCCATCGGCACGGCGCTGCAGCTGGGCGCACCGAACGTCGAGGAACTGCACGCGCGGCGCGTGGCGCTGGCCCGCCAGCGCGCGCTGCTGCAGGCCCAGCAGGCCTACCAGTCGCTGTCCACGCAGAACGATGCGGCGGCCGTCGCGCAGGCGCGGGCCGCCGTCGAGCTTGCGCCGGATGTTGCTTCGTACCGGTTGCTGTTGATCACCGCGCAGCTGCAGCAGGGGCAGCTGGCCGACGCCGAGCGCAGCGCCGACCAGGCACTGCAGGCCGACGGCGGCGATCTCAATGCCCGGGTGATGCGCGGTTATCTGCGCCAGCGCCAGGGCAAGACCGTGCTTGCCAATGAGGACTTCGACACCGCGCTTGCCATGCCGGGGTCCACAACGCAACAGCGCAACGTGCGCCTGCTGGCCGTGGATGCGGCCTTGGCCGCTGGGGACCGCATACGTGCGGCTGCACTGCTGGCGCCGCTGCAGGCGGCGTTGCCCACGGATGTGGGCGATGCTCGCGCGCAGCAGTTGCTGCAGCAGGGCATCGAGCAGCGCGCCAGGGCGACCGGATCCAGTCGCGAGCGTCCGCGCATGAGTGCGCAGGCCTATCCGGCGCCGTTCCAGCATTGCCAGTCGGATGGCACCGGCACTGTCTGCGAGCTGATGCCGGCTGACCTGCAGGGCGACGGTGGTGCCGCACAGCGCGCATATGCAGCCTACGCACGGCAGGACTTTGCCGAGGCCATCGGTGAGGCAAGGCAGGCAGTGCAACTCGCACCGGACGATGCAGACCTGCAAGGCCTGCTGACCACCACGCTGGCGGCAGGCAACCGCAGCCAGCAGGACGAAGCGCGGCTGCGCCTGGATGCGACGCTGGCACAACACCCTGATGACGCGGTGGCGCTGATGCAACGCGGCTACCTCAACCAGAAGGCCCGTGAACCGGCGCGCGCACTGGCCGACTTCCGTGCCGCTGAGGCCACCGGCAAGGCACCCAAGAGCGTGGTGATCGACCAGGCGTACGCGAGTGCGGCCAACGGCGATCATCCGCAGGCGGTGTCGCTGCTGCGCAGCGCCATTGATCGCGCCGACGCCGGTGAGCTGCCTCTGGATGCGCATCAGCGCTACAACGTGCGCAATGCCATCGCCAACTATTCGCGCGAGTGGGGCGTGATCGCCTCGGCCGGCTTCCGCGGCGCGCGCCAGGCCGCGACCAATGTCGGCGGCGCGGCGATCAGTACGCCGGGCGATTCGGTGTTCAGCACGCTGGAAGCGTTCTGGCGGCCCCCGGCGTTCAATGACCAGCATGGCACGCTGGAGCTCTACACCCGGCTGCTCAACACGCTGTACGACGAGGGCGGCACCTACGAATCGATCCGCGCAGTGGACCCGTGCACCGGCGAATCGACACCCGACGCACGTGCTCGCGCCGACCGTCTCAGCCGCTCGCGTTCCACCACCGGCTGGCCGTCCACCATCGCCTCGTTCGGCATGCGCTACGCCTTCGGCCAGACCGGCCTGAGCGCCGGCATCGAGCGCCGCCAGTTTCTCGGTAGCGCCACCCGCACGGGCGATGTCTATCCCGCGTCCGCGGCCGTGCAGTGCAGCCTGCAGCTGGTCCTGAACCCGCCACTGGAAGCCAGCACGCTGGCCCGCTACCGCCTGGCCAGCGGTTCCGGTGGCTGGATGTCCTACCTGACCTACGGCTATTACCACGGTACCGACCTGCGCACCGACGTGAACCAGTGGTGGATGGTCAGCGGCTACGCGCAGGGCGGTTACACGTGGGATGACAACAGCGCGCATTTCACGCTCGATGCACTCGATGCCAACGGCATACCGGTGCGGCGGATCGGCGATGCCAGCGGGCGCCTGCATCGCGAACAGTGGTTCGCGGCCGGTGAACTGCGCGCCGGACGCAGCTTCCGCTTTGGCGCCGGGCAGGCCCACTGGGTGGTCACGCCGTATCTGGTGGTGGGGGCGGACTGGCTGGACCAGCGCTCGCGCGTGCGCGACATCCGTTACCCGCTGTTCCCGTCGCAGTCGTTCGCGCTCAACGATACGCAGCGCAGCTGGTCACTTGGCGCGGGGCCGGGCCTGGGCGTGCGCTACTGGTTCCGCGAGGACCGCTACAACACGCCGCGTTCCTACCTCGACCTGACCGTGCAGTACCGCTTTGCGATCGGTGGCGGTGATACGCAGCGCGCCAAGGGCCTGTTCGCCACCGCCATCCTCTATTACTGAGGCAACCCCCACCGCCGCCGCAGCGCCGCCGCCTGCGGCGTGTCCTGGGTCAGCCACGGCTCCAGCGCATAGACCAGCACGTGCTGTGCGCCGCTGTCGCGTGCCCACGCCAGCTGCCGTTGGATCCGCGCGGCATCGGCAGTCTCGCCCTTGAACCCGCTGCCATCAGCGGCGCTGCCGGGCAGTTCGCGGAACAGCTCGACGATCGCATCGAAGCCGATGTCGTGCGCGTGGAAGTGATCGAGCAACGGCTGAAGCTGCTGCACGTTGCCGGCGCCGGCAACGCCCACGCCGTCCTGCACCATCGGCCGCAGCGTGGCCTGTGCCAGCACCGCCTGCCACAGCGTGACCAGGTTGCCGTCGGTCTGCAGGCGGCTGAAGTAGCAGGAGATCGCGCAGTCACCGCCGCGCGCGCGGGCGGCGTCTGCCAGCCCGTGCAGCCATTGCGCCAGCCACTGCTGGCGGGCCGGATCGGCCCAGTGGTACTGCTCCAGCTCGTAGGGCAGGTACCAGCCCTCGAAGGCGGGTACCTGCGCCCAGGGCGCCTGTGCCAACCAGCGGCGTGCATGCGCCAGGCTGTCGGCGAGGAACGCCTGCAGCGTGGCATCGTCGGCCCCGATCGCCTGCCACCAGCGTTGCTGGAAGGGCAGTCCGACGCGGATGCGGATGTCGTTCTCGCTGGCGGCGGTGAACAGCTGCTGCAGGCTGCCGTCGGGCAGTGACCAGTCGCCGTCACTGCCGCCGACGATGCCGGTCCATTGCAGCACCAGCTGACGGCAGCCCAGCGTATGTGCAAGCTTCAACGAGCGCTGCCAGTCGGCCAGTCCCCACTGCAGGTGGCTGCGCCAGGGCTGCAGGAAGGTGCCGTCGACCTGCACCGGCAGCGAGCAGCCGGGCAGGGTGGCGAGCGTACCGGCCAACGGCGCCAGCACGGCCGCGCGCAGCAGGCGGCGGCGCAACGGCGAAGACGGATCTGCGGGAAGAACGGGCGCAACCATGCCCGCATCATCCCAGAGCACCGTGCGCAGCAGGTGAACCCAGCGACCGGTGGTGCCGGCCGCTGGCCGGCACCACCGTGTGCTTACTCCAACGCGTAGCGCAGGGTGAACAGCACCGCCACCAGCCATACCGCTGGATGCACTTCGCGCCAGCGGCCGGTGCCGGCCTTCAGTGCCGCATACGCGATGAAGCCAAACGCCAGGCCATTCGCGATGGAGTAGGTGAACGGCATCGCCAGCGCGCACAGTGCGGCCGGCACCGATTCGGTCAGGTCGCTCCAGTCCACTTCCACCAGTTCGCGCAGCATCAGGCCGGCCACGAACAGCAGCGCCGGTGCGGTGGCATAGCTGGGCACCATCGCCGCCAGCGGCGAGAACAGCAGCGCGGCCACGAACAGCGCCGATACGACCAGCGCAGTCAGGCCGGTACGGCCACCCACCTGCACGCCCGAGGCGCTTTCAGCGAAAGCGGTGGTGCTGCTGGTGCCGAGCACCGAACCGGCCACGATGGCGGTGCTGTCGGCCAGCAACGCGCGGCCGAAGCGCTTCTGCGCGCCCGGCAGCTTCAGCAGTCCGGCGCGACCGACCACGCCATACAGGGTGCCGGTGGCATCGAACACTTCCACCAGCACGAACACCAGCACTACCTGCAGCAACACCGCGATCGGCGCACCGCCGTCATGGTGCAGCAGGCCCGGCAGGTCCAGCTGCAGGAAGGTGGGGGCCAGGCTCGGCGGCAGCGAGACCAGGCCCTGGTACTGCACGTCGCCCAATGCCCAGCCCGCACCGGTCACCGCCAGGATGCCGATCAGGATCGCGCCGCGGATCCGGCGTGCTTCCAGCACTGCGATCAACAGGAAACCGGCCAGCGCCAGCAGTGGCGGCGCCGTGTTCAACGGGCCCAGCGCCACCAGCGTGTCTTCGTTGCCGACGATCACGCCGGATTTCTGCAGTGCGATGATCGCCAGGAACAGGCCGATGCCGGCCACGATCGCCGAGCGCAGCGACGAAGGAATGCCCGACACCAGCCATGCCCGCACACCGGTCAGCGACAGCACCAGGAACATCAGGCCGGAGATGAACACCGCCCCTAGCGCCTGCTGCCACGGCAGGCCGGCAGCGCCGACCACGGTGAACGCGAAGAACGCGTTCAGGCCCATGCCCGGTGCCATGCCGACCGGGAAGTTGGCCGCCAGCGCCATTACCGCCGAACCCAGCGCGGCGGCCAGGCAGGTGGCCACGAACACCGCACCCGCATCCATGCCGGTGGTGCCGAGGATCTCCGGGTTGACGAAGACGATGTAGGACATCGTCAGGAAGGTGGTGATGCCGGCCAGCAGCTCGGTACGCACGGTGGTGCCGTGCTGCTGCAGCTGGAACATGCGCTCGAACAGGGACATGGGGATTCTCGCGACGATAAGGTGTCACGACCAACGGTCGTGACCTACCCGAATGCAGAACGTGGGTACCGACCGTTGGTGGTGGGTACCGACCGTTGGTCGGTACGCTTCAAAGCGTCACCACCAACGGTGGTGACCTGCCGAAAGGAGAAAGGCCGCGCGAGCGCGGCCTTTCCGGTTGCCTTACTTCAGCGCCTTGAAGCGCAGGCGCTTCGGCGCAGCGTCATCGCCCATCCGGCGCTTCTTGTCTTCCTCGTACTCGCGGTAGTTGCCCTGGAAGAACTCCACGTGCGAGTCGCCTTCGAAAGCGATGATGTGCGTGGCGATGCGGTCCAGGAACCAGCGGTCGTGCGAGATCACGAAGGTGTTGCCCGGGAACTCCAGCAGCGCGTCTTCCAGTGCACGCAGGGTTTCGATGTCCAGGTCGTTGGACGGTTCGTCGAGCAGCAGCACGTTGCCACCCTGCAGCAGGGTCTTGGCCATGTGCAGGCGGCCACGCTCACCACCGGACAGCGAACCGACCATCTTCTGCTGGTCCTGGCCCTTGAAGTTGAAGCGGCCGATGTAGGCGCGCGACTGGATCTCGATGCCGTTGATGTTGAGGATGTCCAGGCCGCCGGCGATTTCCTGGAAGACGTTGTGGTTGCCTTCCAGCTTGTCGCGGCTCTGGTCCACGTAGGACAGCTGCACGGTCGGACCGATCACGATCTCGCCCGAATCCGGCTTTTCCTGGCCGGTGATCATCTTGAACAGGGTCGACTTGCCGGCGCCGTTCGGGCCGATGATGCCGACGATCGCGCCCGGCGGAATCAGCATCGACAGGTTGTCGATCAGCAGGCGGTCGCCGAACTTCTTGGAGACGTTCTTGAACTCCATCACCATGTTGCCCAGGCGCTCGCCCGGCGGGATGAAGATTTCGTTGGTCTCGTTGCGCTTCTGGTAGTCCTGCGACTGCAGCTCTTCCAGGCGGGCCAGACGGGCCTTGCCCTTGGAACGGCCGCCCTTGGCGTTCTGGCGCGACCACTCCAGTTCCTTCTGGATCGCCTTCTGGCGGGCCTTTTCCTGGTTTTCTTCCTGCTTCAGGCGTTCATCCTTCTGCACCAGCCATTCGGTGTAGTTGCCCTTCCACGGAATGCCGCGGCCGCGGTCCAGTTCCAGGATCCACTCGGCGGCGTTGTCCAGGAAGTAGCGATCATGGGTGACGGCCACCACGGTGCCGGTGTAACGCGCCAGGAACTGCTCCAGCCATTCAACCGACTCGGCGTCGAGGTGGTTGGTCGGTTCGTCCAGCAGCAGCATGTCCGGCTTCTGCAGCAGCAGGCGGCACAGTGCCACGCGGCGCTTTTCACCACCGGACAGGTTGGCGATCTTGGCATCCCAGGGCGGCAGGCGCAGCGCATCGGCAGCCACGTCCAGCTGGTTTTCCAGGGTGTGCGCATCACCGGCGGCCAGGATCGCCTCCAGGCGCTCCTGCTCCTTGGCCAATGCGTCGAAGTCGGCACCTTCTTCGGCGTAGGCGGCGTACACCGCCTCCAGCGCGGCCTGGGCCTGCAGCACTTCACCCACGCCTTCCTCGACCGACTCGCGCACGGTCTTGTTCGGGTCCAGTTCCGGTTCCTGGGCCAGGTAGCCGACCTTGATGCCCGGCTGCGGGCGGGCTTCACCCTCGAAATCGGTGTCCACGCCGGCCATGATCTTCAGCACGGTGGACTTGCCGGCGCCGTTCAGGCCCAGCAGGCCGATCTTGGCGCCCGGGAAGAAGGACAGCGAGATGTCCTTGATGATCTGCCGCTTGGGCGGGACCACCTTGGACACGCGGTTCATGGTGTAGATGTATTGCGAGGACATGAGGTCTCCGTAGGCGCGGCCCTGCGCCCGGCCCATCACGGGAACATCCCGTTGTGGCAGCGGGCACAGACTGGAAAGGAATACCGCCAATTATAGCCGGAACCGGTTCCGGGCCGCGCCGGGCAGGCGCCGTCGGGCTGGCCGTGGGCTGAATACTGCGTCACAGTCCTGCAGCGGGAAGCGTTTCCAGCCGGAAACGGTTCAGATCGGTTGCGCAATATGGGCTCACCACCACCCAAGCAGAGGTCTGACATGCGCATCAATCGAGTAATGGCCGGCGCCGTGGCCTCTGTGCTGGCGTTCGGCGCGGTGGCCCCGGCCTTTGCCGACAACGACCACCGTCGCGGCCATGACCGCCGCGAGTGGCGCGAGGACCGCCGCGAATGGCGACAGGACCGCCGTGACTGGGAACGCGACCGCCGCGAGGCACGCCGCGACTGGGAGCGCGACCGCCGCGACTGGCACCGCGACCACGACCGCTACTACCGCCCGGCCCCGCCGCCGCCGCGCGTGGTCTACCGCCCGGCCTACGGCCCGGGCTACGGCTGGAAGGTCGGCCACCGCTACCGCGATTACTACCGCGGCCCGATCTATGTGGTGAACGACTACCCGCGCTACCACCTGCGCCGCCCGCCGTATGGGCACCACTGGATCCGCGACGACCGCGGCAACATGCTGCTGGTGGCGGTGGCGACCGGCATCATCGCCGACTACATCATCAACAGTCGCTGAGGATCGCGGCCGGGGTCGGATCCCTTTCCAACGGAAAGGGCCCTGATCCCACAACATCCCTGGAAACCATACGGGGCCGGATTCCTTCGGGAGTGCCGGCCCCGGCCTTTTCGGCCCCGGCAGGCCGGTGCGGGGCTACAATCAGGGGCTGAGCCGTACCCCTTTCCCTGCCTGCTGGAGTACCCGATGTTCCCGCGTGACGTCCGCATCGAAACCTACGATCCCGAACTGGCCAAGGCCATTGCCGCTGAGACCCAGCGCCAGGAAGACCACGTCGAGCTGATCGCCAGCGAGAACTACACCAGCCCGGCGGTGATGGAAGCCCAGGGCAGCCAGCTGACCAACAAGTACGCCGAAGGCTACCCGGGCAAGCGCTACTACGGTGGCTGCGAATACGTGGACATCGCCGAGCAGCTGGCGATCGACCGCCTCAAGCAGCTGTTCGGTGCGGACTACGCCAACGTGCAGCCGCACAGCGGCTCGCAGGCCAACCAGGCCGTGTACTTCGCCCTGCTGCAGCCGGGTGACACCATCCTCGGCATGAGCCTGGCCCACGGCGGCCACCTCACCCACGGTGCCAAGGTCAATGCCTCGGGCAAGCTGTTCAACGCCGTGCAGTACGGCGTCAACGACCAGGGCCTGATCGATTACGACGAAGTCGAGCGCCTGGCCCTGGAGCACAAGCCGAAGATGGTCGTCGCCGGCTTCTCGGCGTACTCGCAGGTGATCGACTGGGCGCGCTTCCGCGCCATCGCCGACAAGGTCGGTGCCTACCTGTTCGTGGACATGGCCCACGTGGCCGGCCTGGTCGCCGCTGGCGTCTACCCGAGCCCGCTGGAGCATGCCCACGTCGTTACCTCCACCACCCACAAGACCCTGCGCGGCCCGCGTGGCGGCATCATCATCGCCAAGGGCGCCGACGAAGACCTGGTCAAGAAGCTGCAGTCGATCGTGTTCCCGGGCATCCAGGGCGGTCCGCTGATGCACGTCATCGCCGGCAAGGCCGTGGCCTTCAAGGAAGCGCTGGAACCGGGCTTCAAGGCCTACCAGCAGCAGGTGGTGAAGAACGCCCAGGCGATGGCCAACACGCTGATCTCGCGCGGCTACAAGATCGTTTCCGGTGGCACTCAGAACCACCTGATGCTGGTCGACATGATCGGCAAGGACGTGTCCGGCAAGGATGCGGAAGCTGCGCTGGGCAAGGCTCACATCACCGTCAACAAGAACTCGGTGCCGAACGATCCGCGTTCTCCGTTCGTGACCTCGGGCCTGCGCCTTGGCACCCCGGCCGTGACCACCCGTGGCTACGTCGAGCAGGACTGCGTGGACCTGGCCAACTGGATCGCCGACGTGCTGGACGCGCCGAACGATGATGCCGTCATCGCCCGCGTGCGTGATGCCGTCAGCGCGCAGTGCCGCAAGTACCCGGTTTACGGCTGATCGCCGCCGGGGTCGGATCCCTTCCCGCAGGGAAGGGCTCTGACCCCGTCACCAGGAATCCCGCGCATGGATGAGCGCCGCCTCAAGTACCTGTATGCCGTCCTGGCGGTGGCATTTGGCCTGCCCAGCCTGGCAGTGGGCGGTGTCGCGGCGACGATGCTGCTGCTGACGGGGCTGGGCCAGTTCGGCCATGGCACGCTGGCCGCGGTGACGGTGATGCCGCTGTGGGGCCTGGCCGGCATTGCCGGCTGCCTGGCCTGGTTGTGGCTCAGCGCCGGGTATCTGCTGCAGGGGCGTGCCGGGCTGCAGGTGCATCGCCTCTGGTGGTGGATGCTGCTGGCCGGCGGTCTTGCCGCTGTGCCCCCGCTGGGGCTGGCGCTGTGGTGGAGCATCACGGTCCACGCCGAAGGCATCGCCCTGTTGCTGTTGGGCCCATCGATGCTGGTGCCGGCGGCGATGCTGGTGTGGATCAAGCGCCGCGCATGACGTGGCCCATGGAAGGACACCGAACGCATGGATGAGCGCCTGCACAAGCGCGGGATGGCCATTGCCGGCCTGCTGGTGGGCCTGCCCACCGTGGCAGCAGGCGGTACGGGTGCCGTGCTGGGGCTGATGGTCGTATGGGACGGCAAGTACCTGACGGGCGACGAGCACACGCTGTTGCTGCTGTGGTCGTCGGCCGGGATCATCGGCCTGCTGTCGTGGTTGTGGCTGAGCGGGCTGTTCCTGTGGCGCGGTGTTGCCGGCCTGCGCCAATCACCGGTTGCCGCCTGGGCCGGCCTGGCGCTGGGCGTGCTGGCTGCGTTGGGCGTGGTCGCCGCCGCGTTGTACTTCACCTTCAAGTACGGGGAGATCTCGACATTGGCCTTCCTCGGCTTTGGCCCACCGCTGTTGGTGATGGCCGGGCACCTGGCGTGGCTGCGCTGGTCACGCGTGGCATCGCCGCCGCCCGCACCGGGTTGAGCCGGACATCACGAACTCGCCGCACACCTTGGGTGGCCAGAATGCAGGCGCTTCCGCGCAGGCAGCATTTGCTGCGGCGCCCTTTCTCAGGTACCTTTGCGACGCTGCCATGATCGTGGCAATTGCTCCCTGAGCCAGGCGTTCCATGCATTGCCCCTTCTGCCAACATGCCGATACCCGGGTCATCGACTCGCGCGTCTCTGAAGACGGCGCGACGATTCGCCGTCGGCGGGAATGCGAAGCCTGCGGCGAGCGCTTCAGCACTCTGGAAACGGTCGAGCTGAAGCTGCCGGCCATCGTCAAGAGCGATGGCACCCGCGAAGCGTTCGACCAGCGCAAGGTCCGCGCGGGGTTCGACCGCGCGCTGCAGAAGCGCGCGGTGCCCGAAGACAAGATCGAGGCGGCGGTACGTGCGGTGGTGCACCAGCTGCGCATCAGCGGCGAGCGCGAAGTGCCCTCGATCAAGGTTGGCGAGTTCGTCATGAACGAACTGCGCAAGCTCGACCATGTGGGCTACGTGCGCTTCGCTTCGGTGTACCGCAGCTTCGAGGACGTGGCCGATTTCCGCGAGGAGATCGAGAAGCTCGAGCGCGACCTGCCGTCCAGCACCGAACAGCTGCAGCTGCTGGGCGATGTGATCGCCCTGACCAAGAAGAAGAAGGGCTGACCGCCTCTGCCTGGGTGGGTGCCAACCTGGATTGGCACCGATGGCATGGATCAACACCGGCAGCGTTACCATGGTCGCATGACACCCTCGTTCTCCGTCCTCGACCACCTGCACATGGCCAACGCGCTGCGCCTGGCCGAGCGCGCTGCCTATACCACCCGGCCCAACCCGATGGTCGGCTGCGTGATCGCCCACGGCGCACGCGTGGTCGGGCAGGGCTGGCACCAGCGCGCAGGGGGGCCGCACGCTGAAGTATTCGCACTGCGCGAAGCCGGCAGCGAGGCCCGCGGTGCCACCGCTTATGTCACCCTGGAGCCCTGCGCCCACTACGGGCGCACGCCGCCGTGCGCACTGGCGCTGATCGAAGCGGGCGTGACGCGCGTGGTGGCGGCGATGCGCGATCCCTTCCCGAAGGTTGATGGCGGTGGCTTCGATCTGCTGCGCAATGCAGGTATCGAGGTTGCCGAAGGACTGATGGCGGCGCCGGCGCGCGAGCTCAACAAGGGCTTCCTGTCACGCGTGGAGCGCAACCGCCCGTGGCTGCGGGTGAAGCTGGCCGCCAGCCTCGATGGCCGCACCGCGATGGCCGACGGCAGCTCCAAGTGGATCACCGGGCCGGCTGCGCGCGAGGACGTGCAGCACTGGCGCGCTCGCGCCGGTGCGATCCTGACTGGCGCCGATACCGTGCTGGCCGACGACCCGATGTTGACCGTGCGCCTGGCCGGTGCCGAAGTGATGCCGCCACTGCGCGTGGTGCTCGATTCGCGCCTGCGTTCGCTCGAATGCAGCCGTGTGCGCGAGGGCGGTGCGCCGACGCTGTACCTGCACGATGCGGCGGTGAGCGCACCGGATGCGGCCGACGCCGAATTTGCCAGCGTGCCCAGCGCAGAGGGGCGGTTGGACCTGGGTGCGGTGCTGGCGCTGCTGGCCGAGCGTGGCATCAACGAGGTGCATACCGAAGCCGGCGCGACACTGGCCGGTGCGCTGCTGCGCGCTGGCTGGGTGGACGAACTGCTGCTGTACCAGGCGCCCACGCTGCTGGGCGACAACGGTCGTCCGTTGCTGGCGGGCCTGGGCATCGAGGCAATGGGCCAGCAGCGCCGCCTGCGCGTGGTTGACCAGCGCCAGGTCGGCGAGGACATCCGGCTGCTGTTGCGCCCGTGAGTCAATCGCGGGGCACTGGCCCCGTTCCGGCGCTGTCAGGTGCCCTCGTCCTCGTGGGCGGGGCACTGCTCTTTCCATTGCTGCTTCCACAGCAGATGCAGGTCACGGCAGTAGGCACCGAGTGCTTCTCCCGTCAGTTGCGTTGACTTCCACCGCAGCCTGCGCCGGCTGATGCCCTGGTCGTACTCGTCCGGCAGTACCGACGGTGCGCACTGATCGTGGTACTGCAGGAACGCCCGGCAATCGTCGTTCTCGCTCAGTTGCGCGTCGATGTCGCGGTCGCGCAGCTGGGTCGACTCGAACGCAACCGAAGGTTGCACGAAGAAGGTCCTGGGTCTGGACGCTTCGGCGTGCCAGCACGCCATCAGCGCGACAAGCTGGGCCGTGGTCGAGGTTGTGCGGTGTTTCATGCTGTTGCCCTCGTGGAAGAGGACAACAGCATTGATCACGCAGTGTGCGCACGGCCATGCAACGGTTCTGAAAATGCAGTCGCCCTGGTCGTCGGTGACGATGCGCCGGGCACGGATGAGCTGCACGTTTCGCCGCCCTATCCGGCCAGCACGTCACACCAGGAGGATGCTATGTGAGATCGCACAGCTCGATGGCCCAGTGCTGGAGCAGTGTTTCGATACGCGCTTGACGCTCGATGCCCGGCGCGGCGCATCCCAGAGCGGCAGGCCCAGCAGCGGGATCACCAGATGCCGGATCATGACGCCCCGACCTCAGTCGGTCTTCTCGCTGTTCCACAGCTCCCGGTTGCGCTCATGGACGATCTGGCAGTCGCGCGTCGCCTCCGCATCGCTCATTCCCTCCACGCGCTTGAGCAGATTGCGTTGCAGTACGCCGTTGCTCAGAAAGGGACTCTGCGGGTGATGCCGGGCAAAGAACCTCAGCTGGTCGGCCATCATCAGGTCGCAGGTGGGAATGCTGGTAACCACAGGTACGGATTCCGCTGCGATCCGCGTGTTCCATGCGTCGAAGGGCAGTACCTGCTGCAGCAGCGTGTTACCCAGCGACGGCAGGTCGAGGGGCATCCAGTGACCTTTGCCTCGGGCCTGCAGGAACACGGCGCTGCCCTCATGTGAGCGATCCGGCGCGTCGCGCAGGGCGTTGGCGAATGCCACGAAGAGGGCCTTGGCGTGTTCGGGATCATCACGGCCGACGTCGGCACGTCGCTTCTGCGCGTCGCGGTAGGTCGGAAAGAAGCCCGAGAGGTCGGGGAAAGCGCAGCGATACGCCACGGTTGCCTGTGGCGTTGAATGCACCGTCTCCCGGGTGATGTCAGTGATGGTGCAGGACAGGGCCTTCTGCCGCATCTCCAGAGCGCTGGCAACCGGTTCCATTGCCGTACCGTTGAAGGCGGCCTTGGGCAGCTGAAGCGCATCGATGGCGTCGACGGTCACATCAATTCTGTCGCTGTTCGCGAATGCACGCAGATGGTGCCGCAGCTTCTCTTTCGACGGCGTGTCGCCGCGAACGATGACCTGCACATAGGTCTCGAAGGTCTCTTCCAGTGAGAGCGCAGCAGGGGGCGCGGCGGCAGCAGTGAGCGGCGCTCCCAGCAGGAGGATGGGTTTCAGCATGGGGCACACGGGCGATCCGGGACGGCCATGAGGATCAGGGGAACTTCATGCAGGGTCCATGCAACGTGTCTGAAAATGTGCGGCGTTGGGAAAGGTGCCGCGCTTGACCCGGCGCTACAGAATCGCGCGAGCCTGGCGGACGGCACCAGTGTTGTCATGGCTCGCGGAATCGGACCGAAGCGGCCATGGCATCAACCGCGTCTTCCACTGCCTTGGAACTGTCTGCCGGCAGGATGGCGACCAACCGCACGAATCGCTCACCCGGCCAGAGGGCGAGATAGTGGCGGTAGCGGCGTCCGTCCGGTGTTATCCCATCAACCCGATGCCCGGTGATACCACCGAACGGCATGTCCTTTCTTGAGGTAATCGTTCCGCCCTGAATCCTGACAGTTCCTGCAATCAGCTGATCGGACACCTTCTGTAGATCGTTCGAGGCAAACGGGAGAGAAAGCTGGGATGCGACAATCACCGAGGGTTGGCGGCCTTCGGGATCCGTATCCAGTTCGCCAGCCGTGAGCAGCATTGCCGAGCTTGAGAGCGTATCGATCAGCCGGAACGGCGGCTCCGGCGTGAGGGTGAAAGGCAAAGCCGCAATCTTCTGTTCGCGTGTGGCCTGTGCGCCGATCGTTACCGAGGAAAGGGCCTGCATCGCTTGGCTGTGCGTCAGTGCATGGTCGCGTGGAGCTTGCACCGTGATCATGACAGTGGGGGAGCCGCGGAAAAGCGCCGTCCACTTCTCGAAGCTGTAACCGTGGGCCACCTGGCTGCCAATGACTACGGGAACCGTTCGCCCTTCGATGCTGAGCGATTCCAGTCGATCGACGTGGACGCCCTGGCTGGCAAAGCGGTTTCGCGCAGCGGGCTCATCCACGAAGAGTGCTCCGACTGCGCTGCTGGCCTCGGCGGGCAGTTCGGCGATCAGGATACTGGCTCGTCCATCTTCACTGACAAAGCCGGAGAAGTTGGGGGCGAGGGTGAACCCGGGAGGTGGCGACAGGCTGACGACCGAGCCGGGTACGGCCATTGGCGGTTGTGAGGCCTGTGAGCAGCCCGCGAGCAGCACGGCCTGCAGGAAAAGCAGGGCCGAGCGCGCGATACTGTGGAAGTGGGTGAGCATCTCGAAAGCCCTCTATTCTGCCCGGACCTGATCAGTGTCTTCCTCAGCTTCAATACGCTCGTTCCAAGCGGAGAACGGCATCAGCTCCTTCAGTAGATTCAAGCCAAGGAACAGCATGTCCGCACTGCTCCATGGACCCTTGTCGCCAACACGCGAGAACTCCGCCCTCGCCATGTACGTGGTGTCAGGCGCGTCGCGCAGGGTTCTCGCATAGGTCCCAAGAAAATCCCTGAACGCATCGCCATCCGGGTCCCCGGCGCGTGAGCGAGCCAGATTCTCCCGATAGGCGTCAAAGGCGCCAGAAACATCGGGGAGCGTGCACTGATAGTCCACAACGCCGCGACGGGAGAAACTGTCCTCTTCGATCGTGACTGCACGGCAGTGGATGGTTTTCCGGCGCGCGGTGATGGCACTGGCCGTGGGTTCTTCGAACCCAGCGGCAAGATTTCCGAAGGCATACAGCGCATCAACGATGTCTCCGATGTCCGGGTAGTCGTCCGTGCCTGCCGTGCGCAGGCTGTTGCGCAAGGCGGCCTTGGCGTCCTCGTCATTCTGGGTGATGACGCGCGCATAGGCATCGAAGGTGTCTTCCAGTGACAGCGCAGCAGCATCTGCGGCCAGCGGCGCGCACAGCAGCAGGGCGAAAAGAGCTCTCAACATGGCGTGGGCGGAAGCGGGAAGATTCGCTGAGGATCAGCGGCGTTCCATGCATCGGTCCATGCAACTTCTCTGAAAATCTACGGATTGCTGTCTGTGGCAGCAACCTCGGGAGAATTTGAAACTTTCTTCATAGCTGCCTTCGTGACGCGAATGCAGAGTGCTGGGTTTCCCACAGCGGTGACCATCGTGGCGCAATCCTTCCGGATCCGTATGCTTCCTGCGCTCGTTGCGCTTGGGATGGTTGTTTCACCTGCCGCATTCGCAGATGGCGATGAGCCCGGTGCCGTGCGTACCATCACAAGCGAACAGGCGCTGCAGGATCTGACCGCCGTCATTGAGTGCCGGGCTCCTGCTTCGGTGCAGAAACCGTTGTCGCGCCACCTGTGGGCGGTCGCGCTGGGCGACGAGGTTGCGCATCCGTTCGATTCGTGGGTCGTCGCCGAGCAGCCCAATGCGTCCCTGCGCGAAGTCGTTCTACCGTCGTCAATCACGGTGTTCGGCCATCCGACGCAGCGCATTGCAGTGCTTTCCGAAACGGTGATGGCGATCATCGACGGTGTATCGCTGGACGAGATTTCGAGTCAGTTGCAGATGCGGCCATTGAGTGAAACGGTCGCCCCTCATATCCACGTTCGGGAGCTTTCACTTCGAAACAGAGGAGCCTTCGGTTTCCAGGTGCGCTCGCTGACTGCATCGCGTATCTCCAGCCATACCGGTGCCGTGCTGATGGGTTGCGAGGATCGCTATGGCGACCGGATGTCGCAGCTGCGCAGGCGTGGCAAAGAGCCAGATACCATGTTCGCGCCAGGCATTGATGTGGCTGCAGAGCTGGACGATGTGCTGAGCTGCAGGGCCGATGCGCTCCGCGCCTATACGGCGGGTTGGGCGGTGGGCATGTCAGCCCACACGGCTGACCCGCGCTTCAGGGATTGGAAGACTGGGGAGGACGAAGAGGGCTATTCCTGGTGGGCGCCGCCGTCGCCGCTGATGATCGCCGGCAAGCCCGTTTCGCGTTTCGTGAAGCTCGGTCAGACCCTCTATGCCGAGCTCGATGGAGACATCGCGCAGGCCCTGGCTGAAGACTGGGATCTTCCTCCCTACGACGGCTGGGACGACGTCGCCTACGTCGGCTTCCACGACACCGACACGGCGGCCGATGGCTGGCTGGAAGATCGCGCGCGCATCGTACGCGCGTGGGCGCCCGGCAAGACCCTGCACGGCTGCGAATACCAGCAGAACCGTCCGGAGTTCGGTGAACATCCGGACGATGATGACGACGGCTGAGGGCCGCAGGGAATCGCCGGGCACGCCCCGGCGCTACATCGTGCTTATGTGCACTCGTCGGTCCACATCATCTCGGCGATCGGGCGCAGTGCCTTGCACTCCTGCGTCATCTCATCGGCTGACTTGACCTGTGCCTTGGCCTTCAGTTCCTCGGCCATCGCATCCACGCCGCTGATCTGGTCGGGTGCGATCTTCGCCACGCAGCTGCGGTGCTGCTGCAGCAGCAGGTCGCAGCCGGGTACGCCGGTCACCTTCGGTGCGCTGGCCGCCTGCACGTCCTGCATCCATTCCTCGAACGGTGCCAGCGCCCCGGTCACGGTGCCCACCAGATCATCGAAGTTGCCGCTGTACCAGTAGCCGTTGTCCTTGGCCGGGTACAGGGTGAAGGTGCCGCTGACCGGCACGCGCGCGCCGCTCTGCAGCGCCTGGGTGTACGCGTCGGTGAACTGCTTGCGCGAGGCCGGGCTGGCGTCGGCGGCAAGGCTGGCGGCGAACAGCGGACGTACCTTGCCCAGGTCGGGCACCTGGCAGCTGAAGGTGATGCGCGCCAGCTTCTGGTCGTCCACGTATTCGTTGTCTTCAATCACGCTCTTGCTGGCGCGGCACTTCGAATCACGCAGGGCCTTGGCATACAGCGCTTCGCTGGTGGCCGCGTCGGCCTTGGCGCCGGTGCTGGCAAGCACGACCTGCCACGGTTCGGCCAGCGCCTTGGCCAATGCGCCCGGGTTCGGGGTTACCGCGTCCTGGCCGTCGAAGGCGGGCTTCAGCGCATCGTTGAGGGTGCGGGTCGCGGCGGCGTCGTCTTCCAGCAGGACGCGGGCATACAGATCGAAGGCCTGTTCGGGCGTCAGTGTGGCCGGGGCGGCGCTGGCCAGCAGCGGGGCAGCCAGCAGGGCGCTGGCCAGCAGGGTACGCAAGGGGGTCTTCATGACGGTGTTTCCTGTTCCAGAGGCGCGCAAGCCTAGCGCATCTTTGCGCAGGCCCCACGGCGCCCTGTGATCACGTGCCGACGCGCGGGGCAAAAAAAACGGGCCCCTTGCGGGGCCCGTTCGATCGCACGACGAGGAGCGACCGTTGGATCAGAAGCTGGCGCGGACGCCGGCCGAGTACTGGGTGACGTCGCGGTAGCCGGAGATCTCGCCCACCAGACCCCAGGTCTTGGTGAAGTTGATCTGGCCGCCAACAGTGCCGACCCAGGTGCCCTTGTAGTTGTTGCCGCCATCCATGTAGCCGGCCTTGGCCCAGGCTTCGGTCATGCGCGACGGCTTGCCGCGGATGCCCATGGTGACGCGGCCCAGGTTGGTGTGGTCCTTGCCGTGGTAACGCGCACCGTCATAACGCAGGGTCGATTCGGCGTTCTGGCGCACCCAGGCGGCATCGGCGGTGAAGTCCAGGCGGTCGGTCCACGGCATGTGGTAGCCGATACCCAGCTCCGGCTGGTTCAGTTCCAGCTTCAGCGAATCTTCGCCGTAGTGGCGGGTCTTGCTGGTGCGCGACCAGCCACCGAACACGTAGACCTGCTCGGCCAGCGCGACCGAACCGCGCAGGTAGCCACCGTCGACCTTCGGGTCGTCCAGCAGGTTGTCGTCAACCTGGACCTGGGTCCAGCCGCCTTCAACGTAGGTGTAGCTCAGGGCCTCGGCCGAAGCCGAGAACGGGGCGGCGGCCAGCAGGGCGGCCACGATCAGGATCTTGCGCATGGGAATTCCTGTGAGTTTCAGTCCATTGGCGGGCCTGCCCTCGCGGCTGCCCGTGGCGACCTCATGTCGTCCGCTGCGGATTTTAATGAAAGTTTTACAAAATGCGAGAGACGGCCGTCACAGGCTGGGGCGGACCGGGGTTGGGGGTCGGATCCGTTTGCCATCGGGAAACGGCCCTGACCCCAGTGCTGCTGCGCCACCGGTCCATGGGGTCAGAGCCCTTTCCTGCGGAAAGGGATCCGACCCCGTTCAGCACGGGCTGGTACACTGCGCGGGCCGGTTCGCCGGTACACAAACGTCTTCAGGGCGGGGTGCAATTCCCCACCGGCGGTAGGTGCGCAAGCACGAGCCCGCGAGCGCCCCGGCCCACGGCCGGGGGTCAGCAGATCCGGTCCAATGCCGGAGCCGACGGTCATAGTCCGGATGAAAGAAGACGGTGCCACAGGGCTCTTGCCCTGCGTGCACCTGTTTGCCTTGCGGCGTTTTTCGCTCACTTTTCGCGGAGAACGTTACTTGTTTACTGGAATCATCGAAGGCGTCGGCCGTCTGGCCGCACGCGAATCCATCGGCGGCGATGTCCGCTTCACCTTCAATGTCGGGAATCTGCCGTTCGACAACGTGCAGATGGGCGAGAGCATTGCCATCAACGGCGTCTGCCTCACCGTCATCGCGTTCGACGCCCGCAGCTTCCAGGCCGATGCCTCCACCGAGACTCTGGGCCTGACCACGCTGGGCCAGCTGGGCGAGGGTGCGGTCATCAACCTGGAACGGGCCATGCGCCCGACCGACCGCCTCGGCGGCCATCTGGTCAGCGGCCACGTCGACGGCCTCGGCCAGGTGCTGTCCATCCATGAAGATGCACGTGCCCGGCGCTGGCGCTTCGCCGCGCCGGCCTCGCTGCGCCGCTACATCGCCAAGAAGGGTTCGATCTGCGTGGATGGCGTCAGCCTCACCGTCAACGAAGTGGACGATGAAGGCTTTGAAGTCGCCCTCATTCCGCACACCGTGGCCAACACCGCCTTCTCTGCCACCGGCGTGGGCAGTGCGGTCAATCTGGAAATCGATCTGGTCGCCCGCTATGTGGAGCGGTTGATCAGTGTGCCGACCAACGGTCAGCACCCACACGGAGATGCCGCATGAATTTCGCCCCGATTCCGGAAATCCTGGAAGACATCCGCCTGGGCCGCATGGTGGTCATCGTCGATGACGAAGACCGAGAGAACGAAGGCGACCTGATCATGGCCGCCGAGCTGGTCAAGCCGTCGGACATCAACTTCATGGTCACCCATGGCCGTGGCCTGGTGTGCCTGCCGCTCACCCGCACCCGCGCCGCCGACCTCGGCCTGGCGCCGATGGTGCAGGCCAATACCGCGCAGTTCCAGACCAACTTCACGGTCAGCATCGAGGCCGCCGAGGGCGTTACCACCGGCATCTCGGCCCACGACCGCGCCCACACCATCCGCACCGCGGTCAAGCCCAACGCCAAGCCGTCGGACCTGCATCAGCCGGGCCACATCTTCCCGCTGATCGCCCAGCCGGGCGGCGTGCTGACCCGCGCCGGCCATACCGAAGCCGGCGTCGACCTGGCCATGCTGGCCGGGCTGGAACCGGCCGGCGTGCTGGTGGAGATCCTGAACCCGGATGGCAGCATGGCGCGCCGCCCGGAGCTGGAAGTGTTCGCCCGCGAGCACGGCCTGAAGATGGGCTCCATCGCCGACCTGATCGCCTACCGCCTGGCCACCGAAAAGACCGTTGAACGCGTGGACGAGCGCGAGATCGACACCGAATTCGGCCCGTTCAAGCTGGTGACCTACCGCGACCGCATCGCCCACGACCTGCATTTCGCGCTGGTCCGGGGTACCCCGGATGCGGAGACCCCGACTTTGGTGCGCGTGCAGGTGGAAAACCCGCTGGCCGACCTGCTGCATTGGCGCCGCGACGACTTCGGCGTGGCCGCCACCGATGCCCTGCGTGCGATCGATGCCCAGGGCACGGGCGTGATGGTGGTGCTGTCGGCCCCACGCGATGGCGAAGCCCTGCTGGCCCGCCTGCGCCAGCAGCCGGCGCCGGTGGTGCCGGGCAAGGACAAGGACGTGGGCCAGTGGCGCCGCAACGGTGCCGGCGCGCAGATCCTGTCCGACCTGGGCCTGGGCAAGCTGCGCGTACTGGGCACCCCGCGCCGCCAGATCGGCTTGGCCGGGTACGGCCTGGAAGTGGTGGAGACGGTGACCCTGTAATGAGTAGTGCCGGCCGCTGGTCGGCAACCGCATCCCCGGGATTGCCGGCCAGCGGCCGGCACTACCGGTGGGGGCCGACCCTTGGTCGGCACACCCTGCAGGCCCCCGCCAGCCACGGCCGGGGCCCATCCACGCTAGAATTACCCCCTTATCGAGTCCCCCAAGCCGCATATGAGCCACTACGAAGGCGATCTTCGCACTCCCGAGTCGGCGCGCTTCGCCATCCTGGCCAGCCGCTGGAACGCCCGCATCACCGACGCGCTGGTCGCAGGCGCCCGCCTGAGTCTGGCCGGCAACGGCATCACCGAAGCCAACATCGACGTGATCCGCGTGCCGGGTGCCTGGGAACTGCCGCTGGTGGCTGCACGCCTGGCCGCCGCGCATGAACACGCCGCCATCCTCACCCTGGGCTGCGTGATCCGTGGCGACACCCGCCACTACGAACACGTGGCCGACCGCTGTGCCGAAGGCCTGATGCGCGTGCAGCTGGATTTCGGCGTGCCGGTGCTGAACGGCGTGCTGGCGGTGGAACGCGTTGAAGACGCCGAGGCCCGCGCAGGCGGCAGCCACGGCAACAAGGGCGAGGAAGTCGCACTCGCCGCATTGGAAATGGTCAATCTTCTGGAGCAGCTGCCATGAACAAGAACACCCAGGGCAAGCCCTCCGGTAAACCCATCCGCCGCGATGGCGTCGATCCGGTGCTGCGCTCGCGCGCCCGTCGTCGTGCCGTGCAGGCCATCTACGCCTGGCAGATCTCCGGCGGCAACGCGCAGTCGCTGATTGCCCAGTTCGCCCACGAGCAGGCCCGCGAAATCGCCGACCTGGCGTACTTCGAAGCGCTGGTGCATGGCGTGCTCGACAACCGTCGCGACATCGACGAAGCGCTCGGCCCGTACCTGGACCGTGGCATCGAGGAAGTGGACGCGATCGAACGCGCGGTGCTGCGCTTGGCCGCCTACGAGCTTCGCTACCGCCTGGACGTGCCGTACCGCGTGGTGATCAACGAGGCCATCGAATCGGCCAAGCGCTTCGGTTCCGAACATGGCCATACCTACGTCAACGGCGTGCTGGATCGTGCCGCCGTGGAATGGCGCAAGGTCGAATCGGGTCACTGACCCGCCTGTGGTAGTGCCGGCCGCTGGCCGGCAGCTGCAGGGATCCTGAGGTTGCCGGCCAGCGGCCGGCACTACCGCCCACCGCGCCTTGCGCGGCACGTACAACAGCGGGAACGCCCCATGTCCCTGGCCGAATTCGCCCTCATCGACCGCATCCGCGCCCGCACCCTCGAGCGCGACGACATCCTGCTCGGCATCGGTGACGACGCCGCGCTGCTGCAGCCGCGTGCCAATGAGCAACTGGTGGTCACCGCCGACACGCTCAACAGTGGCGTGCACTTCCCGGTGGAAACCCCGGCCTTTGATATCGGCTGGAAGACCCTGGCGGTCAACCTGTCGGACCTTGCCGCGATGGGTGCGCGCCCGGCGTGGTGCACGCTGGCGCTGTCGCTGCCGGAAGCGTCTGAAGACTGGATCGAGGCCTTTGCCGATGGCTTCTTCGCCCTGGCCGACCAGCACGACATCGCGCTGGTCGGTGGCGACACCACGCGCGGTCCGCTGTCGCTGTCGGTGACCGCAATGGGCCAGGTCGGGCGTGGCCAGGCACTGCGCCGCGACCGCGCACAGGTGGGCGACGACCTCTGGGTCAGCGGCACGCTGGGCGATGCCGCCGGTGCGCTGCGCCTGTGGCAGCAGGGCGCGCTGAGCGTGACCACCGCTACCCTGCTGGCCGACTACGAAAGCCTGCGCCTGCGCCTGCTGCGGCCGACGCCGCGCGTGACCCTCGGCCTGCGCCTGCGTGCCTTCGCGCATGCGGCGGTGGATGTCTCCGACGGCCTGCTGGCCGATCTGGGCCACATCGCCACGCGCAGCAACGTGGCTGCGCATGTCGAGGCCGATTCGCTGCCGATCTCGCACGCGCTGCGTGAGCTGCTTGGCCGCGACGGTGCGCGCGACTGCGCATTGCGCGGTGGCGACGACTACGAACTGTGCTTCACCGCCGCCGCCGATCAGCGCGACGCGCTGCACTACCTGGCCGAATCGCTGGACGTGCCGCTTACCCGTATTGGTCGTATCGCCGAAGGGCAGGGCGTACACGTGGATGGCGAAGCCGCCGACGGCGGCTACCAGCACTTCGCCGGTTGAGGGTGCGGGCTCAAGCCTGCTGCGCGGCAACCTGACGTTCGATGCTAGCCGCGATCAACGCGATGGCCTCAATGACGATTGCCTTCGACGTCGCATCTGTCGCACCGGTGCTGCGCAAGGCCTGCTCGGCCTGCTGGCAGCTGCGCGCTGCCTGGGCCTCTCCCAGAAATACCAGCGCGCCGGCGAAGCTGTGCAGCTGATCGATCATGGCCGGTGCATCGGCACAGTCCAGCGCCTGGGTCAGCGCCGCGTAGTCGCGATGCGCGGTCTGCAGGAATGCCTCGCGCATCTGCCGCTGAACCGCCTCGCTCACCACCGGAGGTAAGGGTGGCTGTGCCGAGCGATCGAGGTCGAATCCATGCAGCGCGGCCTCCAGCGACGGCAGGTCGAGCGGCTTCAGCAGCAGCGTGGACATGCCGGCCTCGCGTACGCGCTGCGCGTCCTCGGGCATCGCATTGGCGGTGAGTGCGACGATGGGGATGGAGGGGTCATCCGCATGCAGTTTCCGGGCCAGCCCGTATCCGTCCAGGTACGGCATGTTCAGATCGGTCAGCACGATGTCGAACCGGCCCGCGCGCCAGCGTTGCCACGCCTCCTCGCCGTCGGCCGCGAGGGTGACCTGCCAACCCAGCGCATGCAGTTGCCCCAGCGTCACGTCACGGCTGATCACGCTGTCATCCACCAGCAAGGCGTGGCCACGCGGGGAATGCGCGCGCTCTACAGGCGCTGGCCGTGGCGGTGTGCCTGCCACGGCGGTGGTCCGGCGTGCCGGAATGTCCAGGCGGAAAACGCTGCCGGTGCCCGGGGTGCTGCGCACGCCGAGGGTGCCGCCGAGCAGTTCGGCGAAGCGTTGGCACAAGGCCAGCCCCAGGCCGCTGCCGCCGTGCTGCCGTGCCGAGCCGGCACCGACCTGCACGAACGGTTTGAACAACACGGCCTGTGCTTCGGCATCGATGCCCGGGCCGGTATCGCGCACCTCCACGTGCAGCCACTCGCTGCCATCGGGCTGCACCGAGGCATCAATGCTGACCGCCACCGTTCCCGATGCCGTGAACTTCACCGCGTTGCCCACCAGGTTGTTGATCACCTGCGCCACGCGGCCTGCGTCGGCCACATAGGCCGGCCCCAGCGCATCGCCGGTGTGCAGCTCCAGGCGCAGGCCTTTTGCGCTGGCCTGTGGCTCGAACAGTGTCGCGGTCTGCTGCAGCAACGCACGCGGGTCGAAAGGCGCCGGTTCCAGCGTCATCAGTCCGGCTTCGATACGGGAAAGATCCAGGGTGTCGTTCACCAGCCCCTGCAGCACATCGGCGGCGCTGCGCGCGCGCGTGACATGCGCGTGCGCCGCCGCCGGCATGGTCTGGCGGGCAAGCAGTTCAAGGTGGCCGAGCACGCCGCTCAAAGGGGTACGTATTTCATGGCTGATCATTGCCACGAAGGCGGTCTTGGCCTGGTCCGCGGCCTCGGCATCGTGCTGGGCCTGTTCGGCATGACGCCGTGCATCCAGCAGGCGCTGCTGGGTTTCGGTCTGTGCGGTCACATCGGTCACCGCGCAGACCCAGATCGCCCGCCGCTGGTAGCGCGCGGCGGCCACGATGGATTGCAGGTAGCGCGATGGACCGTGCTCGTCCGCGGACGGCGCCTCGAACAGCTGCCCGTGTACCTGGCCGTCAACGCGTTGCACCAGGCGGCCGACCAGTGCGTCCAACAGGTTGCCGGTGGTGTCGCCGATCAGCTGCTCCAGTGCCTGGTTGTGCAGGATCAACTGCCCGCTCTGCTGGTCGAGCAGGCACAGGCCGACCGGCGACGTTTCGATCAAGGTGCGGCTCAACGCTTCGCTTTCATGCACCCGTGCGGCTTCTTCCAGCGCCGGCCGCAGCACGCGCCGGTCCACCAGCAGCAACAGCGTCCACAGCGCGGCCAGCAGGGCGGTCAGGGCCAGCCCGCCCCCGAGCAGATAGGTCTGCTGCGCCGTCCAGATGTCGGTCCAGCGGTAGAGCCGCAGCAGCGTCCAGTCGATGCCCTGCAAGGGTGCGGACATCACGAAGGCACGGCCGGCAGGCAGTGCCAACAGCGTAGGCCGGGGCGATGGCGCGGCGCGCAGCGCAGGCCCGGAAATCGCAGCGTCCGCAGCACTGCGCAGAACATCGTTTCCCTGCCGGTCCAGCACCACCCACATTCCCGGGCCGGCCTCCTCCAACCGCTCGCGCAGGCCTTGAAGCGGTTCAAACGTCAGCCGGTTGATGAAGGGGGTGCCATTGCTGCGCAGGCGCATCTGGGTGACCAGTGCATCCTCGCCGGTGAACGGATTGCGGCCGAAGTAGGCGCGCAGCCGGCCACTGTCCAGTTGAAGCTCGGAGTCCGCACCCGCCGACTGCCAGCCGGCATCGGCGGTCTGTGCCAGCGCGGCCAGTGCCTGTTCACGGGTAGGCACCTTCATGAGTTGCAGCAGCTGCGCTTCATCATGCAGCCCGGCGATCGCAAACAGGCGCCCTTCTGGTTCGAAGGCGAAGGAGATCAAGGAAGTGGGCGAATCCTGCGCCGCGACGGTGGCGGCCATGTACGCCGAATAGGTCTGCACCATGCCCAGGTACGCCGCCTCCGCCTGTGGCGGAAGACGGCCCTCGCGCGGGGACAGCGCCAGCCAGGGGACCGACAGGGCGCCGGGTGCCACCACGCCGGCCTGGCCATCCTGTGCTGAAAAGCGGGCCGCAACAGGCAGGCCACCGGCCACCAGTGCGGTTTGCTGGGTAGCCCACAGCATGGCGTTGGTGTTCAAGCTGGCCACGTAGGCCCGCCTGCGCTCGCCAATGTAGCGATCCACCGTCTGCTGGCCGCGTCGTAGTGCTTCGCGCTCGTTGATATGCACGGTTTCCATCCGCAGCCACAACGCCGCGCAGCCGGCAGCCAGCAGCAGCACGGTCAGGATGGCGCCGCCGCCGAACAGCAGCCGGCGCTGCAATCGTTGCAGGGTGGCAAGCACGTAGCCCGAGGGTGACGCCATGGTGCGAACCTGCGACGTGCGGGTGTGGACTACAGCCTGCCGCGCGGGCCGCCCTCAATGCAAGCAGTCGCCGATGCAGTGCGTAAGCGCAGTTTGCGCCTACCGTGCAACGCGCGCTTCGGCTTCGCGCGGCGTGCCGTAATCATCCAGCCACTTGAACGCCACCGTCGCTGGCATCGTGACACCCTCCGGCAGCGCATAACGCACCTGTGCTCCCGGCGCGATCATGTCCACGTCCACGCTGCGCCCATCGGCAAGGGTCAGCGCACTCAACGTCACGTGGTACGCGCTCGGATTGCGCACCTGCAGCGCATCGCCATCGGCAGTCCACTGCAGTGCGGCTGCGGCGTCGCGTGCATTGCCCGGCAACCCGGCGGGGCGATGGAACAGCTTCACCCGCGTACGCACCGCGAACTGCAGCAGGTTCCTGCCGCTGGCATCGCTGGGCTTGGGTGGAATATCCAGCAGGTTGAAATAGAACACCGATTCGCGATCGGTCGGCAGCGGCGCCTCCGATGGGCGCGGTGCGTAGGTGACGCGATATGCCTGGCCCTGCTTGGGTTGCAGCAGCCGCGGCTCGGCCGGTGTCAGCCGGAACGGCGTGCGTACGTTCTCCGGACGCGACTGGCTGTCGCCGTCGTCGATCCAGACCTGCGTCATCGCCGGCAGTTCGCCCACGTTGCTGGCCTTGACCGTTACGTCTCGGCCCTTGCTGGCGTCGTGCACGATGCGCGTGCCCTGAAGTGTCACCGCGGCCGATGCCGGCAGCGCCACCGACACGGCAAGCAGTGCGTACATCCACGTCCTGGCGCGGATTTTCATGGTCAACCTCATTCAAGGGGACAGGCCAGCACAGCGTGGCGCTGGCCTGCCGGAAGCGGATTACTTGTAGAGCACCACGAAGTCGCCCGAAGCGTTAGCGGTGCCTGCCTGCGCGTTCTGCGCCGGCGAGGCGTACCACGCGCTGTAGTCCAGCTGGCCGCTGCCACCGGCGGCGATGGTCACCCACACGGCCGGGTCCTCACCGATCTTCTGCTGGTTGCCCGCAGCGTCGTACAGGGCCACGCCAACATTGGCTGCAGAAGACGCCGCCGTCAGTGCCAGGTTACCGGTGCTGCCATCGGGCGTGCCGCCGAAGCGCACACCCACATCCTGCGACGCACCCGAACCGGAGCAGTCCAGCGCGATGGTGAAGTTCTTCTGGCCGGCACGGGTGCTGGCGTTGACCGAGGCCAGATCGACCTTGCCCATCGGCACGGTGATGGTGCCGCCGGTGGAGCCCACCGAGCAGGTGGAGGTCATCAGTTCGCCCGTGATTTCCAGCGTTTCGGCAGATACCGACGGCGCGACGACGGCGAGGGCAGAAAGCGACAGGAGGCGGAGTGTGAGTGGCATGACAGTTCTCTGTAGTGGAATGGAGGCACGCGGTGACCGCCCATGGCAGTCAGCCCGGGTAGTTTCGATGCGCGCGTCAGGCTGCGGTATGCAACAAGTTGTAAAAGCGCGTTGACGTTCGCGAACTGCAATTAATCCGATAGGAAGCGGCAGTGTCGCTGCCTAGACTGCGCGGCCTCGATTGGTTGCCGGAGGAATCGCCGTGCGGTTTTCATTGCAGTTCCGCGCTCTTCTGCCTGTCTGCACGCATGTGCCGCGTGGCGTGGCGCGTGCGCGGGTAGGTGCGATGGTCATCGCTTTCCTGTGCATTCTGGAGGCCGGGGCCAGCTGCGCGCGGCTGAGTCCGGGAGATCAAGATCTGAGCCTCGCCCTGCGGGGGGCCAATCTGGATCGGCCGGATCAACGGCTGGGAACCAGCGCGGCGGGAACCGTCGCCCTGGGGTTCGAGTGCGCTGCCGGGCAAACAGCCTTCGTCGTGGATGCGCCACTGACCGGCCTCACCTACGAGCGCGATGTCACCTACGGTGGCGTCACCTACAAGGCCTATAGCTTCAGCTCGCGCTCACCACTCATCGGCTTTGGCTACAGTGTGAGAGAGGGGGCTCCCTCGAATTTTGGTGGTCCCGCCTTGGCTGTAGGAGCGATCAATCGACACCCCGGCATACCGATTGCAGCTGCTGGACCGGTTACCGTCGCTGTCTATGTGATTGTGTTCTTCCGCGGGGGCGCCATGGAGCCGGTGCCGATGAGCTACCTGGGCACCATTACATCTTGGCCCGAGGGTGATCCGAGCCAGAGGATGCAGCACCACCTGTCGGTGGAGATCTCCATGCCCCCCGTTACCTGCACCCTCGCCAACGCTTCCCACACCCTCGACGACGTTGTCGCCAACGAACTCGCCGCCAGCGGCAGCAACGCGAAGGAATCCAGCTTTGACGTCGCGATGAACTGCCCGATGGGCAACATCGACGTGCAGCTGTCGCTCACCGACGCCAATGACCCTGGCAGCAGCAACGGCCAGCTTGCACCCGCGCCGGGCGCCACCGCTGGCGGGGTGCAGGTGCAGCTGCTGCGCGGTGGCCAGCCGGTGCAGTTCGGCCAGGCGTGGTCGCATGGCTGGTCCAGCAAGGGCCAGCAGGCCATTCCGTTCAGTGCGCGCTATCTGCGTACGGCCGACCCGCTGGTGCCCGGCGACGTCAAAGGCGAGGCGGTGCTGACCGCCGACTACCGATGATTGCTGCTGGCCACGCCCGTGCCGTCACGCGATCGCTCTGCGCCGCCATCGGTGCGGTGTTGTCGACGGGGCTGGGGTTCGATGCCGCCGCCGCGCCGGTGGAGTTCAGCGAAGGCTTCCTGATTGGCGGCGAAGCCATCGACATGGCGCGATACGCCAACGGCAATCCGTTGCCGGCTGGCGACTACGCGGTGGACGTGCATGTGAACGGCCAGTTCCTGCGCAGCCAGGACATCCGTTTCGTCATCGAAGACGATCCGCAGATTGCGGTGCCATGCCTGACACCGGCGCTCGTGCGCGGGCTGCCGTTGAAGCCTGCGTTCCTGGAGGCCCTGCCGTCCGAGGAAAGCACCTGTGTGGATCTGCCCGCGCTGGTGGAGGGCGCCAGTACCACCTTTGACAGCGGCGAGTTGCAGTTGTCCCTGAGTATTCCGCAAGCGGCCCAAGCCATCGCCGCGCGTGGCTTCGTGGCACCGGAACTGCGCGACGACGGCATCACCGCCGCCTTCATCGACTACAGCGCCAACCACTACCGCAGCCAGGGCAGCGACAGCAGCTACCTCGGCCTTCAGGCGGGCCTGAACCTGGGTGCTTGGCGCCTGCGCCACCGCGCGTCGTTCACGCATGGCAGCCAGGGTACCCGTCACCAGGTCATCAGCAGCCACCTGCAGCGCGACATTCCGCGCTGGAACAGCCAGCTGCTGCTGGGCCAGGGCAACACCGGTGGCGAGCTGTTCGAGAGTGTGCCTTTCACAGGTATCCGCGTGGCCAGCGACGAGCGCATGCTGCCCGACTCGCTGCGCGGTTATGCACCGGTGGTGCAGGGCATTGCCGAAGGCAATGCGGTGGTCACCATCCGCCAGAACGGCAGCATCATCCACGAAAGCAATGTGGCGCCCGGTCCATTCACCATCGAGGATCTGTATCCCACCAACTTCGGCGGCGATCTGGACGTCAGCGTCACCGAAGCCGATGGCCGCGTGCAGCGCTTCAGTGTCAATTTCTCCGCCGTGCCGCAGGCGTTGCGTGCCGGGTCGTCGCGCTTTGCGGTCACCGCGGGCGAGCTGCGCGACACCGGCAACACGCTGCAGGCGCTGCGCTTCACCGAGGGCACCTATGCGCGCGGCCTGAGCAACCGGCTTACCGTGCTGGGTGGCGCCCAGCTGGGTGAGGATTATCGCGCGCTGCTCGCCGGTGCTGCGGTCAACACGGCCATCGGTGCATTCGGTGCCGATGTCACCCATTCGCGCGCCCGCCTGCGCGGCAACGACACCGCCACCGGCAACAGCTTCCGCGTGAATTACCAACGTTACGTGGCGCGCACCGGTACCAACTTCGGCCTGGCTGCGTATCGCTACAGTACGCGCGGCTTCCTCAGCCTCAGCGATGTGGCACGCGCGCAGAGCGACGACTGGGGTTACGGCCAGCGCGCCCGCCAGCGCTACCAGGTGAACTTCTCGCAGAAGGTCGGCCAGCGCAGCAACCTCTATCTCAGCGGCGGCCATGTGTCTTACTGGGACAGCGCCCGACGCCGCAACGATTTTCAGGTGGGCTTCCAGAGCACGCTGGGGCGGGTCAACTACGGTGTGTCCGCGCTGCGCTTCCGCGTGGACGATGGCCGCCAGGACACCCGCTACGCGTTCACCCTCAGCGTGCCGCTGGGCCGTAGCGCCAACGCACCGCGTGCCAGCACCCAGCTCAGCCACGCCGATAGTGGCAGGCAGTCGCAGCTGGGCATCACCGGCAGCCTGGGTGAGTCACGTGCGCTGAGCTACAGCCTGTCCAGCGCACAAGGCAATGGACAGAACAGCCATAGTGCGTATGCCGCGTGGCAAGGCAGCCGTGGCAATCTCAATGCCGGCTACAGCCGCAGTGGCGACTACCGCAGCCTGTCGCTTGGCGCATCGGGCAGCGTGGTGCTGCACAGCGGTGGCCTGAACCTGGGCGCTCCCGTGGGCGACGGCTTCGTGCTGGTGCAGGCGCCGGGTGCGCAGGGCGCACGCATCGGCAGCAGCACTGACCTGCGCGTAGCGCGCAATGGCTACGCGCTGCTGCCGCATATCAGCCCCTATCGCTGGAACACCATTGACCTGGATCCGTCCGGCCTGCCGATCGAGGTGGAGCTGCTGCAGACCTCACAGCGTGTAGCGCCCACCGCCGGTGGCATCGTGCGCGTGCCGTTCCAGGTGCGCCGCGAGCGCACGCTGTTCATCGACGCCACCGACGCGCTGGGCCAGCCGCTGCCGTTTGCGGCGGTGGTGCAGGGCGAAGACGGCACGCCGGCCGGTGCGGTGGGGCAGGGCGGGGTGATCCAGCTGCGGGGTGCGCAGGACAGCGGCGCGTTGATCGTCGACCCCGATGGCAGGCGGCGCTGCCGCATCGACTACCGCATGCCCAATGCGCCGGACGCCTACGGGCTGTCGTGGAGCCAGGTCGTGTGTGTGCCGCAGCCGTTGCCGCCGGAAGGTCTGCAAGTACGTGGATCCGATCCAATGGACATCACCGCACCGTGATCCCTCGTTTCCTCAAATCAACCTGCAGGAGCAACTCCATGTTCCCTACCCGATTTCAGCTGATTGCAGTGCCGATGCTGTGCCTGATGGCTTCAGCCGCGCATGCCCAGGCCACTCTCACCATCAGCGGCCGTGTGCTGCCGGGTACCTGCACGCTGGCGGCCCCGGCGATCGCGCTGGACCCGGTGAAGGCCGATGAAATGACGCCAGGTGCCGCCAGCAGCGTGAAGACCGGTGCACTGAACTTCACTGGCTGCGTGGGCGTCAGCCGCGCGCGCCTGTCCTTCGATGGCACAGCCGCCGACGGCGACCCGGAGCGCTGGAAGAACACTGCCGCCACCACGCCAGCAACGGGTGTGACGGTCGCGCTGCTGGCCGGCGCGACCGGCAATACCTACCTGAAGAAGGGCGACACTGATATTCCGGTGGCTGTCTCTGGCGCGACGGCGTCCTATCCACTGCGCGCGGGTTACTTCATTCCCAACACCAGTGGTATCAACGCCGGCAATATCTCCACCGAGATCGTGGTCACCGCCGCCTACGACTGAAAACCGGTACGGCTCTGTAGAGCCGAGCCTATGCTCGGCTGCTCTTCGATCAGGCTCCAGGCAAGCCGAGCATGGGCTCGGCCCTACAGAAGCCACTAAGCCGCCCGCAGCTGCACATCCACATACTCGGCCAGTCCACGGCAGGCCAGCAGCAGGCCCTCGCGCGCGCCATCGCCTATCTGCTGATCAATATCCCCGTCCACGCGGACGCGTTCGGTGGCGTGCAGCAGCTCCAGCAGGAAACTCAGCCCCGCATTGGCGCGGTCGATGCGCGCCAACGCCAGGCGCTGGCCGGGTGAACGGTTCTTGCCGGGCCACGGCTGGCCATCGGCGGCATCGCCCTGGCGGATGTACTGCAGGCAGGCTTGCAGGGTGATGGCCCCGGCACTGTTGCCGCTCTGCAGCGCAACGAAGGTGTCTTCCAGCGTGCGGGCCAGGTCATCGGGCAGGCGCGTGGCGGCCTCGCCCAGGGTGGCGGACAGGTGCGGGTAGGGGGAAGTGGTCATGGCGGCGTCCTTTTACAAGCGGCAAGGGGCCACCCCGCTTAACAGCCAGGGTGGCGGACGGTGCGTGGTTCCAATACCGGTGGCTAACGTCGTCAAACGCCGGCGGGCACGAGGCCCCCACGCACCGCCCGCCATAGGTGCGCGGACAGATTGCCTGCCGACGCCACCCAACAAGGAAAGGGCGACGCCGGCAGGCAAGCGTAAACGACATTAACCAAACGGGATTGGAAGCCCGTGCCACCCGTTGTCGGTGGCGCCACATCATTTGCGGGAAGCGCCAGCACTGCCAATGAGAAAGATTTGAAAGTTCAAAGAAGGTGCAGACGCGTGGCGCGCGCCTCGGCATGGCAATCGCGACAGTCCTGTAGAGCCCACGCTCGGATCATCGCAATCTGATCGAAAAGCGGCCGAGCATGGCTCGGCCCTACAGTGGCCATCGGCTGCATCGGGCCTAAACACACGCCTGCGCTGTCGCGACTGTCCATTGAATGACTGCGCCATCGATGGCGATGCTGCCGGATCACTTGCTGCTGGTCACCTGCATGTCGTCTCCCGAACGTTCCCACAACGCTGCCATTGATGGCCTTCGTGCATTGGCGGTGCTGGCCGTCATCCTGTTCCATGCCAACGCGGCATGGTTGCCCGGTGGCTTCACCGGTGTGGATCTGTTCTTCGTGGTGTCCGGCTTCGTGATCAGCCAGTCGTTGGCTTCGCGCGCCCATGCGTCGCTGGGCGCGATGCTGCTCGATTTCTACCGGCGCCGTGTGCTGCGCCTGTTGCCGGCGCTGCTGGTGATGCTGGTGACCACTTTCATACTGTCTGCGCTGTTCATTCCCCGCGCGTGGCGCAATGAGCAGTTCGACCAGACCGGCTGGGCCGCGCTGGTCGGCTTCAGCAACATCGTGCTGGCTGGCCAGCAGGACGATTACTTCTCACCCGGCGCGGAACTGAACCCGTTCCTGCACACGTGGACGCTGGGGGTGGAGGAGCAGTTCTACCTGGTCTTCCCGCTGCTGTTCTTCGTCTGGCTGCGCGGGCGTGAGCGCTGGCCGTGGTCGCGTTGGCTGTTGCCGGGGCTCACCGTGCTGTCGCTGGCGTGGGCGGGCTGGCAGGCGCAGACGGCACCGGCGGCAGCGTTCTACCTGCTGCCGGCGCGGTTCTGGGAGCTGGCTGCGGGCGCGCTGCTGTACCAGTGGATGCGCACGCGCACGCCGGGCCAGAACGGTGATGCGGTTGCAGTGGTCGGTCTGGCACTGCTGGGTGCAGGCGTGGTGATCGCACCGCAGCTGGCGATGCCGGTTCCCGGCGTGCTGGCCACCGTGGCCGGTACCCTGCTGCTGTTGGCAAGCGTGTCGATGCCGGGGACATCACGCCTCGCCCGCGCGCTGGGCTGCGCACCGCTCGCCTACCTGGGGCGCCTGTCCTATTCGCTGTACCTGTGGCATTGGCCGCTGCTGGTGCTGCTGCGCTGGACCTACGGCCTGCACGGCGCCGCGCTGTGGCTGTATCTGGTACTGCTGCTGGCGCTATCGGCTGTGTCGTATCACTTCATCGAGCGTCCGCTGCGCAGTGCGTTGCCGCTGCTGCGCCTGGCACCGGCCAAGGTGCTGGCGATGGCGTTGCCGGTGGTGGCGCTGTGTGGTGCGGGTGCGTGGGCCACCGTGGAGTACCACGAGCAGGTCTCGCTGAGCGTGACCCGCGACGGCTATGCATGGCAGGCGCGTCGCTACCCCGCGTGGCGCCCATTGGAGCCGGTGAGTGCGCCGGCGCTTGAAGGGCGGCGCCTGTTCGTGTCCGGCGATTCGCACGCGGCGGCGTATCGCACCATGACCAGCATGGTCGCGCGCCAGACCGGCATGGAGGTGCGCCAGCAGGATCGCGGCGGCTGCAGCTTCGTCAATCTGCTGCGGGCCAGTCCAGCCGATTGCCAGGACTTCATTGAGCACACGCTGTCGACCATCGAGCGCGAGGCACGCCCGGGTGACATCGTGCTGCTGGCGGCCTTGCGCATGCCGGAGCTGCGTGGATTCGACTGGCAGCGTCAGGATGCGCAGGAAATCTACCGTCAACTGCTCGCCGAGCGCACCCCGACCGATGCGCAGGCCGCGCGTGATGAGGCTGATCATGTTCTTGGACGTCTGCAGAAGCTGGGCGTGCAAGTGGTTCTGGATGCACCGCTGCCGTTGTTCAAGGCCGGTGCGTACCGCTGTTCGGACTGGTTCAACCGCCGCAACCCGGCCTGTGCCGGTGGCCTGAGCATGCCGCGCGATGATCTGGAGAGGCTGCGTGCGCCGCAGATGGCGTTGCTGGCCGAGCTGGCAGCGCGCTATCCATCGCTCACGGTGTGGGATCCGCTGCCGCTGCTGTGCGGGCCAACAACCTGTTCGGCGGTGGAAGACGGGGAGCCGCTGTTCTTCGACAACGACCACCTGAGCGGGCATGGCAACCGCGTGCTGTTGCCCAGTTTCCGGCAGACCCTGATCGATATTGCAGGCGACACGCCGGTGTAGAACCGAGCTCACGCTCGGCTTGCCACGCGGTGCGGGCTTCATCGCGATCTGGTCGAAGCGCAGCCGAGCATGGGCTCGGCTCTACAGGAGTGCGAAGGAGTGTGCGCGGTCTATGCCGGCGGCAGTACCTTGCCCGGGTTGAGGATACCGTCCGGGTCAAGCGCGGCTTTGATCGCGCGCATCGTCGCCAGCGTAGCCGGTGTGAACGCCCGTGCCATGAAATCGCGCTTGGCCAGGCCGATGCCGTGTTCGCCCGACAACGTGCCACCCAGTGCCAGCGTCAGCTCGAAGATCTTCGGCAGCGCGGCATGCGCGCGCGTGTTTTCATCTGCATCCTCCGGGTGATAGAGGATGTTGACGTGCAGGTTGCCGTTGCCGGCGTGGCCGAAGGTGACGATGGTGAGCGCGTAGTCCCGTGCCAGGGCCTGCACGCCGGCCACCAGTTCCGGAATGCGCGACACCGGAACCACCACGTCTTCATTGATCTTGCCCGGCGCGACGCTGCGCAGCGCAGGCGACAGCGCCTTGCGCGCCGCCCACAGCTGGTCGCGCGCGCGGCCTTCCATCGCCACGTCCAGCTCGATCATGCCGTCGCCTTCGGCGGCGCTGGCCAATGCCTGCAACAGATAGGGCAGGGTGTCGTGGTCACCATCGGCCTCGACCAGCAGCATCGCCCCTGCTTCCGGCACATCGGCACCATTCAGCCGCAGCAGTTCCAGGCTGCGCGCATCCATGAATTCCAGGCGGGTGGGTACCACCGGCTGCGACATCAACCGCGACACGGCGGCCGCAGCAGCATCGGCATCGCGGTACAGCACGCGCAGGCCGGCCTGGCTGACCGGCAGCGGGGTCAGTTTCAGCGTGGCTTCCACGATCAGTGCCAGCGTGCCTTCGCTGCCTACCAGCAGGTGGGTGAGGTCGTAGCCGGTGGCATCCTTGGTGTAGGCGCCACCGCAACGGATCACGTCGCCGGTTCCGGTCACCGCCACCAGGCCCAGCACGTTGTCGCGGCTGGTGCCGTACTTCACCGCGCGCGGGCCGCCCGCATTGCAGGCCAGGTTGCCGCCGATGCTGCAGATTTCGGCGCTGGACGGGTCCGGCGCCCAGAACAGGCTGTGCGACGCCAGCGCCTGCTGCAGCGTGCCGTTCAACACGCCCGGCTGCACGACCGCGCAGCGATCACCGGCGCGGATCTCGACGATGCGGTCCATGCGGGTGAACGAGAGTACGATGCTGCCCGGCTGCGGGACCGCGGCACCGGTGGTACCGGTGCCGGCACCGCGCGCGACCAGCGCCACGCCATGCACGCGGCATGCACGCACCAGCGCCTGCACCTGCTCGATGTCCGCCGGAAACGCCACTGCAGCCGGCCGCTGATGGCGCCATGAGTTGTCCTGTGCGTTGGCCTCCAGCGCGCCGTCATCCATGCGCCAGCCCTCCGCGCCCAGCAGGGTGGACAGTTCAGTAACCAATGCGGTGGGCAGGGCAGGACTCATGACGGATCTCGTGGGGCAGCAGGAGCGGGTTGGATCAGTTTCCAGGCGACAACGGCGCCGGCCAGTGGCAGCCACACCCAGCGCAGTTCGGAGAGCAGGGTAGCCACGCCGCGTGCGCTGAAGAACTGTGGCGCGAACGGTGACACGCGGATGGGGCGCCACGGCGCGAAGAAGCGGTGTTCGCTCCACGGCCAGGCCAGCGCAACGCCCAGGCCACCGGAGGTCATCGCATCCAGCAGCGGATGGCTGGCGGCGCAGACGAAGACAAATACCGCCGCTTGCACGGTAGATGCCAACCTTGGTTGGCACACACCCGCCGACCAAGGTCGGCGACTACCAAAGAACGCCAACACCGCAGCCAATGCTGCCAGCACGCCGGCAAACAGCAGTGAATGACTGGCGCCACGATGGCCGAACGCATCGGCGTAGGGAATATGCAGCGCAAAGGCCAGTACATCGGCATCGGGCAGCATGGCGGCGATCACGCCGGCGGCCAGCAGGCGCGGTGGGATGCGGCCACGATCCGCGGCGCACCACAGCGCCAGCGGCACAGCGGCATGGGTGATGATCGACGGCATCAGTCACGCGCCATGGTCGTACCGGCCGAGGGCCGGCTGCAGGTCCGACGGGTAGTGCCGGCCGCTGGCCGGCAAAGAGTAGCCATCAGCAGTCATCCAATCGGAACGCATCCCGCAGCCAGTGCAGCTGCGGCGGTTCGCCGGTGGCTTCCACCACATCGAAGCGGCAGGGTGCATTGGCCAGCGCCGGGTTGTCCTGCAGGTACAGTTGCGCGGCATGGGCCAGGCGCCGGCACTTGCGCGCATCCACTGACGCGGCGCCGCCACCGAAATCGGATCGCGCGCGGTAACGCACTTCCACGAACACCACGGTGCCGGCATCGTCCATCACCAGGTCCAGTTCACCGCCGCGATAGCGCACATTGCGCGCACGCGGCTGCAGTCCGGCCTGTTGCAGATGCTGCTCGGCGGCGGCTTCCACCGCCGAGCCCCGTTGGCTGCGTTCAGCGACCACCGACGATCGGCATCGGCCGGCCGCCATTGAAGGTCGACCAGGCCGGCTGGCGCAGGATGTTGCCGTTGCTGTCCAGGAACAGGGTGCCGGTGGCACCGTCCAGGCCGCCTTCGTTGGACAGCTTGTCCAGGTAGGCGGTGATCTTCCAGGCGTCGGCACCGAAGGCGAACAGGCGGCCGGCCGCACCGCGTGCGCTCGGCAGGGTGCTGGCCACCTGGCTGGCCGACGGCAGGCCGGACACGCTGCGCACGTTCCAGGCTTCGTTCGGGTAGACAATGCCGTCCAGCGCCACGTCTTCTTCCACCTTGCCGCTGCCAACGGTCAGCTGCGAGGTGCCGACGCGGGTCGCGCCGCCTGCACCGGCCAGCGCCAGCTGCGGCGCCAGCAGGCGCGCCTGCGGCGCACGCACGGCGAGGAACACGGCATCGACCTGGCCGGCGTTGCGCACCTGCGCGCCGACATCGCCGACGGCATCGGTGACGCCGATCGTGGCCACCACCTGGCCACCGCGCTGCGCGAAGCGCTGGGCAAAGGCGGCGGCGGCACGGCGGCCGGTGTCGTCAGCGCTGTTGATCACCAGCGCCTTGCCGCGCTCGCGGCCACGCAGGTACTCGGCGGCGACGATGCCATCGTCTTCCGGTGCCAGCGAGAAGCCGGCACTGCCAGCCGGCGGTGCGTCCTTGCCGCGGTTCAAGGCCAGCACCGGCACCTGCAGCTGCTGGCGGCCGTACACCGCGTCCACTTCGTCGCGGCCCAGCGGGCCGACCACGAAGTCGGCACCGGAGGCGACGGCCTTGTCATAGGCGGCCAGGGCACCGGCCGGGGTGCCGGCGGTGTCGAAGAAGTTGATGTCCGGGCGGCGCCGGCTTTCACCGTAGTAGGCGCTCAACAGGCCATCGCGCACCGGCTGTGCGGCAGTGGCCAGGCGGCCGCTGAGCGGCAGCAGCACGGCCAGCTTGGCCGGCGGGCGGTAACCGTCGCTCATCGCCGGCGGGCGCTTGCTGGTGTCGAACTGGGCCGCGCCATCGCGGTCGAACGGGCGCGGCAGCGGCAGGCCGCGCGCGATCAGTGCACGGCCGGCGAAGTTGTAGAGCGGGTCGTTGGCCGGCAGGGCGGCGGCACGGCTGCGCAGGGTGGCGTTGTCGAGGGTGCCGAGCAGGCCGGCAATGGCGGCCTGGTTCTCGCTGCGCGCGCTGCCGGTCAGGCTGGAATGGGCGCGGGCCCGTTCGGTGGCGGCACCGAAGGCATCGCCGGTGCCCTGCAGGGCACTGGCACGGGCCAGGTACCAGCGTGTGCGCAGGGCCGGCAGCACGTTGTCGCCGTGGTCCTTCAGCAGGGCCAGCGCCTGCGCCGGCTGCTTGTCGGCCAGGGCCAGCTCGGCACTGGTCAGCTGGTAGCGCTGCAGGCTGGCGCCGGACAGCTGGCGTGCGGTGAGCTGGCCGAGCACGCTGCGCGCGCGGGCACTGTCGCCGGCGAGGTGCCAGGCCCAGGCCGCATCGGCCAGTGCGTTGCTGCGGGCGCCGCCGCGCAGGGTGGAGGCCAGGCCTTCCAGCTGCAGCGCGGCATCGCGCGGCTTGCCCTGTTCGATCAGCGCCAGCGCCTGGCTCTGGGCCGGCGAATCGGGGGTGCTGGTCAGGCTGGTGGTGGCACAACCGGCCAGCAGCATCAGCGACAACGACAGGGCGGAGATCCGTGCGGCGGGCTTGTTCATGATCGGGTCCATGCGATGAGGGCAGCGGCCTTGGCCGGGTACACGCTACGATTCTACCCTTGCCCCGTGAGTACCGCTGAAATGAGTGTGCCAACCCTGTACGTCGTCGCCACCCCGATCGGCAACCTGGCCGATCTGAGCCCGCGCGCGCAGGAGGTGCTGCGTTCGGTGGCGGCCATCTGTGCCGAGGACACCCGCCGCAGCGGCCAGCTGCTGTCCCATTTCGGCATCCAGCAGCCGCTGGTGGCCCTGCACGAACACAATGAAGAGGCCCTGGCGCAGCGCCTGGTTTCGCGATTGCAGGCCGGCGAGTCGCTGGCGCTGGTCAGCGATGCCGGTACCCCGCTGGTCAGTGACCCCGGTTTCCGCCTGGTGCGTGCCGCGCGCGCGGCGGGCATCAAGGTCAGCCCGGTGCCCGGCGCCTGCGCCGCCATTGCCGCGCTGAGCGTGGCCGGCCTGCCCAGCGATCGATTCAGCTTCGAAGGTTTCCTGCCGGCCAAGGCCAGCGGTCGCCGCGACCGCCTGCAGGCGCTGGCCGGCGAAGTGCGCACGATGGTGTTCTACGAATCCTCGCACCGTATCGCCGAGTCGCTGGCCGACATGGCGGCGATCTTCGGCGGCGAGCGCCCGGCGGTTCTGGCCCGCGAGCTGACCAAGCTGTTCGAGACCGTCCTTGATGGTGACCTGGCCGGCCTGCTGGCCAGGGTCGAGGCCGACGAGAACCAGCGCAAGGGCGAGTTCGTGGTGATGGTGCAGGGCGCCGGCGATGACGAGGAAGCGCAGCTGGCACACGGCCGCCGCGTCTACGCGAAGCTGAGCGAGCACCTGCCGCCGTCGACCGCCGCCAAGCTGGCCGCGGAACTGACCGGTGCGCCGCGCAAGGCGTTGTACGGCAGTTGATCGCTCGCTCCGGGCCATGCCCGGGCAGCGCGCGGCGCGAAATGCAAAACGGTTCGGATCCGCCGGAGGGTCGCCGATCTCTGGCGCGTGAATGTGCTCACGTGCGCGGCTGAGGGACGAATCCGGGGCTAGGGAATGTCGTGATGAGCATCAATGACCGACCCACTGATGATCGTACGAACCCAGCAGCCTTGGGTATTGCGGGACGTCCTGCAGGGCGACATTGAGATCAGTCGAGCCCGCGCGGATACTCCCGATGCGGAAGGGTGTCCGTAGTGTGACCCCATTTCCGAGGCCTCTGACGCGTGAGGACCGGTGCTCGGGATGTCTTCAAATGCCTGTCCTGGGCGAAGACGCTCCGGCACACGCCTCTTCATTCCCCACTTGGGAGCAAGTGTTCGAGATGGCATTGACAGCCTACCTTCAGGCTCATTTCCTGCCAAAGGATGTGTTCGCCGCATTCTGCAATGTGTCAGAAGAATGGCTAAGTCGCCTGATTGCAGTGCGCGCGGTGCCGGAGCCCACCTGCACCTGCGAGGAAGGCACCATCTATGCGCGTGCGTCGATGCCGTTCTCGCCGACCGAGTATGACCGTAGCAGTAGAAAGCGGTTGGTCGACGATCCTCGCCGGGAGCTGGGCGAAAAGTCCTGAAAGGCGTGCAGACCTGCATGGCTCGTTCACAGACTGGGACGCTGGAACACGGCAGCGGCCGAACTCCGGGGGGCTAAGGGGCGAAGCTCTCAAATTTCCTTCAGGGAGGAAAGACAGATGTTTGAAAAGGGACTGTTCCTGCTGTTCGCACTGGCCGATGTGCCAGCTCCTGCAGCTGAAGCGCCGCCACCTGCAGCCATTACCGAAGCCGATCTGGGCCCGGACTATGTCGGCTACCTGCTGTTCGATCCGGGGTTGGTCGAGTTCAATCGGCTGCAGTCGGTTCGCGATTACGGCAATTACCTGACCTACCGCGCGGCACGTGACGCGTTGGAGAGCTACGAGGCATGTCTGCAGGTGGGGGCCGACAACCACGCACAGATCGAGGCGGCCTACCAGCAGTTGGTGAACAGCCAGCAGCGGTACGTCAGCGCGGCGCAATGGCGCGACCTGCGGCAGGCCCTGCGTGCGAGGCGCGAGCCGGTGCCCGAGCGCGCGTCGTGGCAATGCGCCGCATTCGTGGACAACGCGCCCTATTTCGATGCGGGGTTGGACGATGCACTGCTGGGCGCCACCGAATTGGCGCGCGAGCAGGCCGGGGAAGGGGATTCGCGTAGCGATGCGCTGCGCCCGGTCCTCGGCGTTCAGATGGGGGGCGCGACCGTGATCGAATCCGAGCCTGACGAGGGTCCGGCCCATCGCGCCGGCCTGCGCAAGGGGGATGAGGTGCTGGCCGTGGCGGGTACCCGAGTGAAGACCGTCTTCGGTGTCGGCCAAGCGTTGAAAGCCTACGCGCCGGGCGATCGCGTGGACGTGCGCGTTCGCCGCATTGAATGGGACGGTTCGCAACCGCAGGTGCGGGAATTGATCGTAGGTGTGGTGCTGGAGTCGCGGGCGGTGGTGATGGCGAGGGCGAAGGGCCGCTAGAGCCACGCCACGCGTGGATGAACCGGCCGCCGCGATCGGCACGGCAGGAAGGGCGTGCGTACGCTAGAATACGCGCTGGCGGAGCCGGCCAGACAGTCGCGTCATCCCTTCGGGGGTGCCGAGGAAAGTCCGGGCTCCATAGGGCAAGGTGCCAGGTAACGCCTGGGCGGCGCAAGCCGACGGAAAGTGCAACAGAAAGATACCGCCTACGTCTTCTTCGGAAGGCCGGTAAGGGTGAAATGGTGCGGTAAGAGCGCACCGCGAGTCTGGCAACAGACCGGCACGGCAAACCCCACCTGGAGCAAGACCAAATAGGGATCCTTTGGCGCGGCCCGCGTTGGATCCGGGTAGGTTGCTTGAGCGTTGCGGTGACGTAACGCCTAGAGGAATGACTGTCCACGACAGAACCCGGCTTATCGGCCGGCTCCGCCTCTTTTTCCGGTAAGCCGAGCACGGCTCGGCTCTACAGTACAGCCGAGCCATGCTCGGCTGCTTTCCGTCCAGACGCTCGGGATGTTGTTCAGCCCGGCGTGCGGTACTGCCCGGCGGAAATGAACTGCGAGAAGCGCTCGCACCACACCACCACCGTGGTGTAGTCGTCCACGTCCACGTTCGCGGGCACCTCGACCAGGAAGCGGTTGAAGGTCTTTACCTCGCCGATGCGCTGGGCCTGCGCCTTGATCTTCAGGAAGTCGGCCTTGTTGTCGACGAAATCGCGAACCAGATAGACCTTGTAATCCGGGCCCGGTCCCATCTTCCCGTCGAAGGCGACCTGGGTGGCGCTGACGCTGACCTTGCCTTCGGCCCAGTGCACCGCATCGCTGCCTTTGAGGTCGCGGCGGAAGGTGGTGCGGTAGGTGGCGTCTTTCATTGCGGCCTGTACCTGGGCGACCGGCGGGTCATCGGGGGCGATCAGGATCGGCAGCAGATAGACGCCCAGGCCGAAGCCCAGGCCGAGGGTGAGCAGATGGGTGGCGAGCAGGATGAGGATGCGGCGCATGGGGCCTCCTTGGGGTTGCGGTCGATTTGCGCGGCGCGGTGCCGGGCGCGACCACCCTGGGAGGTCGAGGGCGACATTTATAGACACAGTGCCGATTGCGAAAAGGGCACAGTCGGGTGGCGGCGATGCTGAAACCCCTGGGGTGCGGACGGATCGTGGTCGCGGCTGGAAGCTGAATGGCGTTTCAGGCCCGCTGCGATGGCGACGGCTGTCACGTGGATCGCGACAGCAAGCTGCGGGTAGTGCCCTCCGCTGGCCGGCAGCTTCATGGCGAATCCGAGCATCCAAAGGTTGCCGGCCAGCGGCCGGCACTACCCCGCTGGCAAGAGAATCCGCCCAGTGGCCGGGACGGCCTGGTCAGAAAATGACGTGGCTTTGTCCGCTCGGTGCACCCTGCGGGCCGAAGCGGCGTTCGTGGATCTCGCCGTGGCCGTCGGCGTCGATCAGCAGCACGGTGCTGGCGCGGGTGCCGTAGTCGTCGCCGCGGATGAAGGGCGGGCTCAACCAGCGCTCGCGTTCCAGGCCAATGCCGGTGTCGGGCAGGTCGCTGTCGGCAGGGCGGTGTTCGTTGGCCAGCGCATTCCAGAGCGGGGTCAGGTTCGGGGTCAGATCCCTTTCGCGCTGCGAAAGGGATCTGACCCCGTCTGCTTCCAGCCATGCCGACAGCGCGGCCATCAGCCGTCGGGTCTTCGGCCAGGGCGCGTCCAGCGCGCCGTTGGACATGCCGTGGACGCCCGGGCCAAGCGTCTGCCGTTCGGCGGGATGGTTGCCCAGGTACTCCAGGCTGTCGCCATCGGCCAGCAACAGATTGAATGGGGCGTAGGCACCCGCCACGGTTGCCAGCCGCTCGATATGCACGGCGGCCGGGTCGCGGCCGCGCAGGAAGTCGGCCACCAGCGCGCCCCGCGACGGTCCGGTCTGGGCCGCCAGCGGGTCGCGGACGTTGGTGACCACCGCCATCCGGCCCGAGGCGCCGACCCCGGCCCAGCCACCGCCGGAGCGCAGGTCGCGTCCCCCGATGACGGAGGTCTCATCCTGCCAGGGGGCCAGCGCCGCGGTGGGGCGGGCGTGGAACTCATCACGGTTGCCGGTCATCACCAGCCGCCAGCGCGGGTGGTGCATCCAGCCAAGAGCAAGCAGGCACATGGCCTCATTGTGCACCGTTTGCGCATTACGGCGCCGTTTCCGGCCAGGCCGGGATGAATGCGCGGCCGATGTTTCACGCCCCGTCCACGCCCCTGAACTTCCGTTCAATCTCAAAAATTGAGACGGATCAGCAACTTGTGGATAAGCCTTGAACAATTCTCTAAAGGTTGTTGCAAGCCATTGATGCGGCTGGCGATTTCCCTGCTGAAAAGTTGTTGACAACCCTCGGCCCGCTGCTAAGGTGGGCATCAGAGGGAAATCCGGGTGTTTTGTGGGTTTTCGTGGTTCAATGTTTCACCGGGCGAAGGACAAGGTGCAGGCGTCGTGTTCCAGGGCGAGACGGCCATCACAGTTGACGACAAGGGGCGCATGGCGGTTCCCACCGCTTACCGCGACCTCGTCGCGCGCGCCAGTAACAACCGTCTCGTGCTGACCTACAACCCGTTCGAAGCCGGCTGCCTGTGGCTGTACGCAGAGTCGGAATGGGAGCGGGTCCGCGACGATGTGATGTCCAAGCCCAACACCCAGCGCGTCGTGCGCCTGTTGCAGCAGAAGCTGGTCGGCTCGGCCGCCCATCTGGAACTGGACGGCAACGGTCGCATCAGCATCCCCGCCAGCCACCGCGGTGCGGTGGGCATTGAGAAGAAGGCGGTATTGCTCGGCATGGGCGACAAGTTCGAATTGTGGAGCGAGCAGGCGCATCGGGCCCTGATCCAGCAGACGTTGTCTGACGAGGATCTGGGTGATGGGTTGCTCGACCTGAAGTTGTGAGCCGGGGTGCCCGGATGCGCCCAGAAGCGCAGACCGGTCACCTTCCGGTGTCGCAGTCGCCGGCGGTGCACCTGCCGGTCCTGTACACCCAGGTCCTTGAAGGCCTGAGGGTGATCGAAAACGGACGTTATCTGGATGGCACGTTCGGTCGTGGCGGTCATGCACGTGGCGTGCTTACCCAGCTCGGTCCCGAGGGGCGCCTGCTGGTCATGGACAAGGATCCGGAAGCCATCGCCGTTGCCGAGCGCGATTTCGCGCCGGACCCGCGCGTGTCCATCTTCCGTGGCAGCTTCGCCCAGCTGCTGCAGTGGGATGCCACGGCCGAAGGCCTGGACGGCGTGCTGTTCGACCTGGGCGTGTCGTCGCCGCAGCTGGATGTGGCCGAACGTGGCTTCAGCTTCGGCAAGGACGGCCCGCTGGACATGCGCATGGACCCGGACAGCGGTGAAAGCGCCGCGCAGTGGATCAACCGCGTGGAAGAGCGCGAGATCGCCGATGTGCTGTGGACCTACGGCGAAGAGCGGCAGAGCCGGCGCATCGCCCGCGCCATCGTGGCCCGCCGCGAGAAGCAGCCGTTCTCCCGCACCGCCGAACTGGCCGAGCTGATCGCCTCGGTGATGCCGCGTGGAAAGGACAAGATCCATCCCGCCACGCGCAGCTTCCAGGCCATCCGCATCCACATCAACCGCGAGCTGGCAGACCTGGAAGCGGGGCTCGATGCGGCGGTGGAACGGCTCAAGCCCGGTGGCCGTCTGGCGGTGATCAGCTTCCATTCGCTGGAAGACCGCATCGTCAAGCAGTACATGAACCGCCTGGCCAAGGCGCCACCGGCCAACCGCCGCCTGCCCGAGGCCGTTGCGTTCGTGCCGACGCTGGACCTGATCGGTGGGGCCATCAAGGCCACCGACGAAGAGCTGGCCGCCAACCCGCGCGCCCGCAGCGCCGTGCTGCGCGTGGCCCAGAAGCGGGAGGCCGACGCATGAGCCGGTTGCTGCTGATCATCCTGTTGGCCTGCACCGTGGCCTCGGCGATCGGCGTCGTGTTCGTGCGTCACCGTCATCGGCAGACGTTCATCGAGCTGTCGCGCGCCGAGCGCAAGCGCGATGACATCAACCTGGAATTCGGCCGCCTGCAGCTGGAGCAGGCCACGTTGGCCGAAGCCAACCGTGTCGATCGCATCGCCCGCGAAAAGCTCGGCATGAAGTTCCCCGAGGCCGCCGACATCGTGGTGGTGCGCCCATGAGCAAGGCCGGTCGCAACCGTCCACGCAATGCCTTCAACCTGCGCCAGCGCCTGCGCTGGGTCGCGCTGGCGCTCGGCCTGTGCTCGGTGTCGCTGGTCGGCCGCGCGGCCTACGTGCAGATCATCAACAGCGACTTCTACCAGCGCCAGGGCGAGGCCCGCTATCTGCGCGAGCTGCCGATCAAGACTTCGCGCGGCATGATCACCGACCGCAACGGCGAGCCGCTGGCGGTGTCCACGCCGGTTGCCTCGATCTGGGTCAACCCGCAGGACCTGCTGCGTTCGCCCGAGCGCATCCCCGAGCTGGCCCAGGCGGTCGGCATGTCGGTGGATGAGCTGAGCAGCCGCCTGTCGCAGAAGTCGGACAAGGAATTCATGTATCTGCGTCGCCGGATCAATCCGGACGAGGCAGAGAAGGTGGTCGCGCTGAAGATTCCGGGCGTGGCGGCTCAGCGCGAGTTCCGCCGCTTCTACCCGCAGGGTGAGGCGATGGCGCACGTGCTGGGCTTCACCAACATCGATGATCGCGGCCAGGAAGGCCTGGAACTGGCCTTCGACGAATGGCTGCGCGGCAAGCCCGGTGCGAAGCGGGTGATCCGCAACCGCAAGGGGGAAACCGTCGAAAGCGATCTGCTGCGTGCCGCTGAGCCGGGCAAGGACCTGACCCTCAGCATCGACCGCCGCATCCAGTACCTGGCGTTCAAGGAACTGCGCAACGCGCTGGTGGCCAACAAGGCGGCCGGCGGCTCGATGGTGATCATGGACGTGACCACCGGCGAGATCCTGGCCATGGTCAACCTGCCGACCTACAACCCGAATTCGTTGACCGGCGCGATCCCTGATACGCGCCGCAACCGTGCGGTGACCGACCTGGTCGAGCCGGGTTCGACGATGAAGCCGCTGACCATCGCCACCGCGCTGCAGGCCGGTGCGGTGACCAAGGACACCATCATCGACACCAACCCGGGCTACATGACGCTGGGTCGCTTCACCATCCGCGACGTGCCACGCAACAACGGCGTGCTGAACGTGACCGGCGTGATCACCCGCAGTTCGAACGTGGGTGCAGCCAAGGTTGCGGCGAAGATGCCGGACCAGACCTTCTATGACGGCGTGCGCCGCTTCGGCTATGGCTCGGCGCCGCACAGCGGTTTCCCCGGTGAATCGGCTGGTGTGGTGATGCGTCCGGCGCGCTGGTCGGGGACCACCAAGACCACCATGTCCTACGGCTACGGCCTGTCGGTCACGCCACTGCAGATTGCCACCGCCTACTCGGCGCTGGCCAACGGCGGGCGCCTGATCGCGCCGACCTTCGTCAAGGGCCAGCGCAACGAAGGCCAGCAGATCATCGACGAGAACGTCGCCAGGCAGGTGGTGGCGATGATGGAAACGGTGGTCACCCAGGGCGGCGCCAAGCAGGCGGCGGTGCTGGGCTACCGCGTGGCCGGCAAGACCGGCACTGCACGCAAGGCTGGCCCGGGCGGTTACGAGCGCGGGCATTACAACGCGCTGTTCGCCGGCGTGGTGCCGGCCACCAACCCGCGCTTCGCCACCGTCATCGTCATCAACGATCCGCAGGCCGGCAAGTTCTACGGCGGCCTGGTGTCGGCGCCGGTCTATCACAACGTGATGGAAGGCACCCTGCGCCTGATGGACGTGCCGCTGGATGACCTGCAGTCGTGGCTGGCCGCACAGCAGTCGGGCAAGGTCGGCCATTCGGCCTCGATCCTGCCCGCACCGCCGGCCGAGACCGCGCTGCCGGTCGATGCCGCCGCTGAATTCGATGCTGCGCTGCCGAGCGCGCAAGCCCAGACGCCGCCCGTTACGGGAGGCACGCAATGAGTCCTTCGATGTTGCTTTCGCAGTTGCTTCCGGACGTGGCCCTGGCGGGCCATGATCCCGTTCTGACCGGCCTGGTGCTGGACAGCCGCGCCGTGCGCCCCGGCAATGCCTTCGTCGCGATCGCCGGCTTCGGCGCGCATGGGCTGGGCTTTGTCGAGCAGGCCCGTGCGGCCGGTGCCAGCGTCATCCTGTTCGAGCCACCGGCACCGGCCGAGCTGCCGGCGCCGGCCGATGCGATCGCCGTGCCGGGCCTGCGGGCGCGCATGGGGGCGATGGCCGACCAGTTCCATGGCGCGCCGTCGCGGGCGATGGCGATGGTTGGCGTGACCGGTACCAACGGCAAAACCTCCACCGTGCAGCTGCTGGCCCAGGCCTGGCACCTGCTCGGAACGCCCAGTGGCAGTATCGGCACGTTGGGCGCCGGACTTTATGGTGCGGTCGAGCCGACTGGTTTCACCACGCCGCTGGTGCTGCAGATGCATGCGCTGCTGGCACAGCTGCGCGACGCCGGTGCGCGCGCGGTGGCGATGGAAGTCAGCTCGCACGCGCTGGACCAGGGCCGCGTGGATGCCGTGCACTACGACGTGGCGGTGTTCACCAACCTCACCCGCGATCATCTGGACTACCACGGCGACATGGCCAGCTACGGCGCGGCCAAGGCGCGGCTGTTCCATCGCCCGGGCCTGAAGGCGGCGGTGGTCAACCTGGACGACGCCTTCGGTCGCCAGCTGTTCGCTGGCCTGCCTGCTGGCGTGCAACCGATCGGCCTGAGCTCGCGCGCTGCCGCTGACGCCAGCGTGCGCGCCGAGGCGCTGCAACTGGATGGACGCGGCATTGCCTTCGAGCTGGTCATCGACGGCCAGCGTGCTGCGGTGCAGTCGCCGCTGCTGGGCCGCTTCAACGTGGACAACCTGCTGGCCGTGGCCGGTACTCTGCATGCGCAGGGCCAGCCGCTGCCGCGCATCGCCGAAGTGCTGTCGGCGCTGCAGCCGATCCGTGGCCGCATGAACCGCCTGGGTGGTGAAGACGGTCTGCCGACCGTGGTGGTCGATTACGCCCATACCCCGGACGCGCTGGAGCAGGCGCTGGACAGCCTGCACGGCCATCTGCAGGGCACGCTGTTCTGCGTGTTCGGCTGCGGTGGCGAGCGCGATACCGGCAAGCGTCCACAGATGGCGGCGATTGCCGAGCGCCTGGCCAACCAGGTCATCGTCACCGACGACAACCCGCGCGGCGAGGATGGCGACGTGATCGTGGCCGACATCCTGGCCGGCTTCCAGCACGCCGATGCCGTGACCGTGCAGCGCAACCGCGCGCGTGCGATCGGCCTGGCGGTGAAGCGTGCCGGTGCCGGCGACATCATCCTGATTGCCGGCAAGGGCCATGAGCCGTACCAGGAAGTGAATGGCGTGCGCCATGACTTCGACGACACCGAAGTGGCTGCGGCTGCACTGGCGGCCAAGGCCGGTGTTCTGCAGGCAAAGGCCGGGGAGGGCGCCGCATGAAGCGCACCCTGCTTTCGCTGATCGCACACTGGGCCGGCGGCGAGATCCATGGCGACGACGTGGCCATCGATGCAGTCAGCAATGACACCCGCAGCCTGGGCCCGGGCAGCCTGTATGTGGCGCTGCGCGGCGAGCGTTTCGACGGCCATGACTTCGCTGCCGACGCGCAGGCGCGCGGTGCCAGTGCGCTGCTGGTCGAGCGGCTGCTGCCGATCGAGCTGCCGCAGGTACTGGTGGCCGACAGCGAGCTGGCACTGGCGAAGATCGCCACCGGCATGCAGCGTGACCGTGGCACCGAGGTGTTCGCGATCACCGGCAGCAATGGCAAGACCAGCGTGAAGAGCCTGCTGCTGTCGATCCTGCAGCAGGTGGCCCAGCACGCACACAAGGTGGTCTACGCCAACCCGGGTAACCGCAACAACGAGATCGGCCTGCCGCTGGCGGTGATCGACGCGCCGGAAGATGCCGACTACGCCGTCTACGAGATGGGCGCTGGCAAGCCTGGCGATATCGCCTACCTGACCGACATCGCCCGCCCGCGCTATGCGCTGGTCAACAACATTGCCCCGGCACACCTGGAACGCATGGGCAGCCTGCTCGGCGTGGCGGTGACCAAGGGCGCGATCTATGCCGCGCTGCCGGCCGATGGCGTGGCGGTGATCAACGCCGACGATGCCTACGGCCGCTGGTTCGAGCAGCACTTTGTCAGTCGCCCGCAGCGTTGCCGCGTGCTGCGCTATGGGCTGGAACACTCGGCGGACGTGACCGCGCGCGACATCCGCGCCGGTGCACAGGGCAGCCAGTTCACCCTGGTCGCCCCGACCGGCGAAGCCCGCGTGGTGCTGGGCCTGCCGGGTCGCCACAACGTCAGCAATGCGCTGGCCGCCGCCAGCCTGGCGCTGGCGGCCGGTGTCGATCTGGCGCTGATTGCGGCCGGTCTGGCCGAGGCGCAGCCGGTACCGGGACGCCAGATTGCCCATCAGCTGCGCAACGGCGCGGTGCTGGTGGACGACAGCTACAACGCCAATCCCGGCTCGCTGGCTGCGGCCATCGATGCCCTGGCCGCTGCCCCGGAAGAGGGCTGGCTGGTGCTGGGTGACATGCGCGAGCTGGGCCCGGACGCCGAGGCGCTGCATGCGCAGGCCGGCATCCGCGCACGCGCCGCCGGCCTGAAGCGCCTGTACGCGCTGGGCCCGCTCAGTGCCGCCGCCGCCACCGCCTTCGGCGACGGCGGCCGTCATTTCGCCACCCACGACGCGCTGTCGCAGGCGCTGAAGGACGAGCTGCACGCCGGCGTGCGCTGCCTGGTCAAGGGTTCCCGTGGCAGCGCCATGGACACGATTGTCAAAGCGCTGCTGGCGCAAGGAGAGGAATCCCCGCATGTTGTATGAACTGGCTCGATGGTTGCAGCAGTTGGAGAGCCTGTTCGGGCTGTTCAACTACCAGACGTTCCGCGCCATCCTTGCCGCGCTGACGGCCCTGTTCCTGTCGCTGTGGCTTGGCCCGGCGATGATCCGCAAGCTCGCCCAGTTCAAGGGCGGCCAGCCGATCCGCCAGGACGGCCCGCAGACCCATTTCTCCAAGGCCGGCACGCCGACCATGGGCGGTTCGCTGATCCTGCTCACCATCACCCTGTCGGTGCTGATGTGGGCCGACCTGCGCAACCGCTACGTGTGGCTGGTGCTGGCGGTGATGCTGTGCTTCGGCGCCATCGGCTGGTATGACGATTGGATCAAGATCGTCCGCCGTGACCCGAACGGCCTGAAGTCGCGCTGGAAGTACCTGCTGCAGTCGATCTTCGGCCTGGCCGCGGGCCTGTTCCTGTTCTACACGGCCGACGTGCCGGCAGCGCTGACCTTCTACATCCCGATGTTCAAGTCGGTCGCGCTGCCGCTGGCCGGCATCGGCTTCGTGGCCATCGCCTACTTCTGGATCGTCGGCTTCTCCAACGCGGTGAACCTGACCGACGGCCTGGACGGCCTGGCAATCATGCCGACCGTGCTGGTGGCCTGCGCGCTGGGCGTGTTCGCCTATGCCTCGGGCAACGTGGTGTTCGCCAACTACCTGCAGATCCCGCAGATCCCGGGCGCCGGCGAGCTGGTCATCATCTGCGCGGCCATCGCCGGAGCCGGCCTGGGCTTCCTGTGGTTCAACACCTATCCGGCCATGGTCTTCATGGGTGACATCGGCGCGCTGGCGCTGGGTGCGGTGCTGGGCACCATCGCGGTGATCACCCGCCAGGAACTGGTGCTGGTGATCATGGGCGGCGTGTTCGTCATCGAAACCCTGTCGGTGATGATCCAGGTCGCCTCGTTCAAGCTGACCGGCAAGCGCGTGTTCCGCATGGCGCCGATCCACCACCATTTCGAACTGAAGGGCTGGCCGGAGCCGCGCGTGATCGTGCGCTTCTGGATCATCTCCGTCGTGCTCGTGCTGATCGGCCTGGCCACGTTGAAGGTGCGCTGAGATGAACGACCTGTCCCGCCAGGCAACACGCCTTGAAGCCATCGAAGGCAGCTACGACAAGTGGCTGCTGGGCGCGATCATCGCGCTCACCGGCGTGGGCGTGGTGATGGTGGCGTCCAGCTCGATCGCCTTGATGAGCAGCCCGTTCTACTACCTCAACCGCCACCTGATCTTCCTGGCGGTGGGTATCGTGCTGGCGGTCATCGCCGCCCGCACCGAGCTGAAGTCCATCGAGCAGTACAACCAGATGCTGCTGCTGGGCTGCTTCGTGCTGCTGCTGGCGGTGTTCGCGCCGGGCCTGGGCAGCACGGTCAACGGCGCACGCCGCTGGATCAACCTGGGCATCTCCAAGTTCCAGACGGTCGAGGCGGTGAAGGTGCTGTACATCGTCTGGCTGTCCAGCTACCTGGTGCGCTTCCGCGACGAGGTCAATGCGACCTGGCCGGCGATGCTCAAGCCGCTGGGCGTGGCCGGTGCGCTGGTGGTGCTGCTGCTGCTGCAGCCGGACTTTGGTTCTTCGACCCTGCTGCTGGCGATCACTGCCGGCATGCTGGTGCTGGGCGGGGTGAACATGCCGCGCATGTCGATGCCGGTGGTCATCGGCCTGGTCGGCATGAGCGCGCTGGCGATCATCGAGCCGTACCGCATGCGCCGCATCACCTCGTTCCTGGACCCGTGGGCCGACCAGCAGGGCGACGGCTACCAGCTGTCCAACGCGCTGATGGCGGTGGGCCGTGGCGAGTGGACCGGCGTCGGCCTGGGCAATTCGGTGCAGAAGCTCTACTACCTGCCGGAAGCGCATACCGACTTCATCTTCTCGGTCACCGCTGAGGAATTCGGTTTCCTGGGTACCTGCGTGATCGTGGCGCTGTACGCGCTGCTGGTCGGCCGTACCTTCTGGCTGGGCATGCGCTGCGTGGAAATGAAGCGCCATTTCTCCGGCTACATCGCCTTCGGCATCGGCCTGTGGATCAGCATGCAGACCTTCGTTTCGATCGGCGTGAACCTGGGTATCCTGCCGACCAAGGGCCTGACTCTGCCGCTGATCTCCTCCGGCGGCTCGTCGGTGCTGATGACCTGCGTGGCGATGGGCCTGCTGCTGCGCGTGTCCTATGAGCTCAAGCGCGCCGAGCGTCGCCAGGCCGTGCGCATCGGTGGCGCCGAAGAAACGGCTGCCGAGCCGATGGACGCCGCCGCCACGCCGGTGGCCGCCAGCGTGCCGGCGAGCGCCGAGCCGACGGCTGCCGCTGCGGCGAACGCAGCGCGCGGCACCAGCCGCCTGCAGTCGCGCATCGAACCGACCTTCGGGAGGCTGTCATGAGTGCAGCCAACGAGAAGGTGCGCTCGGTGATGATCCTGGCCGGTGGTACCGGCGGTCACATCTTCCCCGGCCTGGCCGTGGCCCGCGTGCTGCGCGAGCGTGGCGTGCCGGTCACCTGGATGGGCGCCGAAGGCGCGATGGAAACCCGCCTGGTGCCGCAGCACGACATCGCCATCGACACGCTGGCGATCACCGGCCTGCGCGGCAAGGGCAAGCTGGCGCTGCTGGCGGCGCCATGGCGGCTGATGCGCGCGCTGCGCGCGGCCGGCATGATCATCCGCAAGCGCCAGCCGCGTGCGGTGGTGGCCTTCGGTGGCTTCGCCTCCGGCCCGGGTGGCATGGCCACGCGCCTGCATGGCCTGCCGCTGATCGTGCATGAGCAGAACCGTGCACCGGGCCTGACCAACCGCATCCTGTCGCGCTATGCGCGCCGGCTGCTGACCGGCTTCCCGGGCACCTTCGCCCAGCGCGAGGAGTTCGTCGGCAACCCGGTGCGTGCGGAGATCGCCGCCATCGCTCCGCCGGAACAGCGCTTCGCCGACCGCAACGGCCCGCTGCGCGTGCTGGTGGTGGGCGGCAGCCAGGGTGCGCGCGCACTCAATGCCGGCGTGCCGCAGGCGATTGCCGCGCTGGGTGCCGGCGTGCCGGTCCAGGTGCGCCACCAGAGCGGCGAGAAAATGCATGCCGAGGCGGTCGAGGCGTATGCCAAGGCCGGCGTGCAGGCTGAAATCACCCCGTTCATCGCGGACATGGCCGAGGCCTTCGCCTGGGCCGATCTGGTCGTGTGCCGCTCCGGTGCGTCGACCCTGGCCGAGCTGTGCGCGGCCGGCGTCGGCAGCGTGCTGGTGCCATTCCCCGCTGCCGTCGACGATCACCAGACCCGCAATGCGGAGTACCTGGTCGAGCGCGGCGCGGCGGTGTTGCTGAAGCAGGACGGAACGCTGGCCGACGGCATTGCCGCACTGCTGCGCGATCTGTCCGAAAATCCCGCCCGCCGCATGCAGATGGCGCAAGCCGCGCGTGCCCTGGCCAAGGTCGATGCCGCCGAGCGCATCGCCGATATCATTCTCGAGGAAGCTGTATGAAGAAGGCATGCCACCGCGCCTGCCCTGCGCGAGGCCGCGCATGATCCGTCGCCTGCACGACACCAACGACCTGGTGCGCGCGTTCCCGCGCGTGCATTTCGTCGGCATCGGTGGCACCGGCATGAGTGGCATCGCCGAAGTGATGCTGACGCTGGGCTACGAAGTGTCCGGCTCGGACAACGCCGACAACGTGGCAACCCGCCGCCTGGCCAGCCTGGGAGCGCGCATCATGCGCGGCCACTCGGCAGCCAACGTGCTGGGCACCGACTGCGTGGTGGTCTCCAGTGCCATCCGCGAAGACAACCCGGAACTGATGGAAGCGCGAAGCCAGCGCATTCCGATCATGCCGCGCGCGGCGATGCTGGCCGAGCTGATGCGCTTCCGCCGCGGCATCGCCGTGGCCGGTACCCATGGCAAGACCACCACCACCAGCCTGACCGCAGCGGTGCTGAGCGAAGGTGGCCTGGACCCGACGTTCGTGATCGGTGGCCAGCTGCTGGCTGCCGGTGCCAACGCCAAGCTGGGCGGTGGGCAGTGGCTGGTGGCCGAGGCCGACGAAAGCGATGGCAGCTTCCTGCGCCTGAACCCGCTGATGTCGATCATCACCAACATCGATGCGGACCACCTGGAGAACTACGGCAACGACTTTGCCCGCGTGCAGGCGGCGTTCGCCGAATTCCTGCAGCGCCTGCCGTTCTACGGCCTGGCGGTGCTGTGCATCGACGATCCGGAAGTGGCCGCGCTGGCTGCCAGGACCCCGCGCCACGTGATGAGCTACGGCATGAGCCCGCAGGCCGACGTGCGCGCCGAGAACGTGGTGCAGGAAGGATCGCGCATGCGCTTCACGCTGCGCCTGCCGCAGGGCACCAGCCAGGAAGTGGTGCTGGCGCTGCCGGGCAGGCACAACGTACTCAACGCGCTGGCCGCCGCCGCGGTGGGCTGGCAGCTGGGCGTGGCACCGGACGCCATCGCGCGCGCGCTGGAAGGCTTCGCCGGTGTCGGCCGCCGCTTCAATGACCTGGGCGAAGTGACCACCGCCAGCGGTGCCAAGGTGCGCATCATCGACGACTACGGCCATCACCCGAGCGAGCTGGAGGCGGTGTTCGCCGCCGCCCGCGGCGGCTGGGCTGACAAGCGCCTGGTGGTGGCCTTCCAGCCGCACCGCTACAGCCGCACCCGTGACCAGTTCGACAAGTTTGCCGCGGTGCTGTCCAGCGTCGACGCGCTGGTGCTGAGCGAGGTCTATCCGGCCGGTGAGGAACCCATTGCCGGTGCCGACTCGCATGCGCTGGCCCGCGCCATCCGCGCGCGTGGCCGCAGCGAGCCGGTGGTGGTGGGCAAGGCCGCCGAGCTGGCAAGCGTGCTGCCGGACGTGCTGCAGGACGGTGACCTGCTGCTGATGATGGGGGCCGGCGATATCGGTGCCGTGGCCGCCCATATCGCGGTGGAAGGCTTCCAGGGGGAGGGCCAGGCGTGAGCGCGCTGACTTTCCCGCCGCTGCGCGTGACCGACCCGGCCGTGTTCGGCCGCGTCGCCGTGCTGCTCGGCGGCAGTTCCAGCGAACGCGAGGTGTCGCTGGATTCGGGCCGCAACGTGCTCGAAGCCCTGCAGTCGCGCGGCGTCGATGCGTTCGCCGTCGATGGCATTCCGGCGCTGGCCAGCGCGCTCGCCGCCGGTGGCATCGACCGCGTGTTCAACATCCTGCATGGCCACAACGGTGGCGGTGAGGACGGCATCGTGCAGGGCCTGATGGACGCCTTCGGCGTGCCGTACACCGGCTCGGACGTGCTGGGTTCGGCGCTGAGCATGGACAAGATCCGCACCAAGCAGGTGTGGCTGTCGCTGGGCCTGCCAACGCCGCAGTACCGGAAGGTCGACGCGTCCACGGTGCATGCACTGGCGGCAGAGCTGGGCCTGCCGGTGGTGGTGAAGCCGGCCAACGAAGGCTCCAGCGTGGGCATCAGCCGGGTCACCGACGAGGCCGGCCTGGACGAGGCCGTGGCCCTGGCCGCGCGCTACGACGGCCAGTTGCTGATGGAGCAGATGGTGGTGGGCGATGAGCTGACCGTGGCCATCCTTGGCGACGTTGCCCTGCCGTCGATCCGCATCGTGCCCAAGGGCCAGTGGTACGACTACAACGCCAAGTACATCGCCGAGGACACCCAGTACCTGTGCCCGGGCCTGGACGGTAGCGACGAAGACGAGATCCGCCGCATCGCGCTGGCCGCATTCCGCGCCGCCGGCTGCCGTGGCTGGGGCCGCGTGGACGTGATGCGTGACCGCGCCAGCGGCCGTTTCTTCCTGCTGGAAGTGAACACCGCGCCGGGCATGACCAGCCATTCGCTGGTACCCAAGGCGGCCCGCCAGGCCGGCATCGGTTTCGAGGAACTGGTGTGGCGCGTGCTGGAACAGACCCTGGAGGCCACGCACGCATGAACGCGCTGCTGCGCATCTTCGTCTGGCTGTTGGCACTGTCGGTGGTTGCACTGCCGGTGGTGGCCGTGGTCAATGGCTGGGTCGGCGCCGAGCGCTGGCCGCTGGCGAAGCTGCGCGTGCATGGCGAGTTCAAGCGGGTACCGGCCGAGCAGCTGCAGCAGGTGCTGCTGCCGTACGCGCGCGCCGGGTTCTTCGCGGTCAAGCTGCAGGATGCGCAGGACGCGCTGGAAAAGCTGCCGTGGGTGGAAAGCGCGCAGGTACGCAAGCAGTGGCCGGACGTGCTGGAAGTGACCCTGGTCGAGCACAAGCCGTTCGCACGCTGGGGCAACGACCGCCTGGTCTCCGAGCAGGGCAAGCTGTTCCCCACGCCGAAGAAGCTGTCCGACCTGGAACTGCCGGAGCTGGATGGCCCGGACAGCCAGACCCAGGAAGTGATGAAGCTGTACAGCGACTCGCGTGCCTTGTTCGCACCGGCCGGCGTCGACGTGCGCCGGGTGACGATGGATGCACGCGGCAGCTGGTCGCTGGTGCTGAGCAACGGCACCGAAGTGGTGGTCGGCCGTGACGACGCGCGCTCGCGCATGCAGCGCTTCGTCAAGGTGCTGCCGCAGCTCAACCGCCAGGACGCGCCGATCGAGCGCGCCGACCTCCGTTACACCAATGGTTTTACGCTGAGCTGGGGTACCCCGGCCACGCCGGCGAAAACGCCGGCGACCCCGGCCAGAAGCACGCAGGAAAGGACATGAATCGCAAGGGTGACAAATCGCTGATCGTTGGCCTGGACATCGGCACCTCCAAGGTGGTGGCGCTGGTGGGCGAGTATTCGCCGGGCAACCCGATCGAAGTGATCGGCATCGGCTCGCACGAATCGCGCGGGCTGAAGCGTGGCGTGGTGGTGGACATCGAATCGACCGTGCAGTCGATCCAACGTGCGGTGGAAGAAGCCGAGCTGATGGCCGGCTGCGAGATCCGTTCGGTGTACGCCTCGATCTCCGGCAACCACGTGCAGTGCAAGAACTCGCCGGGCATCGTGCCGATCCGCGACGGTGAAGTGACCTGGGGCGACCTGGATCGCGTGCTCGACGCAGCCAAGGCGGTGGCGATCCCGGCCGACCAGAAGATCCTGCACGCGATTCCGCGCGAGTACGTGCTGGACGATTCGCAGGAGGGCATCCGCAACCCGGTCGGCATGACCGGCGTGCGCCTGGAGGTACATGCGCACCTGGTGGTGTGCGCGCAGTCGGCGGCGGCCAACATCAGCAAGTGCGTGCAGCGCTGCGGCCTGCAGGTGGACGACCTGGTGCTGTCCTCGCTGGCCTCCAGCGTGGCGGTGCTGACCGCCGACGAGCGCGAGCTGGGCGTGGTGCTGGTCGACATGGGCGCCGGTACCACCGACATCGCGGTGTTCGTGCAGGGCGCGATCTGCCACACCGCCTCGCTGCCGATCGCCGGCGACCACGTGACCAACGACATCGCGCACATGCTGCGCACGCCGACCCCGGAAGCCGAGCAGATCAAGGTGCGCTATGCCTGCGCCCTGGCCCAGCTGGCCACGGCCGAGGAGAGCATCCAGGTGCCGTCGGTCGGCGACCGGCCGCCGCGCCGCATGCCGCGCCACTCGCTGGCGCAGGCCGTGCAGGGCCGTTACGAGGAGATCTTCGAGATGGTGCAGGCCGAACTGCGCCGCTCCGGCTTCGAGGAACTGGTGCGCGCCGGCATGGTGCTGACCGGTGGCGCGTCGAAGATGGAGGGCGTGGTCGAACTGGCCGAGGAAATGCTGCAGATGCCGGTGCGCGTGGGCATCCCGCAGCACGTCACCGGCCTGGGCGAAGTGGTCGGCAACCCGGTGCACGCCACCGGCGTGGGCCTGCTGCTGATGGGCAGCCAGATCGAGCACCCGCGGCGGCCGTCGCTGCCGACCGGGCGCGCTGGAAGCATGTTCAAGAAACTCAAGACCTGGTTCCGCGGCGAGTTCTGACGCGGAACCCGTGACTCCGGGCCCGGCCCGGCGCAACACCCGCAGTACCCGCATCACAACGCAACAACGCACTACACAACCCACACAGCCGCAACGGCAACATGACACGCGAAGGCAGGAGGCCCGACCGTCCATGCCACCGACAAGCGGATACAACGAGGACACGGACATGGCGCATTTTGAACTGATCGAAAAGATGGCACCCAATGCGGTGATCAAGGTGGTTGGCGTGGGCGGCGGCGGCGGCAATGCCGTGGCGCACATGGTCAACTCGGCGGTGGACGGCGTGGAGTTCATCACCGCCAACACCGACTCGCAGGCCATCAAGAATTGTGGTGCCAAGCTGCAGCTGCAGCTGGGTACCAACGTGACCAAGGGCCTGGGCGCAGGCGCGAACCCGGAAGTCGGCCGCCAGGCCGCGCTGGAAGACCGTGAGCGCATCATGGACGCGCTGCAGGGCGCGGACATGGTGTTCATCACCGCCGGCATGGGCGGCGGCACCGGCACCGGCGCTGCGCCGGTGGTGGCGCAGCTGGCCAAGGAAATGGGCATCCTGACCGTGGCCGTGGTCACCAAGCCGTTCCCGTTCGAAGGCCGTCGCCGCATGCAGGTGGCGCTGAAGGGCATCGAGGAACTGAGCCAGCACTGCGACTCGCTGATCACGATCCCGAACGAGAAGCTGATCACCGTGCTGGGTCGCAACGCGACCATGATCCAGGCCTTCCGCGCCGCCAACGACGTGCTGCAGGGCGCCGTGCAGGGCATCGCCGACCTGATCGTGCGTCCGGGCCTGATCAACGTCGACTTCGCCGACGTGCGCACCGTCATGTCCGAAATGGGCCTGGCGATGATGGGTACCGGCACCGCACGGGGCGATGACCGCGCCCAGGCCGCTGCCGAATCGGCGATCCAGAACCCGCTGCTGGACGATGTGAACCTGGCCGGTGCCAACGGCATCCTGGTCAACATCACCGCCGGCGCCGACTTCACCATGGCCGAGTTCGACGAGATCGGCCGCACCATCGACGGCTTCGCTTCGGAAGACGCCACCGTCGTGGTCGGCACCGTGCTGGACCCGGACATGCAGGACGAAGTGCGCGTGACCGTGGTGGCCACTGGCCTGAACCGCGTCTCGGCCAGCAAGACCCAGCGTCCGGGCGAGCGTGCACCGATCAAGCTGGTCCGCAACGCCACCACCGGCCAGCCGGAGTTCGGCGAGTTCGACAACGGCGGCGACGCCGTGTCCAAGGCCGTGGGCGGCATGGGCCTGGGCCTGCGTCGCGCCAGCAGCGATACCGCGGCGGCGTCGGCCCCGTCGGCCCCGGCGGCTTCGGCCCCGGCAGCGGCGGAACTGCCGAACGACTACCTGGACATCCCGGCCTTCCTGCGCCGCCAGGCGGACTAAGCGGGGCGGCCCGGGGTTGTCCTCCCCGGGTTGCGCCACCATGTCCTGAAAATGCGGGCGCCGGGCCAGGATGGGCCCGGCCGCCCTGCTTCACGCGCTTTCCCAGCGGCGTGCCGGTGTGTCCTGCCGGTGGCTGTCACTGGCGTTTCAGCCAGGGTAGGGGAGTGCGCGTGTTAATCTAATGTGTCACTTCCGGTCCATCCCCATGATCCAGCAACGCACCCTCAAGAACACGATCCGCGCCACCGGCGTTGGCCTGCATAGTGGTGACAAGGTCTACATGACCCTGCGCCCGGCACCGGTCAACCATGGCATCGTGTTCCGCCGCGTGGACCTGGACCCGGTGGTGGAAGTGCCGGCCAAGGCCGAACTGGTCACCGAAGTGACCCTGTGCACCGGCCTGACCTGCAACGACGCCAAGATCCAGACCGTCGAACACCTGATGTCGGCGCTGGCCGGCCTGGGTGTGGACAACATCATCGTCGAGCTGTCCTCGGCCGAGCTGCCGATCATGGACGGTTCGGCCGGTCCGTTCGTGTTCCTGCTGCAGTCGGCAGGCATCGTGGAACAGGATGCGCCCAAGCGCTTCATCCGCGTGCTGAAGACCGTGGAAGTGACCGAGGGCGACAAGGTGGCCCGCTTCACCCCGTACGAGGGTTACAAGCTGGGTTTCACCATCCAGTTCAACCACCCGATGATTCCGGCCAAGCAGTCGCGCCAGGAAATCGAGTTCTCGACGCTGGCCTACACCAAGGAAATCTCCCGCGCGCGCACCTTTGGTTTCATGCGCGACCTGGAGTACATGCGCGAGCGCAACCTGGGCCTGGGCGGTTCGATGGACAACGCCATCGTGCTGGACGAGTTCCGCGTGCTCAACGAAGACGGCTTGCGCTACGCCGACGAATTCGTGCGCCACAAGATCCTTGACGCCATCGGCGACCTCTATCTGGCCGGTGGCCAGGTGTTGGGTGCCTACGAAGGCTTCAAGTCCGGCCACGCGCTCAACAACAAGCTGGTGCGGGCCCTGATGGCCGATGCCAGTGCCTGGGAATGGGTCAGCTTCGACTCGCCGGCCACCCCGGATCCGGTGGAATACGCCACCCCGGCGTACGCCTGATTCCATAGGTTGTTGAATTTAAAGATAAAAACGCCGCCTTCCTGGGCGGCGTTCTTGTTTCCGGCGTTGGCGACGCATTCAGCGTGCTTGAAAGACGTCAAGGCTGGTTCAAGGTCACGGTTTTGTGAACCTCTTGGATCAGAAGCCTGAATTTAACGCAGTTTTAACAACAATCTAACGACAGGCCCCCGGATGGCCGCTAGGATGCGACCCGGCCCCCGAAATGTTTCACGCCGTGGTGACACGCGCGACGGGGAGCGGAGCCGGATGCTCCGTTGCCATCAGGACCGTTTCTTCGGCTTCGAGGGAACGTCCTGCAGGCAAGCCAAGGCGTCGCGTAGCCCTTTGTGCGTGGCGGCTGAAACTGCGTGGGGTCCATTCCGGTTGTCGAGCGCTGGGGAGCGCGTGGGAGTGGGAGACGCAGTCTTGATGGTCACCCTGGTGGCCTTCAGCCCGATGGAACGGGCCGCGTCGAGCAGCTGGGCTTCGGCAAGCCGCAACTTGGCATGCCAGACCGGGGACTCGACGAGAAAAACGAGGTGTTCCCCGTCCACATTGGCCAGCCGGCAACGGCTGCGCAGAGGTGGCGGCAACTGGGGGCGCAACTGACGGTCCAGCGCGTCGAGCCACAGGGCACGCCGCAGCGGGTTCCCGCTTTTGTCCGCCATTACCGCATCCAGCGCCGGTTTCGGTGCCGACGCGGGGCGAACGCTGGATTTCGGCTCAGACATGAAAACTCACTGATGGCATTCAAAAAGATCGTAATCAAAACGCGTGAAGGACAGGCCAAATCGTCGCCGATCACGCGTTTGCGGTTCTATTTCGAGGACCGCCCCCGCGCCCTGCTGGGCAGCGTGCTCGGGGTAGGCTGCATTATCGGCCTTGCTGGCGGCATTGGCGCCAGCGCGCTGAATGATTCCCGGCTACAGGCCAAGGTCGAGCGCCAGGATGCGGAGCTGGCCAAGGTCAAGCGCGATGCGCAGACCCAGGTCAATGCGCTGGCGGCCCGCCTCGGCGAGCTGCAGGCCCAGGCGACCCGCCTCAACGCCCTCGGCGAACGGCTGACCCAGATGGGCAAGCTGGAGGACGGCGAGTTCGACTTCAACGAGACCCCCGGCCTCGGTGACGGTGACGCAGGCGGCCCGACCAGCGACATCCCGGTCAAGGACGTCAACGCCGACTTACAGGTGCTGGAGCAGCGCTTCGCTGCTTCAGGCCGCCAGCTGTCGGTGATGGAATCGCTGATGTTCGACCACCAGCTGCAGCAGAACGCCGTGCCGTCGCGCATGCCGATCCGCAACAGCTACGTGACCTCCGGCTTCGGCACCCGTGCCGACCCGTTCGGCCGCGGCGCCGCCACCCACAAGGGCATGGACTTCCACGCAAAGGTCGGTGACCCGGTGATGGCCGTGGCCGAGGGCGTGGTCAGCTTCGCCGGCGTGAAGGGCGGCTACGGAAATGTCGTCGATGTCGACCATGGCAATGGCTATGTCACCCGCTACGCGCACAATTCGCGCCTGGTGGTGAAGGCCGGCGACCTGGTCCGTGCCGGCCAGGAAGTGGCCAAGGCCGGTTCCACCGGCCGTTCGACCGGTGCCCACGTGCACTTCGAGGTGTGGGAGAACGGCAACGTGGTCAACCCGCGCAAGTTCCTCGGCGACGGCGGCAACACGCCGGTCGGGCGGGTCAGCCGCGGTTGATCCCCGGGTCGGATCCCTTCCGCGCTGCGGAAGGGCTCTGACCCGATGTGGTTGATCTGGTAGTGCCGGCCGCTGGCCGGCAACCTCATGATCTTCGGCAGCATCGCAGATTGCCGGCCAGCGGCCGGCACTACCGGGAATGTTCGGATGCCATTGCCGCCAAAGGGTTGAAACCCCTTGGGGCCGTCCCAAGCTACAATGGGTGTTGCCATCGACAGGGCGCCAGGCGCCCTGTTTCGTTTGCGGCGGACGGATCCCCAGGGGGAGGCCGGGCGTCGTGTCCATCCAACCCGGTTCCTTCAATGATCAACAGCCTGCTTACCCGCGTATTTGGCAGTCGTAACGAACGACAGCTGCGCCAGCTCAACCGCATCGTCGCCAAGATCAATGCGCTGGAGCCGGAGATCGAGAAGCTGTCCGACGAGCAGCTTCAGGCCAAGACGCCGGAGTTCAAGCAGCGCATTGCTGGCGGTGAAGCCCTGGACAAGGTGCTGCCGGAAGCGTTCGCGGTCTGCCGCGAAGCCGGTCGCCGCGTGCTGGGCATGCGCCACTACGACGTGCAGCTGATCGGCGGCATGGTGCTTCACCTGGGCAAGATCGCAGAAATGCGCACCGGTGAAGGCAAGACCCTGGTGGCGACCCTGCCGGTGTACCTCAACGCGCTGGAAGGCAAGGGCGTGCACGTGGTCACCGTGAACGACTACCTGGCCCGCCGCGACGCCGCGCAGATGGGCAAGCTGTACAACTGGCTGGGCCTGAGCGTGGGCGTGGTGTACCCGGGCATGCCGCACAGCGACAAGCGCGAAGCCTACGCTGCGGACATCACCTACGGCACCAACAACGAATTCGGTTTCGACTACCTGCGCGACAACATGGCGCTGTCCAAGGCCGACCGCTACCAGCGCGGCCTGCACTACGCCATCGTCGACGAAGTCGACTCCATCCTGATCGACGAAGCGCGCACCCCGCTGATCATCTCCGGTCCGGCCGATGATTCCCCGGAGCTGTACATCCGCGTCAACCGTGTCGTGCCGCACCTGGTCAAGCAGGAAGCGGAAGACGGCGAAGGCGATTTCTGGGTCGACGAGAAGGGCAAGCAGGTGCACCTGTCCGAAGCGGGCATGGAGCACGCCGAGCAGCTGCTGGTCGAGGCCGGCATCCTCGATGGCGAGACCGAAGGCCTGTACGCGGCGCAGAACCTGACCGTGGTGCACCACCTCAACGCCGCCCTGCGCGCGCACGCGATCTACCAGCGTGACGTGGACTACATCGTGCGCGATGGCGAAGTGGTCATCGTCGACGAATTCACCGGCCGTACCCTGGCCGGCCGCCGCTGGTCCGATGGCCTGCACCAGGCGGTGGAAGCGAAGGAAGGCGTGCCGGTGCAGCGCGAGAACCAGACGCTGGCGAGCATCACCTTCCAGAACCTGTTCCGCATGTACAAGAAGCTGTCCGGCATGACCGGTACGGCCGATACCGAAGCGTTCGAGTTCCAGAGCATCTATGGCCTGGAAGTGGTGGTGATCCCGACCAACCGCCCGACCATCCGCAAGGACAGCCCGGACCAGGTGTTCCTCAACCGCAAGGGCAAGTTCAATGCGGTGCTGGCCGACATCGAAGAGTGCGCCAAGCGCGGCCAGCCGGTGCTGGTGGGTACCACCTCGATCGAAACCTCGGAAATGCTGTCCGAGCACCTGAGCAAGGCCGGCGTGAAGCACGAAGTGCTCAACGCCAAGCAGCATGACCGCGAAGCGACCATCGTCGCCAACGCGGGCCGCCCGGCGGCGGTGACCATCGCCACCAACATGGCCGGTCGTGGTACCGACATCGTGCTGGGCGGCTCGCTGGAAGCCGAGATCCACGCTCTGGGCGAGGACGCAACCGACGAGCAGAAGGCGGCGGTCAAGGCCGAATGGCAGAAGCGCCACGACGCAGTGAAGGCCGCTGGCGGCCTGCATATCGTCGGCACCGAGCGCCACGAGTCGCGTCGTATCGACAACCAGCTGCGCGGCCGTTCGGGCCGCCAGGGTGACCCGGGTTCGTCCCGTTTCTACCTGTCGCTGGAAGACAACCTGATGCGCATCTTCGCCTCCGACTGGGTGCAGAAGGCCATGCGCATGATGGGCATGAAGGAAGACGACGTCATCGAGGACCGCCTGGTCAGCCGCCAGATCGAAAAGGCGCAGCGCAAGGTCGAGGCCCACAACTTCGACATCCGCAAGAACCTGCTGGACTTCGACGACGTCAACAACGATCAGCGCAAGGTGATCTACGCCCAGCGCGACGAGCTGCTGGACGCCGAATCGGTGAAGGACAACGTCGACGGCATCCGTGACGACGTGATCTTCGACATCGTTGCGCGCTTCGTGCCGCCGAACTCGATCGACGAGCAGTGGGACCTGCGTGGCCTGGAAGCGACCCTGGAGTCGGACTTCGGCCTGCAGATGTCGCTGACCGACCTGGTCAAGCAGCATGAGGAACTGGACGCCGAGGCCATCGCCAGCAAGGTCCAGGAGCGCGTCAACCAGCACTTCGCCGAGAAGGAAGCCAGCCTGGGCGAAGAGACCATGCGCGCGCTGGAGAAGCACGTGATGCTGACCGTGCTGGACCAGAGCTGGAAGGAGCACCTGGCGCGCATGGATTACCTGCGCCAGGGCATCTACCTGCGTGGTTACGCGCAGAAGCAGCCCAAGCAGGAATACAAGAAGGAAGCCTTCGAGCTGTTCTCGGACATGCTGGAGAACGTCAAGCGCGAAGTGGTGACCCTGCTGGCCCGCGTGCGTATCCGCAGCGACGAGGAAGTGCAGGCCCTGGAGGCCGCCGAGCGGCAGCAGGCGCAGGCTCGCCTGAGCCAGTCGCAGTTCCAGCACCAGGATGCGGGCGGCTACAGTGCCGACGAGGAAGCTGCGCAGGTGCAGGCTGCGCAGCAGGGCGTCGCGCAGATGCAGCGCGACGAGCCGAAGATCGGCCGCAACGATCCGTGCCCGTGCGGCAGTGGCAAGAAGTACAAGCACTGCCACGGCCAGCTGAGCTGATCCCGAAGAGCCCCGCGAAAGCGGGGCTTTTCGTTTGTTGCGGGGGAGTTGCACCGGATCCGTGATTGCGCCGGCCGCACTGTTCTGGGCATGCTTCCCCCATGCCTTCCCCCACCCGATCGATCCACGTCGTGGCCGCCGTCATCACCGACGCCCGTGGCCGCGTGCTGCTCAACCGCCGTACCGAGAACCGCGACATGGCCGGCCTGTGGGAGTTCCCCGGCGGCAAGCGCGAATCCGGCGAGACCTCCGAACAGGCGCTGGCGCGTGAACTGCGCGAAGAGCTGGGCATCGAGGCCGATGTCGGGCCCTGGCTGATGGACGTGCCGCAGCGCTATCCGGACAAGCACCTGACCCTGGAAGTGCGCCATGTGCGCAGCTGGAAGGGCACCCCGCGCGGCCGCGAAGGCCAGGCGATCACCTGGGTGGCGCAGGACAAGCTGGGCCGCTATTCGATGCCGCCGGCCGACCTGCCGGTGGTGGCCGCACTGCGCCAACCGGACCGCTACCTGATCACGCCGGCGCCGGCTGACGATGCCAGCGGCGTGCAGCACTGGCATGACTGCCTGCAGCGCGCGGTCGCGGCGGGCCAGCAGCGCATCCAGCTGCGCCTGCCACCGGAACACCCGCAACGGCAGGCAATGATCGAACAGGCCGTGCGCGCGCATCGTCGCGGCGTGCAATGGCTGGTCAACCGCGATGTCGCGCTGGCACGCGCACTGGGCGTGGGTGTGCACCTGGGCAGCGAGCAGCTGCAGGACCTGCAGGAACGGCCCTTGCCGGAAGGGCAGCTTGTCGCCGCGTCCTGCCACGACCTGGAGCAGCTGCAGGCGGCGCAGCGGCTGGGCTGCGACTTCGTGGTGCTCGGCCCGGTGCAGGCCACGGCCAGCCACCCCGGGGCAGTGCCGCTGGGCTGGGAGGCCTTCGCCGCGCTGCGCGCGCAGGTGTCGCTGCCGATCTACGCGTTGGGTGGGATGGTCGCCGGCCATATCGCCGAAGCCCGTCGCCACGGTGGGCAGGGTATCGCTGCGATTGGCGGGTTGTGGCCGGCGTGAGCCCTCCCGGTCACAACGTGATCCAGAAACACCCGTATTGACGCCGCAACCCCAGCACCGTCGAAGCGCGCGACACGCTGCCGGGCAGGGTCTGTTCCAGGCGCAGGCCGACCGGATGCCGCACGGCCGACGGCTCCGGGTCGGATACCTGCGCCGCAGGGCTCTGATCCTCATCCTGCGATTGCGGCAGCGCCTGCGAGGGATACACCGGTACCACGTCTACCAGCGGCCGCCGCGCCAGCGATTCCAGTTGACCGAGGATGCGCTGCGCACCGGCATCGGAGACCGCGCCCCACAGGTACAGCGACGACAACCGGTTCACATCGTTGCTGAGGATGCCGATGCGCAGCGCGTCCACCAGCTCGCTAAGGCGCCGTGGGCAGCGCGCCCCCAGGGTGTCTCGCCGCAGGGTGCTGCCGGTGGGCGCGGGCGGTGGCAATCGTGATCGGGCGCCGACGCTGTCGCAGGGCCGGTCGGTATACACGCTCTGGCCCTGCGCATCGGTGCAGCGGTTCAAGCGCGTGGACTGCGCATGGACAACGCTCGATGCCGAGCACAATGACAGCAGCAACAGCAGGAAGGAAAGCCGGTTCATCGACGCAGGGTAGCGCCGATCGCGGTGGCATGGCGTGCTTTCAGCCGTGCAGCAGCTTCAGCACCGACGTGGTCGGCTTGGCCAGGTTCAGGGTGTAGAAGTGCAGGCCCGGCGCGCCGCCCTCGACCAGGCGCTGGCACAGCCTGGCGACCACTTCGGTACCGAACGCCCGCACCGATTCGGCGTCATCGCCATAGGCCTGCATCTTGCGGCTGATCCAGCGCGGGATCTCCGCACCGCACTGCTCGGAGAAACGGCGCAGCTGGCTGAAGTTGGCGATCGGCATGATGCCGGGCGTGATCGGTACCTGTACGCCGAGCCGGCGCACGGCATCGACGAAGTGGAAGTACGCATCCGGGTTGTAGAAATACTGGGTGATCGCCGCGTCGGCGCCGGCATCGATCTTGGCCTTGAAGTGCTTCAGGTCGGCCAATGCATCGGAGGCCTGTGGGTGGGTCTCCGGGTAGGCACCTACCTCGATGCGGAACGCATCGCCGTGTTCGGCGCGGATGAACTCGATCAGCTCGGCGGCATAGCGCATGTCGCCGGGGAAGCCCATGCCGGAGGGCAGGTCGCCGCGCAGCGCGACCAGGCGATGGCAGCCGATGGCGCGGTACAGCTTGAGCAGTTCGCGGATTTCCTGGCGGGTGCCACCGACACACGACAGATGCGGTGCGGCCTCGAAGCCATGGTGCTGGTTGAGATGGCGCACGGTCTCGGAGGTATAGCTCAGCGTCGAGCCACCAGCGCCGAAGGTACAGGACACGTACTCGGGGCCGTAGTCCTTCAGCTTGGCTGCGGCGCGATCCAGCTGGCTGCGCTGTTCGTCGGTCTTGGGCGGATAGAACTCGAAGCTGATGGCAGTCATGGCACGGGCGGCGGCGGCGGGTGTGGATCAGTATATCGCTTCATCAAGATGGATGTGCGCGAATATGTGGAAGCGTGGCCGCTGCCGGGCGCTCGCGCGGGACAGGCTGCTACAGCTCAGCGCTGACCGGGCTGGTGATGAAGCCCCACAGCAGGCGCGCCATCACCGCCGGCGAGCGTGCCTGTGCACGGGCGTACGCCCACAGTGCGTCCAGGCGCGGGCGGTCGTACAAGTGCCCGGCCAACAGCACGGCCAACAGCACGGCGTGGATGCGGCGCGTGTTGCCGGTGTCCAGCAGCGGATCGCCATCGAGCAACACCAGGTCGGCGGCCCGGCCGACCTCGACGCTGCCATGCGATGCCTGCAGCTGCAGATGACGCGCGGCCTGCAGCGTGGCCGCACGCAGCACGTCGGCCTGGCTCAGCCCCGCCTGCCGCAGCCACTGCAGTTCGTCGTGGTAACGCAGTCCACCCAGTCCGGTATCGGTGCCGACCAGTACGGTCACGCCAGCCCGATGGGCGGCGCCGGTGAGCGCCAGGCCATGGGTGAAGTAGGCCTTCAGCGCCTGTTCGCCGCGCGCGCCGGGATAGCGCGCCACGGTGGCCTTCAGATCGTCGCGCCATGCCCAGCGCGAGAGCGGATCCAGGTAGGCCAGGCGCGGGTCGTCGACGAACGCCGGATCGCGCGCGCGTGCATCCTCTTCGCGGGTGACATGGGTCGGTACGAACGCTGCACCGCTGGCCTGCATCAGGTCGAACGCCTGGGCGCAGAGGGCGGGCTGGTAGTCACCCACCATGGCTTCGGCGAGCGCGGTCGGGTTCCTGTCATCGAGCGAGCCTTCGCGCCAGGCGGCGGCACTGTCCACGCAATGGCGCACGAACAGATGGCCGTGCTCGAAGCTGCGCTGGCCCGCGTGCAATGCGGCTTCCAGCGGGACCGCCCTGGGCAGGTGTCCGACCAGGGGCAGATGCAGCTGCCGCGCTTCGCTGGCCAGCCGCTGGTAGGTCTCGGCGCGAAGGCGGTTGTAGACCTTGAACGCATCGACGCCGCGTGCGCGGTACGCGTGTGCACGTTCGCCCGCTGCATCCGGCGTCAGCGCCGGGTCTTCAAAATAGAAGCTGGCGATCTGTACGAAGCGCGGTGCAACCTGCTGCCCGGCAATGGCCTGTGCGGTCCAGCGGCGCTTGTCGGCCACGCAGGCGATCAGCGGATCGGTGGCCTGTGGGCAGTCCATCATGTCGCGGGTACCGGTGATGCCGTTGGCCAGCATCAACGGGAACTGCAGTTGCGGTGACAGCTGCAGTGCATGGGTGTGCATGTCCCAGAAACCGGGCAGCAGCCAGCGTCCGCCCGCATCGAGAACCGGCAACGTGGTCTCCGGCGGGTCTTCACCGATGGCGGTTATGGTGCCGTTGCGCACGGTCACCGTGGTGGGTTCGCTGGCCTGGCCGCGGGCGATGTCCACCACGCGTGCGTTGACGATCACGTGACTGTTGCCGGGGTGGGGCAGCGGTGGTGCAGACAGCGGCCAGAGCAGGGCGGCGGTGAACAACAGGGGGGGGGACCAGCAGGAGCACGGCCAGCACGCGCGGCCAGCGGCGACGACGGGCGGAGCGGGGTAGTGCATCCATGAACCGGCAATCCTTGCATGGGGTCGCCTGCAGGGTGCGCCAACATGGGTGCCGATGCCAGTGACCATCGGCATCCCGCCCTCCATGCCGCGTGGGCAGGTACCCTGTGCAGCGGATTCCCTGATCACGCCGCGCCATGTCCATCGTTCTCACCGATTTCGCCCGTCCCCGCCTGTTCCCGCGCGTACCGCGTGGCAACACGATCCAGGACTGCACTGCCGAACAGTTCGAAGCGCACCTCAACGCGCACGCGCCGATGAAGGTACTGGACGGCTATGCGCCGTTCTGCAAACTGTTCGTCTACGAGAACTGGACCAGCACGCGCTGCCTGACCGTGCCGATCACCGAGGCCAACCGCCATCTGCTGCGCAGTGGTTACGAGGCACGCAATCGCGACGAACTGCCGGTGCTGGTGCGCTGGTTCGAGGGCGTGGAGTCGCCGCGTGCGAACTATCTGGTGGTGATCCTGTACAGCGCCGAGCAGCTGGCGAAGGAAGGCTCGCCGATCGAGGCCGACTGGGGCATCGTCGGCTGTATCTATACCGCCGAGCCGGCAGAGGTGCCGATGGCGCCGATCACGATGATGCGCAATGCGCTGGGCGTGGAAGAGGGCGGTTCCGGCGTGCCGTTGGACCGCGAGGCCTACCGGCGTTCTGTCGAGTTCTGGGAGAGCAACGCGAACTGGCGGCCGTGAGCGATATTGGTCGTCCACGCATCGCGTGAGTGTACGGACCGCAGTAGAGCCACGCCATGCTTGGCTGCCTGGCCTTCAGGCAGCTTTCCATTCCCACCACGGGTAGTGGTACTCGCGGTCGATGGCCTGCCAATGCTGGCCGCAGTGCATGCAGGCAACGTTGTGGCAATCGCCCCAACCATCCTCGGCCTCCTGCAACGCGAGCAGCTGCATCTGCCCTTGTTCGATCAGGAGGCGCGGATCGAAGAACGGGTAGCCGGGATTGAGCGCGCACAGGCAGCCTGCGTGCGCCTGCCAGTGACGCAGCCGTTTCAGGGCCGCCTCCAGATGCGCCTGGTTGCTGATCAGCATGCCGCCGAGGGTGATGCCGTGGCAGCTACGTTCAATCAGGTCCACATGCGCGGCCAATGCGTCCAGCGACGGTGCACTGAACAGTCGTGCGACGATGCGGGCGGCGTCGGTGATGCGCGTCGCGTCGCGCGACAGCAGGTCCTGCAGCAGCACATCGGCCTGCGCGTCTTCCAGCCTGGGCGGCGGTGCCGCAGACCACGGCCAGCGCATCAGCGTGCCTTGCCGATGGCAGCGTAGTGGCCGGCGGTCAGGCGCAGCAGGTCGGCCGGCGCCAGTTCCACTTCCAGGCCACGGCGGCCGGCGCTGACGTGCAGCGTGGGCAACACCTGCGCGCTGGCATCCAGGAACGTGCGCAGGCGCTTCTTCTGCCCCAGCGGGCTGATGCCGCCGACCAGGTAGCCGGTCGCACGCTGCGCGGCGTCGGCGGCGGCCATCTCGCACTTCTTGCAGCCGGCCGCTTCGGCCAGCGCCTTCAGGTCCAGGTGGCCGGCCACCGGCACGATCGCCACCAGCAGTTCATGTGCTTCAGTGCTGGCCAGCAGGGTCTTGAAGACCTGGGCCGGGTCGAGGCCGAGCTTGTCGACGGCTTCGCCGCCATACGATTCGGCGTGGGCGTCGTGCACATAGCTGCGCACGGTGTGGGCGATCTTCTCGCGCTTGAGCAGGTTGATGGCCGGGGTCATGGACGCATCCTAGCGCGGGGCAGGGGCGTTGCCTTGACCGAGACTCGCGCGTCAACGCAGAACGGGCGCCCGAAGGCGCCCGTCCCGGCTGCGATCGGCTGCATCCAGCATCAGCGCGACATCGACTGCTGCGTCTGCATCTGTTCCTGGGTCTGCCGCTGCGACAGTTCGTTGTCCAGGGCCTGGCTCTGCCGCGTGCTGTCCTGCAGATTGTGGTTCACCGCCTGCGACAGGTCCACGTAGGTGCGATGCATGGCGGGATCGCCGAGCTGGCCCTGCACCGCGAACACGCCCTGGTTGTCCGGCCGCGCCAGCACGGTATCGACCTGGCTCATGCCGGCCAACTTTGACTCGTAAGCCACCTGGCCTGCGGCGTTCTCGAGCTGGCTGCGGTCATTGAACAGCGGCGACAGGCCGCCCTGGCGCCGCTGTTCTTCCAGTGCTTCCAGCTTTTCCACGACCTGCTGGTAACGCGGGTTGTCGGCGTGGCCCGGGGTGGCCATGGTCGGTTCGGCAGCCGGTGCGCGCTGCTGCGTGGCCGCATCCAGTGCGGCCAGGGTAGTGCCGCCAGCCTTGCCGTCTACGGTGAGGTGGCGATCCCGCTGGAACTGCTTGACCGCTTCCAGGGTGCCGGGGCCGAAATCGCCATCGGCCACCAGCGGCTTGCCGTCCTTGCCCATATAGCCCAGGTCGGACAGCTTCTGCTGCATGGCCTGCACCTCATCGCCCTTGCTGCCGTTGACCAGCACGCCGTTGCCCGCAGGCGTGCCCGGTGACCCGTGCGAGGGAGCATGGGTTGGGGTGATGCCGATCTGGACCATGGCCCGGTCGAAGCGCTCATCGCGGCTGGCTACGGCGGCCTGCGACTGGATGCCGTATTTGGTGGCATCGACGAAGTTCTGCACGTCGCCGCGCGTCGGCGGATTGCCGGCCTGGACCGTGCCGCCCTGCAGCTTTTCCGCATTGCCGGCCAGATAGCTGATGAACTGCGGGCCCATGCTGCCGAACTGGTTGTCATAGTCCGCCATGGCCAACTGCAACTCCGGGTTGGCGGCGATGGCATCGGCCGCGGCCGGATTGGTTGCACGCACCTTGGCGATGGCCTGATCGACACGCTCGATGGCGCTGTCCAGCTTGGCGTTGGTGAGCTCGTCCATCCTGGCCTGCGGAATGGCCTGCAACTTGGCGTCGAGCGCCGCCAGCTGCTGGGTGCTCAATCCGCCCTGCTGGGACAACAGTGCGATGTCACCATCGGTGAAGCCGTTGTCGCGCAGGAAGCGCCTGGCCTGCGGATTGCCGCCGACATCGAACTGCACCAGCCCGAACGAATAGGTGCTTGCGCCTTTCTGTGCGTATGAGAAGTGGTCCAGGTGGCGGGTGTCGCCGCCCAGCTCGGTGTTGAGGAACAGCGTGGACAGCTGTTCGCGCGTAAGGGTGGAATCCGTTGCCATGGTCATCGTCCTTCAATGAGAGAAAAGCGCCGGGCGTGCCCGGCGATTGTCAGCCGGCGCAGTGCTGCTGGGTGAAGCCGAGCAGCTGGCGGATAGCCTGGGTGCCGTAGGCAGCCGGCGCCGGTTCGAGGGCGAACTGGCCAACCATCTGGTTGCTGCACAGCTGTACGGTGCGCCTGCCGGCGGAGGTTTCCTGGGTGCAGTTGGCTGCGAGCAGGGCGTTGGCGCCGCCGCCCATGTTCGTGGCGGCCGTGCAGCCCAGCAGGCGGCCTTCCTGGCCGTTCTCACCCAGCAGCGTGTTGAAGTTAGCCAGCTGGCTGTTGGGATCGCGCAACACCAGCAGGTCCACGCACTGCTGCTGGCCGTCAGGGGCTTCGCATGCATCCTGATCGACCAGGCCGTCACGCGTAGCGGACAGCACCTTGAGGCGATCGGCGTACACCTGACGCAGGCACTGTGCATCGGTGCACAGGTCGCGGGTGTGCTCCTGCCAGCGCTGCTGTTCGGCGTGCAGCTTGCTCTGCCCTGCTGCATCGAGCGTGGCCTGTGCGGCAGTGACCGCCTTGCCCATGTCCGCATCCAGGCCGGTCAGGGTCGGGTCCTTGCAGACCAGGGTCTGTGCCGGCGACGCTGCATCGGCGCAACCAGCGCTCGTGTCGGCAACCGTGGCGGGCGCGTCGGCGGCCTTGCCTGCGGGGCTGGCCTGTCCGCTGGCCGCAGCCGGAGCCGTAGCGCCGGCGTCGCCGGCAGGTGGGGTGCAGGCGGCCAGCAGGGCCACCCAGCACAGGGTCATCAGGGGCTTCATGGCCCGGTTCAGTCGTTCACGGTTGCGCGGCATGTCCTGTCCTTTGGTGTCTGCGTCCCGGCGCATGGCCTGCCGTTGGCAGCCCACGCGGGCGTAAAGCCTAGCAAGCAGCTTCTTAGTGCTCCGTGACAGGGTGCGCGGATCAGTTGCCGGGTGCCGCAACGCAGAACGGGCGCCCGAAGGCGCCCGTCCTGTCTGCATCCGTTGCCGGGGGCAGAGCCCTTTCATGCGGAAAGGGATCCGACCCGGCGTACGCCGGTAGTGCCGGCCGCTGGCCGGCACCCCACAGGCATCAGTAGCGGTAGTGGTCCGGCTTGAACGGGCCTTCCACCGGCACGCCGATGTAGTCGGCCTGTTCCTGGCTCAGGGTGGTCAGCTTCACGCCGATCTTCTCCAGGTGCAGGCGGGCCACTTCTTCGTCCAGCTTCTTCGGCAGCAGGTAGACCTTCTTCTCGTAGCTGTCCTTGTTCGCCCACAGGTCGATCTGTGCCAGGGTCTGGTTGGCGAAGCTGTTGGACATCACGAAGCTCGGGTGGCCGGTGGCGCAGCCCAGGTTCACCAGGCGGCCTTCGGCCAGCAGGAAGATCGCGTTGCCGTTCGGGAAGATGTACTTGTCCACCTGCGGCTTGATGTTGACGTGCTTGATGCCCGGGTAGGACACCAGTGCGTCGACCTGGATCTCGTTGTCGAAGTGGCCGATGTTGCAGACGATGGCCTGGTCCTTCATCGCGCTCAGGTGCTCGATGCGGATGATGTCGCGGTTGCCGGTGGTGGTGACGTACAGGTCGGCACGGCCCAGGGTCGATTCGATGGTGTTGACTTCATAGCCTTCCATCGCCGCCTGCAGGGCGCAGATCGGGTCGATCTCGGTGACGATCACGCGCGCGCCGTAGGCACGCAGCGAGGCCGCGCAGCCCTTGCCGACGTCGCCGTAGCCGCAGACCACGGCCACCTTGCCGGCCAGCATCACGTCCATCGCGCGCTTCAGGCCGTCGGCCAGCGACTCGCGGCAGCCGTACAGGTTGTCGAACTTGCTCTTGGTGACCGAGTCGTTGACGTTGATCGCTGGGATCAGCAGGGTGCCGGCCTGGGCCAGCTGGTACAGGCGGTGCACGCCGGTGGTGGTCTCTTCGGAGACGCCCTTCCAGTCCTTGACCACGCGGCCCCAGTAACCCGGGCGCTCCTTGGCCACGCGCTTGAGCAGGTTCTTGATGACCTGTTCTTCGTGCGAGGCGGACGCGGTGTTGACCCAGTCGCTGCCGTTTTCCAGCTCGTAGCCCTTGTGGATCAGCAGGGTCACGTCACCGCCGTCGTCGACCACCAGTTCCGGGCCGGTCAGGGTGCCGTCGGCCAGGGTGAAGGTCAGCGCGTCCAGGGTGCAGTCCCAGTACTCTTCCAGGGTCTCGCCCTTCCAGGCGAACACCGGGGTGCCGGTGGCGGCGATGGCGGCAGCCGCGTGGTCCTGGGTCGAGAAGATGTTGCACGAGGCCCAGCGCACATCGGCGCCGATGTCCTTCAGGGTCTCGATCAGCACTGCGGTCTGGATGGTCATGTGCAGCGAGCCGGTCACGCGCACGCCCTTCAGCGGCAGCTCGGCCTGGTACTTGCGGCGGATCGACATCAGGCCCGGCATTTCGTGCTCGGCGATGTCCAGTTCCTTGCGGCCCCAGTCGGCCAGCGTGATATCGCGGATCTTGTAATCACCTTCGGTGGAGAAGGTCTTGGCAACAGCGTTCATTCGTGTGCTCCGGTTGTGGGCGAGCGGATGCTCGCATCTAGCCGGGCGCCGTTGTTACAAAGCCACCTTACCGAGCCTGGCCGGGCCTCGTGGGATCCGGTCGCAGCGCCCCTCGGCAGGGGAGAACCCCCATTATATCGCGGCCCCAGCGTGACATCGGCATGACCCAACCATCGGCAGATGGGGCCACGTGCACGGCCTGTTAAGGTCGGAGTTTTCACGCATCACACAGGTGGAACGATGAGCATGCACGCGCGCCGCACACGGCGCTGGACCGGCCTGGTCCTGTCGATGGGGCTGCTGGCGGTGGCCCCGCTGGCCTGGGCGGCCGCCTCGCAGCCAGCTCCGGCGCAGGCGCAGGGTGTCAACGGCTACGAACTGCCATCGGCCGCACTGCAGGCAGTGGTCGACGCCCCGCGCGCGCCGTCGCTGTTCCTGTCGCCGCGCCGCGACGTGGCCGCGATGATGCAGATGCCGTCGCTGCCGTCGATCCAGGTGGTGGCGCAGCCGGAACTGAAGCTGGCCGGCCTGCGCATCAACCCGCGCACGTTCTCCGACAGCCGCTTCAGCTTCGGTGAGAAGCTGTGGCTGATGAACGTGGCCGATGGCAAGGAGCGGCAGATCAGTGGCCTGCCGGCCACGCTGTCGATCGCCAGTGTGATGTGGTCGCCGGACCAGAAGTGGCTGGCCTTCAACCAGGTCGACGCCGCCAGCGGCGCCAATGAACTGTGGCTGGTGGATGTGGCCGGTGGCAGCGCCCGCCGCCTGGTTGCCGGCTTGAACACGGTGATCGGCAGCGGCTACCAGTGGCTGCCGGACAGCCGCGGGCTGGTGGTGTTCACCCGCCCGGCCAACCTGGGGCCGGCCCCGGCCGCCGACGGCGTCCCGACCGGCCCTGCCGTGCAGCAGACCAGCCAGGGTGGCGGCGTGGTGTCGATCCGTACCTACCAGGACCTGCTGAAGAACGAAGCCGACGCCCGCCAGTTCGATTACTACGCGACTACCCAGCCGATGGAAGTCGGCCTGGATGGCAGTACCCGCGCGATCGGTGCGGCCGGCATCTTCATGGGCTTCTCGGTGTCGCCTGACGGCCGCTTCGTGCTGCGCCAGCCGGTGCAGCGTCCGTACTCCTACGTGGTGCCGGTAAGCAGTTTTCCGCGCCGCATTGAAGTGATCGAGCGTGCCACCGGCAAGCTGGTGCATACCGTGGCGGTGCGCCCGCTGGTGGAAGGCCTGCCGACCGGCAACGATGCCGAAGTGACCGGCGTGCGCGACATCAGCTGGCGCGGTGATGCCGATGCCACCCTGGTCTGGGCCGAAGCGCAGGACGGTGGTGATCCGAACCGGGAAGCCAAGGTGCGCGATGCGGTGCTGATGCAGGCTGCGCCGTTCGACAAGCCGCCGGTGACCCTGGCCCAGCTTGGCAGCCGCCTGAGCGGCATCAACTGGGGCCGTGGCGACCTGGCCCTGCTGACCGAGTCGTGGTGGAAGACCCGCAGGACCAGGACCTGGCTGATCGCCCCGGACAACGCCGGTGCCGAGCCGCGCCTGCTGTGGGATCGTGACGCGCAGGACCGTTATGCCGATCCGGGGCGGCCGCTGCTGGCCAGCGATGAACGTGGTCGCTCGCTGCTGCAGACCAGCCCGGAAGGCAGCAGCCTGTACCTGGCCGGTGCCGGCGCTTCGCCGGAAGGCGACCGCCCGTTCGTGGACCGCTTCGACATCGCCACGGGCAAGGCGACGCGCCTGTTCCATTCGCAGGCGCCGAGCTATTCGCTGCCGGTGGCATTGCTGGACAACCAGGGCAATTCGCTGCTGCTGAGCCGCGAGAGCCCGGACGAACCGGCCAACTTCTACGTGCAGTCGCTGGCCGATGCCGGTGCCGCACCGCGCGCGCTGACCCGTTTCGCCCATCCGCTGCCGCAGCTGAAGGGTGTGCAGAAGGAGCAGATCCGTTACCAGCGCAAGGATGGCGTCGACCTGACCGCGACACTGCTGCTGCCGCCGGGCTACGATCCCAAGCGCGACGGCCCGCGCCCGCTGCTGATGTGGGCCTACCCGGGCGAGTTCAAGAGCGCGGCCGCGGCCAGCCAGGTGACCGATTCGCCGTACCGCTTCAACGCGGTCAGCTACTGGGGCCCGCAGGCGTTCCTGGCCAAGGGCTATGTGGTGCTGGCCAGCCCGTCGATGCCGATCATCGGCGAGGGTGACAAGGAGCCGAACGACACCTACATCGAACAGCTGGTGGCCAATGCGCAGGCGGCGGTGGATGAAGTGGTGCGCCGAGGCGTGACCGATCGCGATCACATCGCCATCGGTGGCCACTCCTATGGTGCGTTCATGACGGCCAACCTGCTGGCACACACCCGCCTGTTCAAGGCCGGCATCGCGCGCAGCGGTGCCTACAACCGCACGCTTACTCCGTTCGGTTTCCAGGCCGAGGAGCGCAACTACTGGCAGGCGCAGGACGTCTACCAGAAGATGGCGCCGTTCAATTACGCCGACAGGATCAAGGATCCGATCCTGTTCATCCACGGCGTGGACGACAACAACTCCGGCACGTTCCCGATCCAGAGCGAACGCATGTTCGCCGCGGTGAAGGGCCTGGGTGGCACCGCGCGGCTGGTGATGCTGCCCAACGAATCGCATGCCTACCGGGCACGCGAATCGATCATGACCATGCTGGCCGAAAGCGAGCGCTGGCTGGAGCAGACCATCGGCCCGGCCGAGCAGGGCAAGGCGAAGAAGAAGCGCTGATACCTGCATGAGGGCGGCCGCTGCAACAGCGGCCGCCTGTGCGGCTGCGCCGCCGCCCGAGCGTGGGCTCGGGCGATACACGGTGTCACGCGCCACGACGCTTGTAGAGCCGAGCCCATGCTCGGCTGCGTCCGCCAGGGATGCGTGCAGATGAAACCATTTTTGCATCGCAGCACGCTGCCCGTTCTGGTTTAGGCTTGGGGTCTGGATCCGTTGACCGAGGCCTGTGCGTCGCCGATGAACGAGTACCGCAGCAGCATCGAGTTTGCTTCCCCCGATCTTCCGCTTCGCGATGACGTGCGCCGGCTCGGCGCACTGGTCGGTGACCTGCTGGTCGAGCAGGTATCGGCGGCCTTCCTCGACGAGGTCGAGGACGTGCGCACCCGCGCCATCGCCCGTCGCGAGAACCAGGCGCCGCTGTCGGAGCTGGCCGAAGGGCTGGCCGGGCGCACGCCGCAGCAGGCCGAGACCATGGTGCGGGCCTTCAGCACCTACTTCCAGGTGGTCAACATTGCCGAGCGCGTGCATCGCATCCGCCGCCGCCGTGACTACCAGCGTGCCGGTACCGCAGGGGCGCAGCCCGACGGCCTGCAGGATGCGCTGCAGCACCTGAAGGCGCAGGGCGTGGGCCTGGACGAGCTGGCGCAGTGGCTGCCGCGCATCGACATCGAACCGGTGTTTACCGCGCACCCGACCGAAGCGGTGCGCCGTGCGCTGCTGGAGAAAGAGCAGCTGATGGTGGCCAGCCTGGTCGACAACCTCGACGGCCAGCGCACGCCGGGGGAAGCGGCCGCCGATGCTGCGCGCTTCCGCATGGCGCTGACCGCGTCGTGGCAGACCACCGATTCCTCGCCGGTGCGGCCCACCGTCGATGACGAGCGCGAGCACGTCGGCTTCTATCTGGTGCAGGTGCTGTACCGCGTGATTCCGGTGCTGTACGAATCGCTGCAGCAGGCGCTGCGCGATACCTATGGTGAAGAGCTGCCACTGCCGCGCCTGCTGCGCTTCGGTACGTGGGTGGGCGGGGACATGGACGGCAACCCGAACGTGGATGCCCACACCATCTGCACTACGCTGGATGCGCAGCGGCAGGCGGTACTGGCGCGCTATCAGAAGGAACTGCTGCAGCTGGCCAGCCTGCTCAGCCAGTCCACCGAGCGGGTGGGGGTGAGCGATGCGCTGCATGCGCGCGTGGCGCACTACCAGCAGCTGCTGCCGCAGGTACAGTCGCGCCCGCGCCATGCCGACATGCCCTACCGCCTGCTCAACGATCGCATGCGCGCGCGCCTGCAGGCCACGCTGGAAGACGGCGAGGGCGCTTACGCCGGCCCGGATGAACTGATCGACGACCTGCAGCTGATCCTCGACAGTTTGCGCGCCAATCGCGGCGAACACGCTGGCGGCTTCGCCGTGCAGCGGCTGTTGTGGCGGGTGAAGACGTTCGGCTTCCATCTGGCGCGGTTGGACGTGCGTCAGGAATCGAGCGTGCATGCGCGCGCGCTGGCGGCGGTGCTGGGCGGCGACCCGGCGTGGGAGGGCCTGGATGCCTTGGGCCGCGCGCGCCTGCTGGCACCGCATGCCAGTGGCGAGGTGCCGTTGCCGAAAGGCGACGACGAAGGCAACCGGCGGCTGGACGCCGTGTTCGCTGCATTGGCCGATGCCCGTGCGCGGCATGGCGGCGATGCACTGGGCAGTTACATCATTTCGATGGCGCACGACCGCAGCGACGTGCTGGCGGTGCTGGCGCTGGCGCGGCGTGGTGGCCTGGTCGATGCCGATGGCGGCGTGCCGCTCGATATCGCGCCGCTGTTTGAAACTGTGGACGACCTCAAGCGCGGCACCGCCACGCTGCGCGACCTGCTGGAGGATCCGGTGTACCGCGCGCACCTGCGTGCACGCGATGATGTTCAGATGGTGATGCTGGGCTATTCGGACAGCAGCAAGGATGGTGGCATTGCTGCTTCGCGTTGGGGCCTTCAGCGCGCGCAGGTGGAACTGCTGGAGGTGGCGGCCGAGGCCGGCATCCGCCTGACCTTCTTCCATGGCCGGGGCGGCTCGATCAGCCGTGGTGGTGGCAAGACCACCCACGCCGTGGATGCGTCGCCACGCGGCAGCATCGATGGCCGCCTGCGGGTGACCGAGCAGGGCGAGGTGATCCATCGCAAGTACGGCATCCGCGCGCTGGCCCTGCGCTCGCTGGAGCAGGCTACCGGTGCAGTGCTGCGCGCCAGCCTGCGCCCGCGTGCCGCCGAACCGCGCGAGGATGCGTGGCGGCCGGTGATGGATGCGGTGGCTGCGGCCAGCAGCGAGGTGTATCGCGGGTTCGTTGGCCAGGCCGGTTTCATGGATTATTTCCGTACCGCCACGCCGATCGACGTGATCGAGCGGATGACGCTGGGCTCGCGGCCGTCGCGCCGGCTCGGCCAGGACGCAGCGCTGGGCAACCTGCGTGCGATTCCCTGGGTGTTCGCCTGGAGCCAGGCGCGTGCGGTGATTCCCGGCTGGTACGGCGTGGGCAGTGGCCTGCAGGCCGCGGTCGATGCCGGCCACGAACAGACCCTGCGCGATATGGCGCGGGACTGGCCGTTCTTCCGCACCTTCCTGGATGACATCGCGATGGTGCTGTCCAAGGGCGATATCACCATCGCCGAGCAGTTCTCGCTGTTGTCGGGTGAACTGCATGAGCGCTTCTTCCCGCAGGTGCAGCGCGAACTGGAGCTCACCCGGCGCTGGCTGCTGGCGTTGATGGACCAGAAGACGCTGCTGGACCACGACGCGCGGCTGGCGCTGTCGATCCGCCTGCGCAATCCCTACGTCGATCCGATCAGCGTGCTGCAGGTGGAACTGCTGCAGCGCTGGCGGGCCAGCGGGCGCGAGGATGACGATCTGCTGCGCGCGCTGGTGGCGTGCGTGAACGGCGTTTCGCAGGGTGTGCAGAACACCGGTTGATCCGCATCCACCGGGCATGGTCCGGCGAATTCGAAAGGGTAGTGCCGGCCGCTGGCCGGCAACCTCATGATGTTTGGCAGCACGCGCGAGGTTGCCGGCCAGCGGCCGGCACTACCTCATTCCTCCGGCGACGGCGGGTTCGACGCCAGCAGTTCCAGGTGGCGCTGCTCCATTTCCTGGCGCAACTGGCGGCGGATCTGTGCTGCGGCCTGGCGGCGCTTTTCGTCGGACGTTGCCGGCTGCAAGGGCGGGACAGGCGTCGGCCGGCCTTCTTCATCCACTGCGACCATCGTGAAGAAGCAGCTGTTGGCGTGGCGCACGCTGCGCTTGAGGATGTCCTCGGCCACCACCTTGATGCCGATCTCCATCGATGAGGTGCCGGTGTAGTTCACCGAGGCCAGGAAGGTGACCAGCTCGCCCACCGCGATGGGCTGGCGGAACATCACCTGGTCCACCGACAGGGTGACCACGTAGCTGCCGGCATAGCGGCTGGCGCAGGCGTAGGCCACCTGGTCAAGCAGGCGCAGGATGGCGCCACCATGGACCTTGCCGGAGAAATTGGCCATTTCCGGCGACATCAGCACGGTCATGGACAGCTGGTGGGTTTTCAGTTCGGTCGACATGCGGCGATTGTATCGGCAACCGGTAGTGCCGGCCGCTGGCCGGCGACCACGCGGTTGTTTCCGGAGGCCATGAAAAAGCCGGCCAGCGGCCGGCTCTACCAGAAGCAGAAGGGCCGCTTGCGCGGCCCTTCGTGTTGCTTACTTCAGCTTCGCATCGGCGCGCAGGGCGGCGGCGCGGTCGGTCTTCTCCCAGGAGAAGGCCGTGGCGTTGACGGTCTCGCCTTCGCCGTTGAGGTAGCTGAACTCCTTCGGCTTGCGGCCGAAGTGGCCATAGGCCGCGGTCTGCTGGTACATCGGGTGGATCAGGTCCAGCATCTTGATGATGCCGTACGGGCGCAGGTCGAAGTGCTTGCGGATCAGCTTCTCGATCTTGTCGTCGCTGATCTTGCCGGTGCCGAAGGTGGTGACCGAGATCGAGGTCGGCTCAGCCACGCCGATGGCGTAGGAGACCTGCACTTCGCAACGGTCGGCCAGGCCGGCGGCAACCACGTTCTTGGCGACGTAGCGGGCCGCGTAGGCGGCCGAGCGGTCGACCTTGGACGGGTCCTTGCCGGAGAACGCGCCACCACCGTGACGGGCCCAGCCGCCGTAGGTGTCGACGATGATCTTGCGGCCGGTCAGGCCGCAGTCGCCCACCGGGCCGCCGATCTCGAACTTGCCGGTCGGGTTGATGTGGAACTTGGTGCCCTTGTGCAGCCACTTGGCCGGCAGCACCGGCTTGATGATCTCTTCGCGGACGGCCTCGATGAGGTCCTTCTGCTTGATGCCCGGGGCGTGCTGGGTCGACAGGACCACGGCGTCGATGGCCGAGACCACGCCGTTTTCATAGCGCAGGGTGACCTGGCTCTTGGCGTCCGGGCGCAGCCACGACAGCGGCGAGTTCTTCTTCTTGCGGATCTTGGCCTGCTGCTCGACCAGGCGGTGCGACAGGTGGATCGCGGCCGGCATGTAGCTGTCGGTCTCGTTGGTGGCATAGCCGAACATCAGGCCCTGGTCGCCAGCGCCCATTTCTTCCGGCTTCTTGCGGTCCACGCCCTGGGCGATGTGCGGCGACTGCTTGCCGATCAGGTTCAGCACGCCGCAGGTGGCGCCGTCGAAGCCGACGTCGGAGCTGTCGTAGCCGATGTCCGTGATGACCTTGCGGGTCAGCGCTTCCAGGTCGATCCAGGCGCTGGTGGTGATTTCACCGGCCACGATGGCAACGCCGGTCTTGACCATGGTCTCGCAGGCCACGCGGGCGCGCTGGTCCTGGGTCAGGATCGCGTCCAGCACCGCATCGGAGATCTGGTCGGCAACCTTGTCCGGATGGCCTTCGGAGACCGACTCGGAGGTGAAGAGATAGCTGGACATCAGGCGTAATATCCCTTGATTCGGATGGAAAGATGGGCGCGCATGATACACGGGGTGCGCCGCCTGTGCATTGTGAACCGGTACCGGTTGCCGGTGGTTAAGCCCGCGTAGGCCCGGCAGGGGCCGTCACGACGGGATTGGGGGCCAGCCTCGAGGCCCAGTGTTCCACCAGCGTGACAACAACAGACGGGGCTGCCCAACCCCCGACCGCGCAGGCCGCGACCCGGCCGTCAAGGGAGCCGGCCGTCATCGTTCTGCCCCGAAACCGCCATCTGGCTGCCGCCTGCCGGGCGCAGGCTGTCGGCCAATCCGGCCGCCGGGCATCAGTGGATCCGCCATGCAGGAACTCGAACAGCGTCTCCAGCAACGTTTCCCCGATTGGTTCCATGGCCGTCGCGGCCAATTGGCGCGGCCGTTGCTGCGCAGCGTCGGCCGCTGGTCGCGCCTGGACCAGATCGAAGCCTTCCTGCAGCGCAGCTCAGGCCTGCGCGGCTTCGGTTTCGTCGCCGCCGGCCTGGAGTTCATCGGCGGCCAGTACCAGGTGGATCCGGCCGCGCTGGCGAAGATTCCGGCCACCGGCCGCCTGCTGATCGTCGCCAACCACCCTTCCGGGGCTCTGGACGCATTGGCCCTGCTGGACGCGGTCGGCCGTATCCGCCGCGATGTGCGGATCGTGGCCAACGACCTGCTGGGGGCGATCGCGCCGCTGCAGGATCTGCTGTTGCCGGTGCGCATCCTGGGCGGCAAGGCGCAGCGCGGCAGCCTGCATGCGGTGGAGCAGGCGTTGGCCGCCGAGCAGTGCGTGATCGTGTTCCCGGCTGGCGAGGTCTCGCGCCTGTCGCTGCGCGGCATCCGCGATGGCCGCTGGCAGCGGGGATTTGTCCGCTTTGCCCGCGCGGCCGGCGCGCCGGTGCTGCCGGTGCGGGTGGAAGCGCGCAACTCGGCACTGTTCTATGGCGCCTCGACCCTGTTCAAGCCGGCCGGTACCGCGCTGCTGGCGCGCGAGATGTTCACCCGTCGTGGCCGCCCACTGCGGTTGAGCATCGGCGAGCCGATGCGGCTGGGCGACGGCGGCGACCCGGGTGCACAGCTGCTGGCGGTACGCCGCGCGCTGTACGCGCTGGGCCGCAACGGCGCGGCCGGCAATGCCGCTGCGTGCGCAGGCCCTGAGCCGCTGGCCGCCCCGGTGCCACCTTCGCAGGTCGCCGCTGGAATCGCTGCCGCCACCCAGCTGGGCCAGACCGCCGACGGCAAGCAGATCCTGCTGGCCACCTGCACTGCCGATTCGCCACTGCTGCTGGAACTGGGCCGCCTGCGCGAACTGACCTTCCGCCAGGTGGGTGAGGGCACCGGCCGCAGCCGTGACCTCGACAACTACGACCCGCAGTACGAGCACATCGTGATCTGGGACGCCGCCGCGCAGCGCATCGCTGGCGCGTACCGGATCATGCGTGGTGCCCACGCGTTGGCCCGGCACGGCCTGTCCGGCCTCTACAGTGCGTCGTTGTTCCGCTATTCCGACGACGCCATCAGCCACATCGCCGAAGGCCTGGAACTGGGCCGCAGCTTCGTGGTGCCCGACTACTGGGGCAGCCGCAGCCTGGATTACCTGTGGCAGGGCATCGGTGCCTACCTGCAGTGCCGGCCGGGGATCCGCTACCTGTTCGGCGCGGTGTCGATCAGTGCGGCGCTGCCGCGCGATGCGCGCGAGCAGCTGGTGGCGTACTACCAGCGCTATTACAGCGGCACCGCCGGCATGGCCGAATCGAACCGGCCGTTCCAGTACTTTGCCGCACCGCCCAGTTTCGGTGAGCTGGATGCAGGCGCCGCGTTCGACGTGCTCAAGGCCAACCTGGCTGCACTCGGTACCGGCGTACCCACGCTGTATCGCCAGTACACCGATCTGTGCGAACCGGGCGGCGCGCGCTTCCTCGCCTTCGGGGTGGATCCGGACTTCAGCGATTCGATCGACGGCCTGATCGAGGTGGACCTGTGTGCGATCCGGCCGAACAAGCGCAAACGTTACCTGCGCGACGCGGGGACGCCGGCATGAGCACGCTGGCGAACCTGTCGCCGCACCGGCGCGCAGTGTTCGTCTCCGACGTGCACCTGGGATCACGTCACTGCCATGCCACCGAGCTGGCGCGCTTTCTCTCGCAACTGCGCTGTGAACGGCTGTACCTGGTCGGCGACATCATCGACCTGTGGTGGATGGCGCACCGCCGTGCCAACTGGCGGCAGTCGCACAGCGAGGTCATCCAGGCGCTGCACGCATTGCGTCGCGCTGGCACCGAGATCATCTACATCCCCGGCAACCACGATGCATCGCTGCGCCAGGTGTGCGGGCTGATGCTGCCGGCGATGCAGGTGCGCCGCCGCGCCATCCACGTGACCGCCGATGGCCGCCGGCTGCTGGTCGCGCACGGCGACGACTACGACGGCGTGACCCACTTCGGCGGCCTGCAGGAAAAGTTCGGTGACTGGCTGTATTACCGCATCCTCACCGGCAACCAGGCATTGAACGCGGTGCGCCGCCAGCTTGGCATGCGCTACTGGTCGCTATCGGAGTTCCTGAAGAAGCGCAGTGGTGCGGCTGAACGCTACATCGAGCGCTTCGTGCAGGCCGGCCTGGACGACGTGCGCCGGCGCGGCCTGGACGGTATCGTCTGCGGGCATATCCACCGCGCCGCGCTGGTCGAACGCGATGGCCTGGTCTATGCCAACGATGGGGATTGGGTGGAAAGCCTGACCGCGCTGGTCGAAGACCACGACGGCGCGCTGCGCCTGCTGGACCACAACGGCCAGACGCTGGTGGAGCTGCCGGGCGCGCGGTTGTCGCAGGCGGCATAGCCCGCGTGTGTCCCGCTGTAGAGCCGAGTCCATGCTCGGCTGTCGTTACGCGCAACGAAGAGCAGCAGAGCATGGGCTCGGCTCTACATACACCGCGCGCAAGCCGCTAGCATCGGCCCATGGATTCATTGACCCAGATCGTGCTCGGTGGCGCCGTCGCTGCTGCCATCGCTCCGCCCGGCCATCGCCGCGCGGCCCTGCTGGCCGGTGCCGCGCTCGGCACCCTGCCGGACCTCGACGCCCTGTGGCTTGGCTTCACTGCGGCCGACCCGTTGGCGAACATGACCGAACACCGCAGCTTCAGCCATTCGCTGCTGGTGCTGCCCTGGGTGGCCGCACTGATCTGGTGGTTGCTCAAGCGCTTCGGCAATGGTCGCGTCGCGCAGTCACCGCTGCGCTGGTTCTGGGCGATCCAGCTGGCGCTGGTTACCCATCCCGTGCTGGATGCGTTCACCGTCTACGGTACCCAGTTGTGGTGGCCGCTGCGGCCACACCCAACCATGGGCTCCAGCGTCTTCATCATCGACCCTGGCTACACGGTGTGGCTGCTGCTGGGCTGCGTGCTGGCCTGGTTCGGTCGTGCGCGGCCCTGGGCGGGCAAGGTGCTGGGCGCGGCGTTGCTGTTCAGCAGTGGCTACCTGGGCTGGGGGCTGATCGCCAAGGCGCAGGTCGATCGGGCCGCCCAGCAGAGCCTGGCGGCGATGGGCCTGGGTGGCGCGCCGCGCTTCTCGGTGCCGATGCCGTTCAATACGCTGCTGTGGCGGGTGGTGGCGATGACGCCCAATGGCTACGTGGTGGGTGATCGCTCACTGGTGGCCGACCATGGGCCGATGCGGTTCGAAGGTCATGCGTCCAACGTGCAGGCCTTGCGCGAAGCGCGGGCCATCCCGGCGGTGCAGCAGCTGCAATGGTTCAACCGTGGCTTCATGCGTGCGCAGGTCGTGGACGGAAGGCTTGTGCTGAGCGATCTGCGCATGGGGCTGGAACCGGACTACACCTTCAACTTCGTCGTCGCCGAGCAGGCGGACGGGCAATGGCGGGCGATCGTGCCCGAGCAGGTGCGGGCGGACTACAGCAGCCCGGCCGCGCGCGCTGATGCCGGGCGCCGGCTGGCGGCGATGTGGCAGCGGATCTGGCATGCGCCCGAGTAGATCCACGCCCTGCGTGGATGAAGGGACATCGGCGGTGGCAGCCACGCGTGGCGTGGCTCAACTGCGTCGATCAGCGCCCGCAGCCGGTGCCGTTGAGTAGATCCACGTCATGCGTGGATGAAGGGACATCGGCGGTGGCAGC